>JBHHYO010000001.1:0-113787 GCA_046757665.1 Nitrospinales bacterium
GAAGCCTATTTAAACGGAATTGCCTGGGAATATGTTTCACAAAACACATCTTTAGATGGTTTATCGAAAAACGAGCAAAACTTAATCCGAGATAGTAGCCAAGTGTCTCTTCGAAAGAAGATAATAAAATATCCTGAAATAATTTCCGGCAAGCCCCTTTGGGATGATGATGAACCAGATGTTAAAAAGTTCCTGGAAACCATGAAGCCGTTTAGAGACTCCTTGGTTCACCCTTCTCCTTTTTCAGTGACAGAAAAGTTCGGAGGTTATGACAAGTTAAAAATCATTTACCGTTTGGACCTTAAAGAGGCAAAAGAAACGGCAAAAATGGTCTTCAAACTTATTTCAAAAATCCACTTTCATATTAAGGGAGAAAACGCTGAAATTCCAAAGTGGTTAGACCGTTTGCAAACGTCAATTAAATAAAAATTTTGACCTTAGCTTTCCTAACATGACCTTTCCCCCGAATTAGTAGACACTTAGTTAAGTAGCATTAGTCCGTTTTTCAAACTCATGGATAGAAGCCCCAAAGACGATCTTTTCGCCCGTGCCGGGGAGGGCGTCAAGTTTGAGTTCAACACTGCCGTGGCGCGGGTGTTCGACGACATGCTGGCGCGCAGTGTTCCTCATTATGAGGAATGCCGGCAAATGGTGTTGCAACTTGCCGCGCCCTTCTGCCGCGCCGGCGCGAACGTTTACGATCTCGGATGCTCCACGGGCTCCCTGTTGCGGTTGCTGGCGGAAAACCTTCCGCAGTCCGTGCGCCTGACCGGGCTGGACAATTCCGCCGCCATGTTGCAAAAAGCCCGGGAAAAGCTGGAGGCCGAGGGAACATCGAACCGGTGCCGGCTCATCGAGGCCGACCTGGAATCGGACTTTCCCCTGGACAACGCCGACGCGGTGATCATGAATTACACGATGCAGTTCATCCCGCCGCCCGGCCGCGCCGCGCTGGTCGGAAAAATTTTTCGAGCCCTGAACCCCGGCGGCTGTTTCATCCTCATCGAAAAGGTGAGGAGCGAGAGCCCCGGACTGGACCGCGTTTTCGTGGACCTGCACCACCGGTTCAAGCGCGGCCAGGGATACTCGCAAAACGAAATCGCCCAAAAACGCGAGGCTCTGGAAAACGTGCTGATCCCCTTTACCGAGGAGCAGAACAAGGCGCTTCTGCGCGCCGCGGGTTTCACTGCTGTAGACACCTTTTTCCGCTGGTTCAATTTCTCCGGCCTCATTGCCGTCAGGCAACGCCTGGAGAAAGATGCGCCGGCGCCGAACTGATTCAGGGCCACATGCCGGAGCCCGGTGGGCCTTGCCCGTCCGGCGAAACTGATGTATCCTTGTTTCCATTGGGAGGATGCCATGCCACATTACGATCATTCCTGCCTGGAATGTAAAAAAGACTTCGTAGTGGAAATGAAAATCTCCGAAGTGGACAAGAAGGAAGTCGTGTGCCCGAAATGCGGTTCCAAGCAGGTGCGGCGCAACGTAACCAACAGTTCCTTCACCTCGGAAAGCGTCAACCGCTACGTCTGGGACAAATAAACCGCGCGCCAAGAAATGCCGACGACCGTCAAATCAATCCCCAAGCCCGTCCCCGGGAAAATCGCCGAATGGGTGCGGTTCCCCTTGCAACGTATTCACGTTGAATTGACCAACGTGTGCAACTTCGACTGTACTTTCTGCCCCAAACAGGAGATGACGCGCAAGTACGAGTACATGGACTACGACCGGGTCATCGGCATCGTCGACCAGGTCGCCGAATACAACCTTGCGGAAAAAATCACCTTTCACGTGATGGGTGAACCTTTCATGCACCCGAGGTTTTTCGATATTCTCGATCACGCGCACCGGAAAGGAGTCGGCACGGGTATCACCACCAACGGCACTTACCTCGATGCGGAAATCGCCGAAAAACTGGAGTCGGTCCGGGCGACGCAGATCAACATCTCCCTGCAAACCCCCGACGCGGAATCGTTCAAGACCCGCAAGGCCCGGAAAATGGATTTCGAGGAATACAAGCAGAAGATTCTGGAGTTCATCGGCCGTTGCCTGAAACAGGAAAACCCGCCGAAAATCAAAATCCATTTCCTCAACACCAAGTTTGCCTCCGAGGTTCCCGGCGAGGACTGGACCCTGGGCACCATGAACGTCCTCGGCAACACCCCGGAACTGCAACGCACCTTCACCTACTGGGCGGAGGCGATTCATGAACTGTATCCGCGCAACGGCGGCTTGGAGCGCGTCCGCGACAAGATCAAAAAACTCTCGGTCTTCAAATGGAACGTCGTCGAAGTGCTACCCAACCTCTACTTTGAAACCTACGTGCTCGACACCTGGGGAAACGCCTTCGTCGGAGACAACGTCGTGCCCTCGCGGATCGGCTATTGCAGTGCGTTGACGGACCATTTCGCCATCCTCACCAACGGCGACCTGACCTACTGTTGCAAGGACTACAACGGCCAAACGGCGGGCGCGGGAAACGTGTTTGAAACGCCCATCGTCGAAATTCTCAACTCCGACCGCATTCTGAAAGTCATCGAGGGGTTCCGCAATTTCAAGGTGGTTGATCCCTATTGCCAAAAATGCCTGGGAGGAAGCACCTGGTTGAAATCCATGGGCAACCGGCTGGGTTCCATCCTGATCTGGAAATACCTCAAGGATTTTTTCTACAAGAAAAGCTGATCATGTCCGGCCGCCTCGCCGAAGAAAGCCCTCCGTTGTTTTGTAGTATTAATACGACAAAGAATTCGAAAATTGATGATCTTGAAATCGTAGTTCAAAGGATTTTCACTGCCCCTTGGGCTCGATACAATTTGTAGTACAATGAGTAGCTTGCTGAAAAAGTCAATTTGATTGTCATGCTGAGCTTGTCGAAGCATCTTGCCTATTATGCAAATCAACGGTTGAAGATTCTTCGACAGGCTCAGAATGACGTTTTGAAACTTTTTCAGCAACCAGTCTTCCTTTTAAACACAGGTCATTCGAGTTTCAGCATGCAACCGAGTGTTCTTATTCCGCGAGGGTAAGACGGGCTTATCGGGAAGCTCTGACTTAGCGCTCGTTTGTATGCTGAAACCTGGATGGCCGTTCAAGAGAACATCCTCCAGTCTTTCCGACGTTCATCCCCGCAAAAAAAGTGAAGCCAAGGCGCGCGTTAAAGCGTCATGTCCTCAAATGACAGGCCGTGAAATGGCCCGTCTCCGTTTCCTTGAGTTCGGGTTCCTGTTCCTCGCAGATTTTCTCCTTGATGGGACAGCGGGGATGGAAGGCGCATCCCGACGGCGGCCCGGCGGCGCTGGGGATATCCCCGGCGATTAAAATTTTTCTGGCGCGCCGGCCGCTTTCCAGTGTCGGAACGGCGGCGAGCAGGGCTTCCGTGTACGGGTGCCGCGGCGCGGCGTACAGGGTGTCGCTGTCCGCCAGCTCCACGAATTTGCCCAGATACATCACCGCGACCCGGTCGCAAAAATGCTCCACCACCCCCATGTCATGCGAGATGAACAGATAGGAAATGCCCAGCGCGTCCTGCAAGTCCGCCAGCAGGTTGATCACCTGGGCGCGCACGGAAACGTCCAGCGAGGAGACCGGCTCGTCGGCGACGATGAATTCCGGATTCAACGCAATGGCGCGGGCAATGCCGATGCGTTGCCGCTGGCCGCCGCTGAACTCGTGCGGGTAGCGCCGGGCATGGTCCGGGGACAGCCCCACCTGGCGCAGTAAATCGGCGACGCGCTCGGCCAGTTCCTTTTTGCCGGCCGCCGCCCGGTGAATGGCGAAAGGTTCCTCCAGGATGCGCCCGACCCGCATTCTCGGATTGAGCGAGGCGTAGGGGGCCTGGAAGATAATCTGCATTTCCCGGCGTAGCCGCCGCATTTCCCCCGCCGCCAGGCGTGGCAGGTCCTTGCCCTTGTAGAGGACCTGTCCGGAAGTGGGCCGGATCAACTGCAAAACGGCCCGGCCCGTGGTGGATTTGCCGCAACCGCTTTCCCCTACCAGCCCCAGGGTCTCCCCCTTGCCCAGGGTGAACGAAACCCCGTCCACCGCTCGCAGGGTTCCCGAAGACCGGTTCAAAATGTTCCCCTTAACGGGGAAATACTTTTTCAGGTCCTTGACTTGCAGAAGAACCCGGTTTTCCGATGCGGCGGTCAAGGCAGAACCCTCCGGCGAGTGTCACGATGTCGGTCTCTTGCCGCCGGCTCAGGTTTCGTGAAGCCAGCAGGCGGTTTGGTGTTGCGGGCGAATTTCCTTCAGCCCCGGTTTCCGCGTTCGGCACCGCTCCATCACCGCGGGACAGCGCGGGTGGAACGGGCAACCCTCCGGCATCTCGTTCAGGGAAGGCACACTGCCCTTGATCTCCGCAAGACGTTGCCGCCGTTTGCGCGCGTCGGCAAGCCGCGGCAGTGAGTTCAGCAATCCCTCCGTGTACGGGTGCAACGGCGACTCGAACAAATCCTTCACCGGCCCCGACTCGACGATTTCCCCGGCGTACATCACCAGAACGCGCTGGGCGACTTCCGCGACGACCCCCAGGTCATGGCTGATCAGGATGATGGATAAATCCGTCTCCTTCTTCAACTCGTCCAACAGGCCGAGGATTTGCGCCTGAATGAGCACGTCCAGCGCCGTGGTCGGCTCGTCGGCGATCAGGATGCGCGGGTTGCACGACAGGGCCATGGCGATCATCGCCCGTTGCCGCATCCCGCCGCTCAGTTGATGCGGATACACGGACAGCCGGTCGATCTCCACCCGCCGCAGAAGGCCGGCGGCCTTGTCCCCGGCCTGACGGCGCGAAAGCGCCGTATGCCGCAGAATCGTTTCCACGATCTGCTCGCCGATGGTGAACACCGGGTTCAGCGACGTCATCGGGTCCTGGAAAATCATGGCGATCTCCTTGCCCCGCAAGGTCCGCAGTTCCCGGATGGAGTCCGCCGGAATGGCGCGGGAGCCAAAGCGGATTTCGCCGCCGGCGATCTTGCCGGGCGGTTGCGGGATCAACCCGAGAAGCGCCATCGCGCTCACCGACTTGCCGCAACCCGACTCGCCGACAATGGCCAGGGTCTCCCCCCGGAACAGACGGTAGCCGATGCCGTTGACCGCCGTCAATTCCCCGTCCGGCGTGGAAAAAGCGACCCGCAAATTTTTGACTTCCAGCTCCGGGGACATGATTGCGAGTGTATCACAAAACCGCCGCCCGCCCTGTCATGGTGAGCCCTTCGGCAGGCTCAGGACAGGTTCTGTTGAAGCATCTCGCTTCGTGTCATCGTGAGCTTGTTTGCACGTCATGCTGAGCCCGTCGAAGCATCTTGCTTCTTTCCGCCCAACTTCCCGCGGATGTTGCTTGCCCTGACCGAACCCGCCCGCATTCCTGTCATGGTGAGCCCGTCGAACCATGACAGCGCCTGACGGGAGCCGATTTTCGCGAAAAAAAATTTTTTGAAAAATGAGGAACGAAATAGTCGGAATGTCAGGTCATGAACCCGGCAACCCCTTGCGCCGCAAGCCGTTTCTTCGGTTGCCGGTCAGGTAAAAAATCAACGAATTTCGCGGCAAAACGCCGCAAAAACCGGATCGAAATTTTCCTGATATCCACTTGATTTTAAACGACTTGTAAAAACTGGTTTTGGCATGTCGAACCCCGCGATTTGAAGATTAAAATTTACCATACCGAAATCACCGCAAAGCCGCCAAGGACGCAAAGAAAAGCTCCCCCAAACCCCCTTCCTTGAAGGAGGCTTTTCTCTGTTCATCTGTGTTCATCCGTGTGCATCGGTGGTTAGATTTTTCTTTTCTTCGCGCCCTCTGCGCCTTAGCGGTTCAAAGCGTTTCCCGGTCTCCGGTCTCCAGTCTCCGATTTTTATCCCCTTATATATAGCGAGAAATGCAGGTATGCTCCGACGCAATGCTTTTTGATCCCGCGCGTTGGAAAGGGAAGGGGGGTAGGTGTTGGCCGGCCCGACAACAAACCAACCGGCCGCGCCAACATGTAGTCAAGTAGAGACTTTTTACCTGTATTCTTTTGCCGGTATTTATATCCGGGGAATTCCATTGACAAGTACAATTGTACATATTAAGCTGATTGTATGAATATCCTGGTTGATACCTCGGCGATTATTGCGGTTATTGCCGACGAGCCGGAGAAAGAAAGGCTTGTTGAACTAACGAACAACGCCGACCTTATTTCTCCCCAATCCGTTCACTGGGAGATCGGGAATGCGTTTTCCGCGATGCTGAAAAGAAACCAGGCAACCCTTGCGCAGGCGTTACAGGCAATGAAAATTTATCGACAAATACCGATCCGCTTGACGGAAGTGGATATAACCCATTCCCTGGAGTTGTCAAAAACGTTTAATATCTATGCTTACGATGCTTATATAATATCGTGTGCCTTGAAACACAATTGCCCCGCGGTTACTTTGGATAGAGCGCTGTTGAGGGTGTTAAAACAAGCGGGCGCGAAAACCCTGGAGGTGTGAGTCATGAATGTGTACACGTTTTCGGAGGCCAGGCAAAAACTGGCGGCCCTTTTGGAACGCGCCAGACGGGATGGCGAGGTGCAAATCAGGCGGCGCGACGGTCAGCGATTTGTCGTCAAACCCCTGCGGACGGCAAAATCGCCGCTGGACGTGGAGAGCGTGAATCTGAACCTGTCCACAAAGGATATCGTCAAGACAATCCGTGAAATGCGAAAAAGACGGTGACCGCCTGCGCGCCGGTCTCGTCAATCTCATGTTGAACGGGGCGGCGGTTTCCTTTATGCTTTTAATGTCAGTTTTCTCTCCCCCGGTCCCTTTCGTCAAGCCCGGTTCCAGGATATTCGCGAATTGAAAGTCGAGCCCGTCAGTGAGCACGAGAATTTTCAGTTGGAACGTCAACGGCATCCGCGCCGCCATCAACAAGGGGTTTCTGGACTGGTTCGCGGCGGAGTCGCCCGACATCCTTTGCGTTCAGGAAACCAAGGCCTTTCCCGCCCAGGTGGATGACGGCCTACTGCCGCCAAAGGGGTATGACGCGATCTGGAATTCGGCGCAACGCCCGGGGTACAGCGGCGTCGCCACTTTCGGCAAAAAAAAGCCGCGCGCCGTGCATCTCGGCATGGGAATCGAGGAGTTCGACGTCGAGGGCAGGATGATTCGCGGCGAATACGACGGGTTCGATTTGTTGAACGTCTATTTCCCCAACGGCGCCTCCGGCACCGCGCGGCTGGATTTCAAACTGCGCTTTTACGACGCTTTTCTGGAGCATTGCGAGGCGTTGCGGAAATCGGGAAAGAAACTCATCGTCACCGGCGATTTCAACACCGCGCATCAGCCGATGGATCTTAAAAATGCCAAGGCGAACGAGAAAAACTCCGGCTTTCTGCCCGAGGAAAGGGCGTGGCTCGACAAGTTCATCGCGCACGGGTACGTGGACGTCTTTCGCGCGCTTTATCCCGAAAAGGTTCAGTACACCTGGTGGACTTACCGGTTCGGCGCCAGAGAACGCAATATCGGGTGGCGCATCGACTACTTTTTCGTGACCGAGGACCTGATGCCGAAAGTGAAGGACGCGATTATTTACGATCAGGTGCCCGGCTCCGACCATTGCCCCCTGGCGCTGGTTATAAAATAGAAATGAGGCACGTTATGACTATGGAACTTCACGGTACGTATCACGGATTTGAATTGCTCCGCCGGGAGGAGGTGCCCGAGCTGAAATCCCTGGCTCTGCAATTCCGGCACGCGGCCACCGGCGCGGAACTGCTGGTGCTGGAAAACGATGACGACAACAAGGTGTTCAGCGTCACGTTTCGCACCCCGCCGGCCAACGACCGGGGGGTGGCGCACATTCTCGAACACAGCGTTTTGTGCGGCTCCAGAAAATACCCGGTGAAGGAGCCGTTCATGGAGATGGTGAAGGGAAGCCTGAAAACCTTCCTCAACGCCATGACCTTCCCCGATAAGACCATGTACCCCGTCGCCAGCCGCAATCGCAAGGATTTGTTTAACCTGATGAGCGTGTACCTGGACGCGGTGTTTTTCCCGAAAATCACGCGAGAAACTTTCATGCAGGAAGGCTGGCATCACGAACTGGAGGCCGCCGACGCGGAAGCCGTTTACAAGGGCGTGGTGTTCAACGAAATGAAGGGCGCGTTCTCCGATCCGGAAAGCCTCATCGACCGCCACCTCTCCCACGCCCTGTTTCCGGACACGGTTTACGGCCATGAGTCCGGCGGCGACCCGGAGCGCATCCCGGACCTGACCTACGAGGAGTTCCGCGAGTTTCATGAGAAATATTACCATCCCGCCAACAGCCGGTTGTTTCTTTACGGCGACGGTTGCACGACGGATTATTTGCAATTCATTCATGAGGGGTACTTGAAGGAATTTTCCGCCAACGGCAAAACCGATTCCCGAATCGATTTCCAGAAACGTTTTCAGGCGCCGCGGCGCGAGGCGATCCCGTATTCCATCGCCCGCGGCGAGTCGCCGGACAAAAAAACCTATGTGACGCTGGGGATGGCGCTGGGCCGGGCGGACGACCGGGAACACTGCCTGGCGTTCACCATCTTGAGCCATCTCCTGCTCGGCACCCCCGCCTCGCCCTTGCGGAAGGCCCTGATCGATTCCGGCCTGGGGTCCGAGGTGGTCGGCGGCGGGTTCGACTCGCAACGCGCCGAAACCTCGTTTACCGTGGGCTTGAAGGGAACGGAAAAGGAAAACGAGACAGAAATCCTCGAACTGATCGACTCCACCCTGAACCACTTGGCCGAACAGGGCATTGAGGAAGACATGGTCACGGCGGCGGTGAACACCATCGACTTCAAACTGCGCGAGGCCAACTATGGCGGATTTCCCAAGGGCATCGTTTACAACATTCAAGCCCTCGGCTCCTGGTTGTACGACGCCGACCCGCTGATGCACCTGAAATACGAAGACCTGATGCGCAAGATCAAGGAGGAATCGAAACGCGGCTATTTTGAACATTTGATCCGGCGTTACTTGCTCGACAATCCGCACCGATGCGTTGTGGTGGCGGAGCCCCGCCCCGGCCTCACCGAGGAGAAGGAAGAAAAAACGCGGCAAAAGCTGAAAGACTTCAAGGCGTCCCTGAAACCGCAGGAGGTGACGCGGTTGGTGGAAAAAACCAAGCTCCTGCAAGAACTTCAACAAACCCCGGACTCCCCGGAGGCCCTCGCCACCCTTCCCAAGTTGCGGTTGGACGACCTGGAGAAGAACTCGACCCGGTATCCCCTGGAAATCAGGAAGGACAACAACATTCTTTTTCACGATTTGTTCACCAACCGGATCGGCTATGTGCAGGTCGGGTTCGATGCGCGGGCCGTTCCCCTGGACAAGGTTCCCTATCTCTCCCTGCTCGGCACGCTCATTCTTGAGATGGGGACCAAAAAACATGACTACGTGGAAATCTCGCGGATGCTGGGCATTCATACGGGCGGCATTCGCACCTCGCATTTTTCCTCGGCGCACCTCAACGACTCCAGCCGGATCCTGTCGCGCATTTTCTTCAACGGCAAGGCGGTGGTGGACAAGCTGGACAAGCTGTTCGACCTTTACGCCGAACTGCTCGGCGACTACGAGTTCGACAACCCCAAGCGCCTGGTGGAGATCATCCGTAGCGCCAAGGCGGACATGGAGGCCTCCATCATTCCCGCGGGCAACCAGTACGTTGCCGCGCGGCTGAACTCCTACCATTCGCGGATCGGCAAATACGATGAGATCGCCGGCGGGTTGACCTCTTACTATTTTCTGGAAAACCTGCTCCAGCGGGTGGAGAAAAATCCGCAAGAGGTTGCCGCCGAGTTCAAGCAGGTGGCGGAACTGATTTTTACCCGGGAAAACATGCTGGTCAACATCACCTCGGAGGCGGCGGATTACCCCGTGTTCGAGAAAAAAGTGAACGCCCTGGCCGAGCGGTTTCCGGAGCGCAACGGGGACCCCCTTTGTCTGGAGTTTCCGCCGCAACCCGCCAACGAAGCGTTTTTGACGGCCAGTTCCGTTCAATATGTCGGCAGGGGAGCCAACCTGTACTCCCTGGGGTTCGAGTACACCGGGCATTTCAATGTCCTGCGTTCGGTTTTGAACACCGGTTTTCTCTGGGAGAAAGTGCGTATGCAGGGGGGCGCGTACGGTTGCTCGGCTTCGTTCGATGCCTACAGCGGCGATTTCGGGCTGGTGTCCTACCGCGACCCCAACCTGTCGGAGACGCTGGCGGTTTACGACGAGATCGCCGGTTTTATCGCCGGCCTCGAACTGTCGCGCGAGGAGCTGGACAAATCCATCGTCGGTTGCGTGGGCAATCTCGACCCGTCCCTGAGCCCGGACCGCAAGGGATATGTTTCCATGGTGGAGTACCTGACCGGCCTGACCCATGAAACCAAGCAACGCTACCGCGACGAAGTGTTGAGCACGACGTTGAAGGACATTAAAGCCTTTGCCGCCGTATTCGAGGAGTTAAAGAAGAGCGGCAGTGTTTGTGTTTTGGGAAACGAAAACAAGATCAGGGAATCGGACGGCCGGTTCGACCGCCTGGTGAAAGTGTTTCACTAAGCGTGAACTCGGGCGGCGGGACGTTGCGGGCGCCGTCTCAATCCGCGGGTTTGCCCAGCGAGGTTTCGATGGCGTCGAGTCCCTTGCGGGCGCAGGCTTCATCCAGTTGGGCGCCGGGCGCGCCGCCGACGCCGATTCCCCCGACCACCTGCCCGGCGATTTTGATGGGGAGTCCGCCGCCGAGGATCAGGATATTTTCATTCATATCCCGCAGCGCCTGAATGGCAGGGATTTTGACGATGAGTCCGGCCAGCTCCTGGGTCGAGCGGCCGAGGCTGGAGGCGGTGTAGGCTTTTTTCCGGCTACTGTCCAGGGTGTGGGGCCCGGCGCCGTCTTCCCGAAGCAACGCCTGAACGTTGCCGCCGCGGTCCACCACGGCGGCGCTCACCCGGTAGCCGTCCTTCCGGCATTGCGTCACGGCGGCGTTTGCGGCCTTTTGCGCCAGGGACAGGGGCAACTCCCGCGTCTGCCACAGTTCGTCGGCGGCGGACACATACGCCGGCCAGGCAACCGCCATCAAGATTATGACCGGAAAGACCAACCGCAGGCCGTTCGCAACGCCCTTTAACATATCTCGCTCTGCCTCCAATGAAAACCGGTTGACGACAGCGTCCGGAACAAAAATCCGCGCGCGGAATCGAGAACCTATTTTAACCGAAATCGCCGCCGCGAAACCGGAAAAATTTTTCCTGTCAGAGCAGTGATTTGGCGAACGCGAACGCCTCTTTCATTTTCGGCAGTTGGCCGAGGTTGGGCACGATTTCCAGGTAACGCACCACCCCTTCGCGGTCGAGCACGATAATGGCCCGTGTCAACAGGCGGTTTTCGTCGATCAGCAGTCCCGTGGATTTGCCGAAATCGGCGTCGCGGTAATCGGACAGGAAAAGCAGGTTTTCGATTTTGGCGTTTTTGGAAAAACGTTGTTGCGCGAACGGCAGGTCGCGGCTGATGGTCACCAGCGTGGCGTCCAGGCCGCCGTTTTCCTCGCTTAAAATATGCGTCTGCTTGTCGCAGGTGGAGGTATCCAGGGAAGGCACGACGCTGAGGATGGCCACTCGTCCCCGGAGCGACCGCAGGTTAATCATTTTGAGAGCCATGTTGGGCAGGGAAAGGTTCGGCAGGGGTTGCCCCACCCGCAGGGGCTGGCCCGTCAGGTTCAGCGCTTTGCCGCGCAGAGTGACCTGCCGCGTTTCCGATGCCTGAACCGCGGACACGGCAAGGGTTGCAAAAACACAGACAATAAAGATAAACCGATTTCTGGACATGGCGATATCCTCCTTCCCGGATTCGAGAAAATACTTGAAACGGGCGCCCACGCGCTCCTATTTTAGAGAGCGCCCGCCGGGGAAAAGGTTTGGATTTTTGTTTTCCACACGGCAATCATGCCGCCGCGCCCCGGTTTTATTTGCTTTCCCTGGTTCGGCCCTTGTGGTAAATTTCATTTTTAATTTCCCGCGCACCGGCGGAACCTTCCAGAAAGGGTGGCATGAGGTTTGATCGGCCGAAACGACCGGAAAGCGATGGATAAACCGCCGGTAACAGAACGATTCCGCGTCCCCCCGGAAACGAATATTTATCTGTTGCTCCTTGCCGTCTTCTATTTTTTCTTTCTTCTGCTGACTCCTCTGGGAACCCACGTCAGTTTTGTGCCCCACGGCCTGGAGCCGCGCGGCGTTTACAATGTGCTCAAGATAGACGCCGGCGACGACGCGGGTTATTTCGCCTACCTGCGGTCGATGTTCATCGACCGCGACATCGATTTTTTCAACGAGCCTTATTACATTCATCGGAACCGGGTGACCGGCACCGGTTATGTGTTCAACCAATGGAACATCGGGCCGGCGGTGCTCTGGTTGCCTTTTTTCCTGTTGGCGCATGGGGTCACCAAAATTTACAACCTGCTGGGCGTTCCCCTGGCGCAAGACGGGTTGTCGTTCGTCTATTTTTCCAGCACGGCTTTGGGCTCGGCCACTTACGTTTATCTCGGCCTGGTTTTACACTTTATGATTCTGCGGCAGTGGTTTTCCAGGCGAGCCGCCTTTGGGTCGGTGACCCTGTTTTTTCTCGCCACGCCCCTGCTGTATTTCACCTTCATCCGATCGCGCATGGCCCATGCGGACGATTATTTTTTGACCTGCCTGTTCATTTTTATTTGGTTGCGCTTTCGCTCGGCGCCCTCGACGCGCAAAAGCATTTTGCTCGGCCTGGCCGGCGGGCTCATGATTTTGACGCGGATCAATTCCATCTGTTTTCTGGCGTTGCCGGCGTATGACGTTTGCGTCCGGTGTTATCGCCAGTTCAAGGCCAACGGGACCGTTGACTGGCCCTATTTGCGGTATTCTTTTTGGAGCCTGCTTTTCTGCGCGCTGGTTTATTCGGTGCAGATGAGCGCGAACCTTGTCTTGTCGGGAACGTTCGGCGCGGACGCGCGCTCGGGACTGGTGCTGGACACGATATTCTCCCCGGACGTGTTGCAGAGGCTTTTGACCAACCCCATCCGCATTCTCTGGGGTTCCAACTGGGGATTGTTCTGGCACGCGCCCGTTTATATTTTCGCCGCCGGCGGATTGCATGGTTTTGTCAAGCGCAATAAAGGCGTCGGCCTGCCCCTGCTGGCGGCTCTTGCCATTCCGCTGGTTCTGGCGTGGGTCTGGCCACATCACGGGATTTCGTTCGGACAGCGCCACCTGTTGACCACCAACGTTATTTTTTCGTTCGGCCTTGCCTGGTTGTTCGACGCTTGCAAGGGAACCCGGAAATTTTCGGCTCTTGTCACGGTCTCCGTGTTGTTGATCGTTTGGAACTATATTCAAATCTGCTTTTATAAAATCGTCATCCCTTATTACAGTTCCCACTTTGTCCTTCAGGTTGTTCAATCCCTGCGCATTCTTTTTCCCATTCCGGAATTACTGTTGCGGGGGGAGAATTTCTTTTTCCTGATTTTTCATCCCAACTTTCAGATCAAAACGTATCTCGATTACTACCTTCTGGTCTTGTTCCCCCTGTTCCAACTGATGGCCCCGCTAATCCTTCTGTTTACAGGGGGTTATATTTGGGCTAAAATGAGCCAGTGCCTTGAGTTCAAGAAGCGAATCGTTGAACCCGTGATAATAATCATGACGCTGTTTTTTGTGGGGCTGGGCGTGATAATCCAAACCTGGAACGATCGTAAATCTCCGGAATTCATTGCCCAGCGGAAAGCCCGGGTGGCGGCGCAGGCGGCCGGCGGAACGAATCCACAAACAAGGCTGGAGCGCCGGTGATCAAGGCTCAGGAATCAAGACCCGCAAGTTCTTTCATTTCCGATTCCACGGTTTCCCGGGAGGAAAACCGTCCCCGGAATGTTGCGAAACAAACGCGCGATTTGCCCTTGACGGAATCCAAAAAAATTTTAATCGTCATTCCGGCGTTCAACGAAGCGGCAAACATCGGCAAAGTGCTGGAAGAGGTCAAGCGGGAGGTTCCGGATATTCCCGTGCTTCTTGTTAACGACGGTTCGTCCGACGAGACGGAGCGCATCGCCGGGGAGCGGGGGGCCAAGGTCATCAACATGCCCTTCAACTCCGGTTACGGCGTGGCCCTGCAAACCGGGTTTATCTATGCGTTGCAAAAAAAATATTCCGTGGTCCTGCACATGGACGCCGACGGCCAGCATGACGCCCGTTTCATAAAACCTCTGCTCCGGGAGATCGAAAAAGACGATGTGGACGTGGTCATCGGCTCTCGCTTTCTGGGAGCCTGCAAGTACGAAGTGTCTCTTCCGAGACGCCTGGGGATGCTCTTTTTCGGAGGGATTGCCTCTCTGATCACCGGCCAGAGAGTGACGGACCCCACGTCCGGATTTCAGGTCATCAAGGGCAAAACGATTGCCTTTGCCGCCGGCGACTTTTATCCGCCCGATTATCCCGACGCCGATTTCATTATCATGTTGCACCGGCACGGATTTAAAATCCGGGAAATCCCGGTCACCATGCACCCGAACGCCCAAAACAAGTCGATGCACCGGGGCCACAAAACGCTGTACTATGTTTTTAAAATGATCTTGTCGATTGCGGTCACCCTGCTGAGAAAAAAAACCGGAGACTGATTCCCATGCCGCCGCGAATTAAAATCATCGCCATCCTGATCAGCGTTTTTCTGGTGGCCTACGTTTTTGAGCTGGTACGGCGAAAACACCTGACCGAGGAGTATTCGATGGGTTGGCTGGTCACCGGCTCGGCGATGCTGGTGCTGTCCGTTTTCGATGAGGTGCTGAAATGGGTTTCCAATCTTGTCGGGGCCACGTTGTTCACGTCCACCCTGTTCTTTTTTGGGCTGGTGTTTCTGGTGGTGATCTGCCTGCACTTTTCCATTCGGATTTCCGCGCTGACGCTTCAGGTGCGCCGGTTGACGCAGAACATGGCCATTCTTTACCACGACAAGGCGGAGTTGGAAAACGCGGCGGCGAGCCGCGCCGCACCCAGTTCTCCTCCGGGAATCAAGGATTTTGAAAGTTTTAAGAACGATTGAGACGTTCCTTCCCTACGTTTGCGGCCCCGCCAACCAGGCTTTCCAGATATCCGACCGGTTGGAAGGGCTTGGCATTCATTCGCCGGTATTGACGACCTATTGCGACGTCGATCCCGCGCTTCCGGCAGAGGAGACCATCGGGCGTACGCGGATCCTGCGCGTCCGCGGCCGGTTGCAAGTCATGCGTTACCACGTAAGCCCCGGCATGATCCGGCATCTGGACGATTTCGATATTCTGCACGCCCACAACTACCGCAATTTCCAGACCGACTGCGGTTTTTTTTTGCCTCGTTGAAGGGCAGGCCCCGCGTGCTCAATACGCACGGCTCCCTTCTGGGTTACAGGAAATATCTCCCCGCGGGATTTCAGCGCCTGCCCTACGAGGTTTATGATCGGCTGACTTTCAAGCGGGCGGCAAAAGCGGCCGATGCCGTTGTCGTGTCGTCGAAATTTGAATACGAAGATGCCGTGGAGTTTGGTATCGACAGAAAAAAATTGCGCGTTATCCCGATGGGGATCGATATCGAACCCTTGCCGGAGCGGCGGGGCGGGGAAGGGGATGCGGCGTTACAGCTCTTGTTTGTGGGGCGGCTGGCGCGGGTGCGCCGCGTGGAACTGTTGCTCCAGGCGGCGGCGAAACTGTCCTTCCCTTACCATGTGACGATCGTCGGCGGCGAGGAAAAAACCGCCGGCCTGTCGCCGTCGGGCTATCTGGACGAATTGAAAAAACTTTGCGGCGACCTGGGAATCGCGGAGCATGTAACATTCGCCGGCGCGCAACCGCCGGAGGCGGTAAGAAACTTTTACCGCGAGGCGGATGTTTTTGTGTATCCCTCGCTGTACGAAAATTTCGGCCAGCCGGTTCTGGAGGCGGCGGCGGCGGGACTGCCGGTGGTCGCCACCGGCGTGGGCGTCGCCCGGGAGATCGTCCGCGACGGCGAGACCGGTTTTCTGGTTCCCGGCGAACCGGAGCGCATCGCCGAACGAATCAAAATCCTTGCCGAACCGGCAACCCGGGCGGCTTTCGGAAACGCCATCCGCGCAACCGTCCAAAAAGATTTTTCATGGGATGACATCATTCAACGCTATGTCGATCTCTATAAATCCTTTTAACCGGTCATTTTCTATTCGTTAAATACCGAAACATTTCTTCAAGAATCTTAATCACCGAAGTGAATTTAACGGTAGATTCTCCTTTTCTCCTGTCAATCAGTTCCACGGGTATTTCGACTGTTTTCACGTTTCTTTTTTTGAGTTCATTCAAAAGTTCCGCGTCGATGAACCATCCATTGGAGCGCAAGGTCAAGGTTTTTAACAGGTCCAGCTTAAGTAGCTTAAAGGCGGAATTGATATGCTTTTGTTTCAACCCAAAAACACATTTTAAGAGCGTGTTGTAACCAAGGGACATAATCCTTCTGGAAATATGTCTTTTGTCCTCGGACCGATAACTTAGTACACAGTTATATTTGTCGAGCAAGGGAATGGCATCAAAAACCTTTTCCAATTTGAACGGGATATCCGGAGTGATGACCCAGACCAGATCCATTTCCGCATGTGCAAACCCCAGTTTTAAGGCGGAACCAAAACCCTCCCTTTTTTTTTGATGGAATACTTTCAAACAAGGGTTTTCCCGGGCAAAGGAATCAACAAGTTTTGAGCTGTTGTCCGTGCTTCCGCTTTCAACAACAATAATTTCCCATTTTGAAAAGGCCTTTTTCAAAAAGGAAGATATTTCGGTTAAAGCGTCTACGACGACACTTTCTTCATTATAGACGGGGAAGATAACGGATACTGAGTAGCGGTCGATCACTTTTATGCGGGGACTTCCTTTTGTTTTTGTCTCATGTATTTGTATAACTCCTCGCTATTGAGGAATTGTTTCAACTTCCTGGCCGGGTTCCCGGCATAAATGGAAAAAGGTTCAATATCCTGCGTTACCACCGCTCCGGCGCCGACTATGGCGTATTCACCTATAGTGACTCCTCCAACTATGGTCGCGCTGGTTCCGATGCTGGCGCCTTTTTTCACCAGCGTTTTAAGATATTCCACCCGCTTTTTTGATCGAGGATATAAATCGTTGGTGAACATGACCCCATGGGAAATGAAAACGTTGTCTTCCAGGGTTACGGAATCACAAAGAAACGAATGGCTTTCAATGGTGCAGTTTTTTCCGATAAGGGTGTTTCTGGTGATTTCTACAAAAGGACCCACAAAGGAATTGTCGCCGATCTCACAATCGAAGATATTCACCTGATCGGGGTTAAAGATTTTAACGTTTTTCCCCAAAATCACGTTATCGTCTATCACAACCCCCCCTTGTTTTTCAGGTAACGGTTAATGGTTTGAATAACTTTATTCTGGAGGCGGGGCTTAAATTCAGGATACATGGGCAAGGCAATGATGTCATTGCAAAGTTGCTCCGTGTTCGGGAAATCGTTTTTCTTGTAATTCAAAAATGAATGCGCTTCCTGTAAATGCAAAGGAACGGGGTAGTAAACGTTTGCCTGAATTCCCCGGCTGTCCAAATGGTCGAGCAATTGCTTTCGATTTCCCCTGAACCTCGCGGAGAAAACATGATAATTGGAGACAACATTATCAGGTATTTTCTGATGAACAAAATAGTCCTCATGCAATTTTTCTTTATACAAGTGGGCGATGGCTTTCCGGTCCCCATTCATTTCTTCCAGATATCTCAATTTGACACGAAGAACAGCCGCCTGCAGTTCATCCAATCGGCTATTGACCCCGTTTATTATAATCCGGTCCTTTTCAACCATTCCATACATTCTTAACAGGGTTATTTTGTTCGCAAGCTCCTCGCTGTTTGTGCTGATGATTCCTCCATCGCCATAGCCGCCGAGATTTTTCGTCGGATAAAAACTGAACGCCCCCAGAACCCCCAGAGTTCCCGCCTTTTTCCCCGCGATACAGCTTCCATGAGCCTGGCAGGCATCTTCAATTACGGGAATCCGGCGGTTGGTAACAGCGTCGATTTGATCAACATTTACGACATTGCCGAAGAGATGAACCGGGATTATGGCTTTGGTTTTTTCCGAAATCGCTTTTTCAATTTTGTTTACATCTATTAAATAGGTGTCTAAATCAATATCGACAAAAACCGGTCTTGCGCCGGCGGCGATTATGGCGGCTACGGTTGGAATAGCCGTAAAAGGAGTGGTGATCACCTCGTCCCCCGGCGTCAACCCAAGCGCTTTCATGGATAATATCAAGGCATCCGTCCCGCTAGCGACGCCAACCGCATACTTCGTCCCCAGATACCGGGCAAACTCAAGTTCAAATTGCCGGACTTCTTCTCCCAGCGTATATCGCCCTGACTTCAGCGCTCTTTTTATGGAAACGTCAATTTCCTTTGAGTACTTTTTATACTGTTTTGATAAG
Organism: Nitrospinales bacterium; assembly: GCA_046757665.1. Classification (GTDB taxonomy): domain Bacteria; phylum Nitrospinota; class Nitrospinia; order Nitrospinales; family JAJDAT01; genus JBHHYO01. Next base: position 18,456 of record JBHHYO010000001.1, read on the forward strand.
TCACAGCGCAGGATCATTACAGTCGGGCTCTCAGCTAAGGAAGGTGTTAAGGGTCTAACAGAAATGATTCATTGTGTCCGAGGACGCATCTTTTCCTCAAAGATCCAAGTGAAAATCCCGGGCAATCTCGACGAGGTTGGAGGAAGTGATACCCGCAGAGAGGATTCTGCGATAATTGGCTCTGCGCGCCAAAAACCAAAAAGACCGTAACAGTCAATCTTGAAAAAAGGGTGGTTAAAAATTCAGCAAGTAGGAACTTTCCTGCTTTCAAAGTATTCGATGGTTTTTTGCAAGGACATCTTTAATTGTGTGAACTTAATATCACCTATCTTTTTTCTTAACGCCAAATCGGAATACCTGGTTTCTCCCACATCAACCAGTTTAACCTTCTCCGGAAAGGGAAGGATAACGTAGTCTCCTTTTCCCGTTATTTCTTTAATGTGTCTCAATAAAGACTCCAGGGAGACTTCCGCTCCGGCTACATTGAGCGCCTCAAAGCCCTGGAAAGCCGTGGTTGTCGCCTTTGCGATAATTCTGACCAAATCCCTGACATAAATCAAACTTTTTTTTCGGTTCGCATCGCCGTAAATTTCAACTGTCTTGCCGCTTAAAATATCCTTAATAAATGATCCCACCAACCCGATATCCGCGCCATGGTTTTTTTGGTGCTCGCCAAAACAATTTACAATTCTCAAGCTGAGTATATTAAAACCGTATCTCGATGAATAAACCTTGTAGAAACTTTCCGCGGCCAGTTTGTTTATCCCTTGCACATCCAAAGGCGACATTGGAGTTTGTTCGGTTATTGAGTCCGTGTCAGCTTTTCCATATTGGGATCGGGATCCCAGAAAAATCACTTTTTTATCCTGGGCGGATTTCAATCCTTCGATCAGATGGATATGGGAAATAAGGTTGGCCCGGCTGTCGACGAGCGGGTATTTTATCCCCAATTCATGGGAAGTGAATCCCATGCAGTCTATGATCACATCATTTGTCTCGACAAGCTGACTTAAGTTTTCAAGACTTTCAATGGGGGTTTTAAAAAGCCGGATTCTGGATAAAAAAGGATTGATGTTCTCAATGTTGGCTCCTGTGTCTTTTACAAAACCGTCGATGATGGTGACATGGGCTCCGAGATTTAATAGCTCATCCGCCAGAACACTGCCAATGAAGCCGGCTCCACCCAGGATCAAAACATTTTTCTTGTCGTAAAACTCCATCCAGGCATTCATGAAGTTTGGTCTTTAAAATGGTCCAAATAAGCTTCATGAGCTATTTTGTAGTCATTGATGTTGCCGATATCCAGCCAGTATTCGCTGATTAAATATTTGGCGACGGGCAATTTGGCCTTGAACATTTTTTTTATCAGCATATCCATGCCGAAATATTCATCTTCCGGGATCAAGTCGATGACCGAGGGTTTCAGCACATAAATACCTGCGATGATTTCAAGTTTTAAATCGGGTTTTTCCTCGATGCTTGTGAGGTAATCGCCCTCGGAATTTACGTTGCCAAACTCAAAAGGGGTGATTATTTCTTTTGTTGCCACAACAAAATCCGAATCAATGCGGAGAGCAAAATCGTACAACTTCGAGAAATCCATTGTGGTCAGAATGTCTCCATTGATGACCAAAAACGGTTGATCCAGCTTATCGCTGAGCAGGCGTATGGGTCCGCAAGTTCCCAAAGGTTTTTTTTCCTTGTTGACCGTTAATTTCACGCCCAAACGGGATCCATCGGCAAAAAAGGATTGTATATAGTCGGATTTGTAGTTGGTTGCCAAATAAATTTCATCAAAGCCATGCTTTTTTAATCGTGATATTTGAACTTCCAAAAGAGACTTTTCGCCAATAGGCAACAGGGGTTTCGGTATGACTTCCGTAAACGGCTTCAACCTTGCCCCTAACCCTCCAGCTAGAATAACGGCTTTCATCGAAGACACCTTTTAAACGTTATACAAATCCAACTTGCCATGGTCCAAATTGCATTTTGTCCATTCAATGGTTTCCAACAACCCTGTTTCCAAATTATATTGGTTCTTCCAATTGGTTTTTTGAATAAGTTTTGAATTGTCGCACAGCAATCGTTTAACCTCGCTCCCTGCCGGCCTCAACCGTTGAGTTTCGGGCTCAAGGGAAATCTCCTTACCCAGCAGTTTGGCTATAAAGCCGGCAAGGTCGCCGACGGAGATTTCTTCTTTCATGCCGATATTTGTAACTTCGCCACGAAGCGCATCCGATTTGGCGATCTCGATAAATCCTCCGACAACATCTTTTACAAATGTAAAATCTCTTGTTGGAAACAGATTGCCCAGCCGGATATTTTTTTTGTCGGCCAGAACCTGGGAAATAATGGTCGGTATAATTGCCCTCATGGATTGACGCGGCCCGTAGGCGTTGAAAGGCCTGACTATTTTTATGGGCGCGCCAAAGGAAAGATGAAAACTCAAAGCCAGCTGGTCCGCGGCGATTTTCGTTGCCGAATAAGGGGATTGGCCGACCATGGGATGCTGTTCATCCATTGGCACATATTGAGATGAGCCGTAAACCTCGCTTGTCGAAGTGACCAAGACATTTTCGACTTCCATTTCCCTGGCGCTTTGAAGGATATTGTAGGTTCCCTCGATATTAGTTTTAATGTACGCCAAGGGAGAGACATAAGAATAAGGAATGCCCACCAAAGCCGCAAGGTGAAAAACCGTGTCTCGCCCCTCCATCGCTTTATGGACGGAATCAGAATCACGGATGTCCCCGGAAATAATTTCGATGTCGTTTTTATACTTGGAAAAGTCCAGCCATCCCCAGCTGTTTCGCGAGTTGTAATGGACAAAGGCTCGAACTTTATAGCCTGATTCCACACATCTTTCCGTCAGGTGGGATCCTATAAACCCTCCCGCCCCGGTTACCAGAATATGCTTCATAAATCCATGCCCTTGGATGAACTACAAAAACGGAGTGGATGGTTCTGCTACCCAATCAACTTTAATGGAAGTTGTTCGCGGCGTCCAGGAATGCGGATGCCGAATATCGAACGTATGATACTAGTCGAACACTATCCCGTCTACATAAATCGCCCGCAAGCTTGACTCACGCAGGGCACCGCTGTCTCAGCGTCTCAACAGCTCCACGGGCAAGAATAGCTGACCCTTCCGGCCCAATGACCGATAACTCTTTTCTGTGTTTCTTGTCCAGAATGTGATAATTTCTATCAATGGCAGTTTCCTCCTTTAATGTTTTACGCCTGATCTTTTAAACCCTTTATCAGCCCGTTCCATCACCCAGCCATGCCTCCTGATAAACTCTGGAAAGCCCACTCCCTGCCCATTGCATTTTTGACGGTTTATTCGGCAATGCTTATTTTCACCGGTCTGGATGACAGTGTCCTTCAAGTCGATGAAGGTGCGGATACTTTTATCTCCACCACGATTCTGAAATATGGCGTCCCCATGCATTCAGACGGGGTCAACCATATCATGGAGTTTGCGGATGTTTACGAGGGATTGTTTGTCTATCGGACATGGTTCCCCTATTACATTCAGGCATTTTCATTGTGGGTCTTGGGGCATACCACCTTTGCGGCGCGGTTTCCTTTTGCCCTTTGCGGGGTATTTTCCGTCCTCTTTTTGTACGTTCTGACGTTAAAGCTCACCTCAAAAAAAACCGTCGCTTTCCTGGCTTCTCTATTTCTTGCTTCTTCGGTTCCGGCGATTCTTTACTTCCGAACGGCCCGGTACATTGGGTTTCCGATCTTGTTGACGATACTGCTGATCTTTTTTTACATGAAAATGTATGATGAGGACAAAAAATGGAATCTTGTTCCGTTCGCCATTACTTCCATATTGTATTTTCATTCGATGTACGTTGAATTTGCCGGAACCATCCTCGGCATTTTTATTCATTTCCTCCTTCACCGGAAAACTCTGAGCGGCGAAACTCAGAAGAAGGTACTCATTTGTATGGGTGTAATCATCGCATTTACGCTTCCGTGGATAATTTTTATTTCACCGGTTTTCCAAAAAGTATACCAGGTCCTTGAAATAAGAAGTCGCTACATTGACGTAACCTCTTGGGGCTATTTAAAGCGGTTTTTTGCCTTCTTGTTTCAGTTGAACAATTACATTTTCCCCTTCATTGTTATTCCTGTTTTATTCCTTAAGCGTCTGGGCGCTTACAAATCGCAAATCCAGCTCCTTGTTATTTGCACCTTGACCACGGTTGGTATTTCCGTGCTTCATTACATTCCGCTACAAAATTATATCGCATCCGTTTTCCCCCTGGTTTTTATCCTGCTGGCCCTTATTATTGCAGAAGGGTTCCGGGCGCCGCTTTTGGTGAAGACAACCGCAGTCCTGTTGCTGATTTCCACCAACATCTTTCACGTGGGTCCGTTGCTTCCCGTGAAGAAAGTTCTCGTCACGCAACCCGGCTGGTTTGAGAGTAGTCAATATCTCAAAGGGGTTCACTCTACCTTTGTTTGGCAGGTCGATTTGTTTTCAATATACTTTAAATATTTGTATGAGATTTCTCACCCCTACAAGGGGCCCCTGGACGCCGTGGTTGCATTTTTCAACAACCGTGGGAAGCCGGGAGACACCTGCGTTATCGACCGGGAGGGAATTTCGTTGGCGTTTTACACCGGAATGAAATTGATAAATAAAAATAATCTGACTTTTCAAGATACGCCTGATTGGATTATATTACGAAGCAAGAGTATCGATTTAGACGGGGAAAAGTCTACCCTTTCTTCCACCCTGGCTACCCTGAAGACGATTGTCCAATCCAACCCTTACGAGAAGTTTGTTTTAAATGCCCCGGTAAACCGCATCAACAATTCGTATGAAATTCAATTGCACAAGTTCCAAATTCCCGCTAAAAAAGGTAAGATTTATATCTATAAATTAATCAAGCCCTCGACGTGAAACTCATCATCCAAATTCCCTGCCTCAACGAAGAGGAAACCCTGCCGGCTACTTTAGCGGATCTGCCGAAAGAGATCGACGGGGTGGATAGCATCGAAATCCTGGTCATCGACGACGGCAGTACGGACCGCACCGTGGAGGTGGCGCGCGAGCACGGCGTCGACCACGTTCTTCGTTTGACCAACAACAAGGGTCTGGCCAAGGCGTTCATGCACGGCATCAACTACGCCCTGGAGCAGGAGGCGGATATTATCGTCAACACCGACGCCGACAATCAATATCATGGAGGGGATATCCCCAAGCTGATTCAACCCATTATTGAGGGGCGGGCCGATATCGTCATCGGCGACCGGGAGGTGGAAACCATCAAGCATTTTTCGCCGTTGAAAATTTTTCTGCAAAAATTCGGCAGTTGGGTGGTGCGCCAGTTTTCGGGAACCGATATTCCGGACGTCACCAGCGGTTTTCGCGCCTATTCCCGGGAAGCCGCGCTACAACTTAACGTCGTCTCGGATTTCACCTACACCGTCGAAACCATCATCAGCGCCGGCAAGAAGAATCTGGCGATTACCCATGTTCCCATAAGAACCAATCCGCAATTGCGCGAATCCCGGTTGTTTCCCAGCATCCGCGCCTACATCCAGCGAACGGTCATCACCATCATTAAAATTTACTCCATGTACAAGCCGCTGAAGGTGTTTTCCATCGTCGGCGGCGCCTCTTTTTCATTGGGATTCATCATCGGTTGCCGTTACCTGTACTTTTTCTTTCAAGGCAGTACCGCCGGACACATCCAATCCCTGATTCTTTCGGCGATCTTGTTAATCGTCGGGTTTCAAATTATAATGATGGGAATCATGGCCGAGTTGATCGCCATCAACCGGCAACTCCTGGAAGATGTCCAGTTGAGGATCAAAAAAAAGGAATTCCGGAAGGATCGATCCGGTTGATTTCTCCGTGATTTTTCACCCCGCTTCGGCCTCATGATGTCACAAACAAATATTGGGCTGTACCAAAAATCAAGAAAAGTCGATAAAGAAGACTACGAGACTCCTTACGAATCGTTTGCGACCGATTTTTACCAGAGACTCATTACTGAAAAGCTAAAAGACCAAGATGCCAGAATCCTTGACGTGGGGTGTTTCAAGGGGATACTGGTAAACAAACTTCGGAGCTACAAATCATTTGGTCTGGACGTTACAGCGGATGGTTTTTTCAAACCCGGGAAATACATGGTTGGCACTGCCGAACATTTACCCGTCAAGTCCGATTCGCTGGATTGTGTTGCCATCACCGAAGTGATTGAACACATCATGGAACCCGCGAAAGTTTTTCAGGAAATTCACAGGGTTCTTAAGCCGAAAGGCTATTTATTGATTACCCACCCTAACAAATATAACCTCTTCGACGAGCTTATTGAACATATAAAAGAAAACAATACCGTGAGAAGGTTATTGAATCGTCCTCTTTACGAGGGGGTTCAACATGTACAGGAGTTTACCTACTCTGACACGATTGATTTCCTGAAACCGCTTAACTTCACCATTGAGTCCTGCCATGCGCTCACGTTTTCCCTGCACCGGATTTTTTCCATGTTTGTTTACGGAAGGTTAAAATGCACCCCCGTATTCAAGTTAATAGAAAAAGTAATTCAATTGGAATATTTCTTGATGAGACGATTAGGGAAGGCGGGGCTTCCCTTGGCCGGTAGTTGCATTATGTTGTTCAAGGCATCGAAGACCGTTTAGAGTCAACGCTTCTTTTTCCCAATAGCCTTATTTCTCCAAACATGAAAAAAAACGTGCTCGTTTTCACCTCCACTTTTCCACGATGGCAGTCCGATCCGGTTACGGCGCGGTTCGTTTTGGATTTGGCGAGGGAACTGACAAAATATTGCAACACCTACGTCCTGACCCCTCACACTCCGGGAGCGAAAAAGCATGAGGAATGGGATGGACTGAAAATCATCCGGTTTCCCTATTTTTATCCGCTGGCCTCGCAGGCGCTGGTAAACGGTTCCGGGATGCTGGCGTGTTTACGAAAAAACAAGCTTTCGATGGCGCAAATTCCCGCGTTCCTGCTTTGTCAACTCCAGGCGTTGCGCCGGGTGGTCAAGGAATTCAAAATCGACGTGGTGAACAGCCATTGGATGATTCCCCAGGGTTTCAGCGCCGCATGGCTCAAACCCTCGCTGGGATTCAAGCATATTCTGACCATTCATGCGGCCGGACTGTTTGCCCTGCGGCGGTTACCCCTCGGCAAACAGATGGCTAAAATGATCGTCAGGAATACGGAAAAAATCTATAGCGTCAGCGCCTACAATCAGCGCATGTTGAGCGACCTGGTGCAAACCGAGGTTCAGGCTCAAATCCTTCCCATGGGCATTCACACCGGATTTTATGACGACAGCATGGACCAGCAAACCGCGCGGCAGGAGTTGGGAATCGGGGAAGGAAAAATCATCCTCTACGTCGGAAAACTCAGCGAAAAAAAAGGCGTCACCTATCTCATGCGGGCTTTCAGTCAAGTGGGCAAAGAATGTTCGGACGTCTCTTTGGTCATCGTCGGTGGAGGTGAACTGGAGCATCCCTTGAAATCAGAGGCGGAACGGTTGGGTATTTCCTCCAGAGTCATTTTCGCGGGATACCGGGGAAAAGAGGAAATCAAAAAATATTATAAAGCCTGCGATCTCGTCGTCATTCCTTCCATCATCGACTCCAGGGGAGAAACCGAGGGACTGCCCGTGGTTCTGTTGGAGGCATTGGCCTCGGGCAAACCCGTTGTGGCTACCCGGGTCGGCGGCATGGCCGATGTGGTGAGGGACGGGGAAAACGGGTTTCTCGTCCCCCAAAAAGAGCCGCGGGTGCTGGCGGAAAAAATCGAAATCGTATTCAACGTCGGTCCCGAAAACTTTTCCCAACAAGCTTTGAACTCCGCGAAAAAATACGATTGGGAAACCATTGGATTGGATTACAACAAAAGCGTTTTAAAACTTGTCTGACGCGGTCGGCTGGATATTATGGAAGTATTCCTTCCAACTCATAGCAAAACATTCGACCGCATCGGATTGAACAGGGACACGCAACCCATGCCCGCTAAAAAACGGATGGCCATGCGGATTTTGGCAGTCATCGCCTTGATGGCGGCCTTTGGATTCATCGGCCGGGTCTGCTACAAAAACTGGGAACGGCTGGAGAATTTAACCGTTCACTTTGATTTGGCTTTCGTTGCGCTATCGGTTTTTTTGCTTTCCGCGGCCATCTTCAGCGCCGGTTGGGGCTGGTTTATTATTCTCAGGTCCGTTGGGATAAATGCGCCCTATCGCCTGGTGCAATATAACTGGTTTTTGTCGAACCTTGGCAAATACATTCCCGGAAAAATTTGGACCATTTCCAGCCGCGTTTATCTTCATAGCGCTCACAATCACTCCGCGAAACAGGTGGTTTCCGCCAGTCTTCTTGAAGCTATATTCTCTTATACGGTAGCCGTGCTTGTCGTTTTAATCCTGGCGGTCTATCTGGGAAAACTGAATGTTTATTTAGGCCCGCTGGCACTGATCTTTTTTCTTGGCTGTCTTTTCCTGTCTCCCAGGCTTTTCTCAAAAGCTCTGAACCTGGGTTTATCCTTGATTAAAAAAGGGGATATCCAAATCACCCTGGACATTGTGTCCCGGCTAAAAATTGCTTTTGTCTATTTGGGAGCTTTTATCTTCTGGGGCCTGGCTTTCTCCTTTTTCGTCAAATCGCTTTTCCCGGTGGCGCCCAGCGAATTCGCTTATTTCACCTTGTCCTTTGTTTTCTCCAGTCTGGCCGGCATGTTGGCATTTTTTGTTCCCAAGGGAGTGGGGGTCAGGGAAAGCATGTTGGTTCTCATGTTGTCACCAGTCATCGGCGAGCCGGCCGCCTTGGTGGCGGCCATCTCCTCCCGCTTATGGATTGTTTTGACGGAAGCTTTCCTGATGTTTCTCAGTTATCTGGCATTTAAGCCTAAAGCGGGCAAAGCTCCAGCTTTAGAAAAAGAAACAGCGTGAGCCAAGAAATCAGGCCGTACTCTCTTATGATCGGCAGGCTCCTGTGTTATATTGTGAAATTAGCGGGTAATCCTGAAACCATGAAATTTTAAGACGCTTTTTTGAATGTCATGAATATACAAGTACTCGATCGCGAAAAAAACAGCCTGACTTTTGCGGAAACCAACACGAACAAGCCTCTGGATATTCTTCTGATTTATCCGGGAACGAAAACCGACTTCCCGCGAACCCCTTTCAGTATCATGACTCTGGCCTCATGGATTAGAAAACATGGGTACAGTGTCAAGCTTATGGACGAAAGGGTGGAGGAGATCGACTGGGATTTGATTGGCGCCGCGAAGTTGATAGGAATCAGCTCAATGACGGGCCCGCAGTTGGCGGCGGCAGTTCCTTTGGCCAGGACAATAAAGGCCCGAGAGCCGGATACACCTCTTATCTGGGGCGGGCCCCATGTCTCTTTTTTTCCCGAGCAATCATGTCAATCCGATGTCGTTGACTACGTTGTTGAAGCGGAGGGAGAACCGGTTATTATTGAGCTGATGAAAAAACTTCTTGCGGGAGAGGAACCCAAAAATGTTGCGGGAGTTACCTATAAAAATCAGCAAGGGGAAATTATTTCATACCCGAAACCGCCGCAAATAGACCTGGATCTTTTGGATTTGCCTGCCTATGACATGATCGACATGAAAAAATATAATGATCTCTCGAACGGCTTGAGCTATGAGTCCAGCAGAGGATGCCCCTACCCATGCAGGTTTTGCTATGTATATACGTTTCATGACCGCAAATTTCGCGGAAAATCTCCGCAAAAAGTGCTCGATGAAGTCAAATACTTGAAAAATAAATATGGAATAAAGAAGATTTATTTTACGGAAGATTATTTGTGGACTCAAAAGAAAAGAGCGCTGGAGCAGTTTCAATTATTTATCGACAATGATTTGAATATTACCTGGGAAGGGTTTTGCCGAGCCGATTTTCTTTCAAAGGTATCGGATGAAGAAATGGAAATTATCGCAAAGAGCGGCGCGGAAATTCTAACCCTTGGTTTGGAATCCGGGTCGGAAAGAATGCTAAAACATATTCAGAAGCATATCACCCTGGATCAGGCCAAGGCGGCCATCAAAAAATGCGTCAAACACAACATCATGACCACAAGCTCCTTCATTATTGGAATGCCCACGGAAACCGACGAGGATCTCGAAGATACTATTCGAATGTACAATACCCTTACCAGTTACTCTGACAATATAGAAATTAACGGGTTTTTCCTTTATGCGCCTTATCCCGGCGTTCCGTTATATGACGAAGCCCTGGGAAATGGCTACAAGAAAATGAACTCTCTGGAGGAATGGTGCCAATGGAATTACAGTGATGCTTCCAACAACGTCTGGATAGAAAAAAAACGTCTGCACCGCTTGCAAACCCTGAGCATTTTGGTGCGCTTCAAGTATTTACTGCATCGGTTCAAATATTATTCCCAAAAATCGCCTCGGTATAAAGAAAAGAAACTGAACCGCCTGTCTTTGAGAATAGCTTTTAACCTTCTTGTTCCCTTCATAAGCCGGATTGCCGATTTTCGCTGGAAGCACCGGCTGTTTTCATGGGGGTATGAATGGAGGCTCTGGAGATGGTTTGTTGCCAAACGGTTTAATATCAACTAAAGTTATTTCTCAAACTCGTCAATCCAAAAAAGTTTCAAGCCTAGTGAACCTTCCGTTCGAGCCCATTCAAAAACCCTGCATTTTTATTACCTCGGGAGGCCGGACAGGCACTTTTTTCCTTTCAAAATTACTGGCGGTCGCCGTTCATGACTGCCATTCCGTTCAAGAACCCGATGTCCTTCGCGTGGATCAACCACTAATCAGTTTCAACGATAGGGAAAACTGGTATCAAAAAGCCCGGGATTTTGGTTTTTTCAGTATGGTTTTTGGAAAGTTTACTACCCTGGGCAGTGCCAGAGGGTTGTCTCTGGCCCGGCAAACAAATAAAATCGATGCCGTCTCTGCCGCCGCCAGGCTCCACCATCTTCGAAACCGTTACATTTGCCGGCTGGAAAAGTCCGTCTTTGCCGAATGTAATTTACAACTGGCAGGTTTGATTGATATTATTCCACTGGTTTTTCCAAACTCAAAAACGGTCTTCATGATTCGTGATGGGCGTAACTGGGTTCGTTCCTGGCTCAACCTGTCCAACACCCCTTATGGCAAAAAGGATCCCCTTTATTACCTTCTTTCCGGCCGCCCCAAGGCTCAAATGATTCCCGATGATCCTTTTCGCAACCAATGGGAAAGATTTTCGCAATTTCAGCGGACCTGTTGGGCGTGGCGTTTCCACATCGAGTACGCGATAAAGTCGATCAAAGCAAATCCTCATGCAAAACTCGTAAAATATGAGGACCTGTTCGAGGGCGCTCACCAAAAGGAATCCATAAACAATTTGTTAAAATATGTAACGGTTTTCCCAGATGGCTATCAAGCGGAATATCGATACAATGGAGAACTGTCAGGAAAAAAATTCCACGAATCCAGGCTCAACCAGCTTCCAAAGTGGGAAAACTGGTCCCCGGACCAGGTTAGGGAATTCCAGGAAGTTTGTGGCGATTTTTTGATTCAGCAAGGCTATGGGAAAGAACCTCAATGGCAGGAAATGACGGCCAAGGCTACATAGGAGCTTGCAACCGGTCTCGTTGCGCGAAAAAGAGTGAGCAATTATCTTTCCATGAAATTCCGGTATAATGAATGGCTCAGGGAATTTTTTTATCTGTTCAAGCCGTTCTTTGACGATAACATCAATGCCTCTTACACGCTTTTCAATCTTTTTCTTTTGATCCCTTTTTTGAGAATTTGGATTTTTCGCCTTAAAGTCAGCCGCACGGGGAAAAACTTGAAATTGAAATATCCCGTTTATGTGCAAAACGGCAGAAATATTTCATTAGGAGACAACGCCACCTTCGGTAGCGGTTGCCATATCCAGGCGGGTAGGAAAAGCGTCATCAAAATAGGAAACAACCTGACTTGCGGACCGGGGGCTATGATTTTTGCGGCAAGCCATGGCTCCAGGAAAGGCGAATTGATCAAGTACCAGGATTTGGTGGAAAAAGATATTGTCATGGGAGACGATGTGTTTTTGGGGGCGGGTTCGGTGGTTTTGGAAGGCACCACCCTGGCCGACGGCACCCTTGTGGGAGCGAACTCCGTTGTGGGCCCCAATTTCAAAAACGAGCCTTTTGAAATTCTTCAGGGCGTTCCCGCAAAACTTAAGAGAAAGAGAAAGGCCTGATTCCCTGGTTTTCCTGCGGGCACCCTATTCCACTGGGGACAACAAGCCACCGCGAAATCGAATGACCTCGGTCAACCTCTACAGAAATAGTCTGTTTCCGTAATGCAAAAAAAAGCGATTGTATTGTGGTTCACGGGGATGTCGGGGGCGGGCAAATCGACCATTGCCGAACTGGCGGCTGAACGATTAAAATCCGAAGGGTTTAAAGCATCCGTCATAGACGGCGATCAGGTTCGCAAAAATCTTCATAAGCACCTTTCGTTTTCCAGGGAAGATATTCTGGAAAATAATCGGTTGATCGCCCAATTATGCGCGCAACATCTTTCAGGTTTTGATGTTATTCTGGTCCCCATCATATCTCCCTACGCTCTGGGCAGGCGACGGGCGCGGGAAATCATCGGCGATACCTTTTTCGAAGTTTACATCAAAGCCTCGTTGGAGGAGCTTATCAAGAGAGATACAAAAGGTCTGTATCAAAAAAGTATGGAAGGAAAAATGGACGACTTAATCGGGTTTTCTCCGAAAAGCCCCTATGAAGAACCCCAGTCCCCCGACCTCTCAATCAATACCGATCGGGAAAATCCTCAAAACAATGTCGAAAAATTGATGGAATCCGTGCGCCGGTGGATGAAGCGCCCCACACACTGACGATACCGTCGAAATGAACGGAAAATCTTTCCCCAAAGGCTTCTCACTCAATTCCTGGAACTAATTTCATGAGCAAAGAAATTCTGTGCACCCTGGGGCCGGCCTCATTGAAGAAAACCGTATTGCAACGGATGAACGATCTGCCGGTCACCTTGTTTCGAATTAACCTTTCCCACACCTCGCTCGACGACCTCAGCGAAAATATCCGGCTGATTCAAAGCATAAGCGACAAGCCCCTCTGTATCGACACCGAGGGGCCTCAGATAAGGACGGGGAAGGTGGCCGAGGGGCGGGTCTTGCTCCAGGAGGGGAGCTTTTTAACGATTCATCGAGAAAGCGTCCCGGGGAATGCCCAGGAAGTAGCTTTCTATCCCGCGGTAGCCATCGACCAGATTCAACGGTTCGATTTCATTTCCATAGACACGCACGGTGTCATGGTCCAGGTTGTAGAAAAGAAAGACGGTCGGTTGCGCGCAAAAGTAATCACGGAGGGTTTTATAGGGAGCAACAAAGCCGTTACGGTGGCGAACCGTTCGGTGATTTTGAATTCGCTGACGCAAAAAGATGAAAAAGCCATCCAAATCGCCGGTCATTTCGGTATCAGGCATTTCGCCCTCTCATTTGCGAGTCGCCGGGAAGATGTCCTTGAATTGCGGCGGTTGACGGGGAAAAACAGCACGCTCATTGCAAAAATAGAGAACCGCTCCGGCGTCGATCATGTCGAATCCATCGCCAGGGAATCCGACGCCATTCTCATCGACAGGGGGGACCTCTCCCGCGAGGAACCCATCGAGGCCATTCCGCTTCTTCAAAAACACATCATCCAGGCGGCAAAAAAAGTGGGGACAAAGGTTTACGTGGCGACCAACCTTCTGGAATCCATGGTAACCCAGGCAAAACCCACCCGCGCCGAGGTAAACGATGTCTTCAACACTTTAATTGACGGTGCGGATGGCCTTGTCCTGGCGGCGGAGACCGCTATTGGAAGTAATCCCGTGGGATGCGTGAACATGATTTCCAAGCTGATTCACCAGTATGACAATTACTCCAAATTCGGCATTCAAACGATCAAATATGACAAACGGTCTCTGTTGATTGAACCTCACGGAGGTTCCCTGATTAACCGGTTTTTAGAAAATCCCGATATCGATGAAATCGGCAGGCTTCCCTGTTTGACGGTGGACGAAAAAATCGTTTTGGATTGTGAACAGATCGCCTTTGGCGTGTATTCTCCTTTACAGGGTTTTATGAACCGGGAGGAGGTTGAAAATGTTTTGGATCATTATCATCTGCCCAGCGGCGATGTCTGGACTTTACCCATCGTTTTTCAAATTCCAAAAGAACGGGCGGCAAAACTTAAGCCGGGCGACACGGTGGCCCTGTTTAACGAAACTTTGAACGAGCGGTTTGCCCTTCTGCACCTGGAAGAAATATTTTCGCTGGATTTGGATTCCCTCGCCAAGCGGATGTTCGGCACGGATTCATCCGACCATCCGGGAGTGGATCAGGTAAAAAATGCGGGGAATACGTTTCTCGGCGGCAAAATCGACTTGATCAAGGTCCCGGAAAAACCGTCTCAAACGACGCCTTACATTTTAAGGCCGGCGGATACACGCATGATTTTTGAACAAAAAAACTGGTTTCGGATCGTTGGTTTCCACACCCGGAACGTCATCCACCGGGGGCATGAATTTATTCAAATGAAAGCCCTCAACGATCACTATTGCGACGGTTTGTTTATCAGCCCCGTTATCGGCCCCAAGAAGAAAAACGACTTCCAAAGCGAAGTCGTGCTCCACGCTTATCAGACCATGGTGGATTGCAATCTGTATCCCAAAAACAAAGTTCTGATAGGCGCCTTCCTGACTTATCCGCGCTATGCCGGCCCTCGGGAAGCGGTGTTTACGGCCCTTTGTCGAAAAAATTTCGGATGTTCTCATTTTATCATTGGGCGTGACCATGCCGGCGTCAAAGACTTTTATCATGCTACGGCATCCGCTCGTTTCTTCGATGATCTGGGAGATATCGGCATCGAACCGGTTTTTTTCGATGAGGTTGTCTATTGCCGCCAATGCAAGACGCATCGGTTGTCTTGCAACCATTCGGAGACGGATGTCCAGCGCATCAGTGGTTCCCAGGTCAGGCAAACCTTTTGTGAAGGCAAGAGCTTTCCCTCCTGGTTGTTGCGTGAGGAAATATCGGAGATTTTGAGCAAGGCAAGGAAGACCGGCAAACAAATCTTTGTAACGTAATATGATCGTCCCCGGCTTGTTTCTCACGGTTGTCATTGGTTATTTGCTGGTGGTTTCGTTAAATCCCTCCTCAGGCGCCGGTGAGCGTCTCAGCCTGTCGGCGCCTTTCGGCCTGGGGTGTACCACCCTGGTTATTTGGGTTCTGCTTGCGCTTCACCTTCCCCTTTCGCCAACCTCGCTGATGACTGCCCAGATGTCCCTTGCCGCCGGCCTGCTGTACCTCGCCTGCCGAACGAAAACCATAGCTCTGTCATCGAGCCGTCCGGTCTTTCCCAAGGTTAATGCGGGTTTGATTCTCATTCTCTTGCTGGTGGGAGCCGGACTGGTGTTCAATATTTTTTTTCCTATAACCGTGTCCGACGGCATTGGCTATAAAATCCATGGGATCGTTGCGGTGGACAAAAAAAATCTCATGGCTTTTGAGGACGTCTTGCATATTGGCGACCAAAACAGAACGCTGGGGTTTCAATTAATCTCGGGATTTTTTTATTTGTTTGATTTTGATTACCCCAAGCTGGTCCAGTCCGTATTCTACGCAAGTATGTTGGGATTCTTTTATGTCTCGATTCGCAAATTCATGGACTCCGGCCCGGCGAGGGGTATGACCCTGCTATTGGCGACCGCTCCCATGGTTTGGTGGCAATCCTTTTTGTATCTGAACAATCTTTCGTCGGGGGTTTATTTTTTGTGCGGAACTTTATACTGGTTTTTCGCCATTCATTACAAACAACCGCGCTACATGTTGATTGCATCGTTTGCATTCATGCTTGCCGCCTGGACGAGGTATGAACTCATCGTAATGTATATGATCCCGCTGGCGTTCACCTTTTTCCTGTCCGCAAAAAACAGGCAGGCCAGGCCTGCTTTATTGCTTTTGATTTTTCCCCTGATTTTTTCGGGCGCATGGGCCGCCCATAGTTTCGCTTACTACCCTGAAATGAAGCGCTCCGCCCACTATTTTTATATTTTTTTATTTCTGCTTTCGAGCGGCATTATTTTCGGCGTTATTCATGCGTTGCAGATCAGGCTTCGGCTCGTTATGGGAGCCATAGTTGCCGTTATCGCGTCAGCCGCCGTCTTCGTGATTTTTAATGAGCTTTTTCAGGATAAAATTGTGCTGTTGCAACGTGTGCTACTGGCCAAACTTCTCAACAATACGATGGTTCAGTGCGTTTGGGGGTTGGGGATTTTGCTGGTATTGCTTGTTCCCGTCTATTACAGAGGGTTTCAGCCGGCCCAAAAATACCTGTTGTTCAATTTAATTTCTTTATTCATGGGCTTCACCCTTCTCTTTTCGTTAGTTACCATGGGACACCCCATGCTGGACGAACCCGTCGTTGAAAGAATAAAGTTCTTCCTCGAGTTTCCGGGCAGGATTGCGGTGAGAACGTCCAGCCGGGAGTTTTTTATATTATTTCCTTCCCTGCTGTTCATGTTGGGGACGACGATTTATCAGAGCAATCTGACCTCAAAAGTTGCCCTGTCTTTTAAAAAGTCCTTGTTCAAAAACAGTTTGTTTAGCGGTCTCAATTGTTTGGTCGTGGGGAATTTGCTTCTGATCTCCGTAGTTTTTCTGATTCCAAGGGCCGTTTTTATGAAAAACCATTTTGGAGAATCTCATTCCGAGTTGGAGAGAACCGGCGGCCCAAGAGATATTCCCAACCTTTATCAGCCAACATACATTATTGCTCATGCCGTTTCCCGGCATACTCCAGAGGACTCCGTTGTTCTTTTCCCCTTTCCCTATGGAGCGCTGACCTTTAAAAAAGAGCCCTATAATTCTCTTGGTTTGTTTGCCGGCGCTGACGCCCTGTATCCCCGGGTCCTGTTTTGGGGAAAAGCGGAGCTTGACAAAATCAGGAAATCATTTCCAAATAAGCGAATTTACCGAGTGACCTATCCGGGCTGGTTGGACAATCAATGCAAAAACCATCCCGATGGAAAATCCCTGGAGTACCATGAATGGTATCTTTGCCCCATTGACGGGCGCAATCTACGCCCTGAGGGATAACTCAAACCCCTCCTCAAGCTTTCGCATTTCGACAGGGTATAAAAAGATTTTTAGACGGAAGGATGGGCGGGAGCTTTAAATGCTTCTTTTGCCTCGCGGTAAAGCTGTTCCCGGCGGTGCGTGTGTTTCGCCGAAAAATGGAAGACCGTCAGGTTTTTTACCGCGGCCATTTTCGCCAGCGTGCCGGCTTGTTTCGAGGTTAAATGGCACCGCTCCCGGCCACGCTCCTCTTCCTCGGCGAGGAAGGGCGACTCGCAAAAAAACCGGTCCGCGCCGCGAACCAGCTCCACGATTCTTGCGCTGTTCTCTTTATTGAATACCGTGTCCGTGACATAACCGATCTTTTGCCCGGGAGAAATGAGGACCAAATCCTCCCGCAACTCTCCCAGGGCATATTGCCGGTTCACCACTTTCCCGTTGGCGCTTACCGGCACGGACACCAATTCTTCATCCGGCCGCTTTTGGTGGATCATTTGTTTCAGCTCGTTCAACCAGGAGCCGGGAACGAAGTCCCGGGCATCCAGACGTTCTTTCCGGACATTGACGTGGAACTTCTCGGTCAACGTAAAACCCAGACAAGGCACGCGGTGTTCCAGAATAGCCGCATGAACGGCAAACGAAGGCTCGTCCCATAACAGACCCTTCACAAAAGGCTCCCGGCACTCACCGGTTTTTTCAAACCGGTCGACAGCCCGAAACGTTGCCCGCAACAACTCCTCCTGCCTCACCTCCACCACCTGTAGCGTGATCGACTCCGCATAGCGGTCTACCAGGTTCCAGGTGAATCCCGCCAGTTTCCCCTGCACGTTGGCGATGAAATTCTCAGGGCCGTATAAACAGATCGTTTTGTTTCGGCCAAAACACACCCGAAGCAACTGGTCGAATCCGATGAAATGGTCGATATGAGTATGACTGACAAAAACGTGCGTCACATTCAGCAGGGTTTTGTTGGTGATGCGCGACAAATTTCCCAGGTCGAACAACAGGACGCGGCTCTCGTACAAAAACTGCACCAGAAGCCCCGGGTCGCCGAACGGATCGTTAACCAGTTTTGGATGAAAAATCGGTTTCATAGTCAGTTGACAGTTGGCGGTTGCCAGTTGACGGTTGTCAACCGCCAACTGCCTTCAACAAATACGCTTCTATAAATTGGTCCAGGTCGCCGTCCAGGACGGCATCGACGTTGCCGGTTTCCACCTGGGTTCGCAAATCCTTCACCATGCGGTAGGGATGCAGGACATAAGAACGAATCTGGCTTCCCCATTCGATCTTTTTTTTGTCCTTTTCGAGGCCCTTTATCTCCTCCCTTTGCTTTTCCTGTTCCAGCTCATACAGCCGGGCTTTCAGGACTTTCAAACAAGACGCCTTGTTTTTGTGTTGCGAGCGCTCGTTCTGGCACTGAACCACGATACCGGAGGGGACGTGCGTCATGCGGACGGCGGAGTCGGTCGTATTGACTCCCTGGCCTCCCGGCCCGGACGCCCGGAACACATCGATTTTGAGATCGGCCTCGAGGATGTCCACCTCGACGTCCTCATCAATTTCCGGATAAACAAACACCGACGCAAAGGAAGTGTGGCGGCGCTTGTTGGCGTCGAAGGGGGAAATCCGCACCAGCCGGTGAACGCCGATCTCCGCTTTCAAATAACCGTAGGCATAGTCGCCGGTAAACAGAAGCGTGGCGCTTTTGATCCCGGCTTCCTCGCCGTATTGCCTGTCCAGAATTTCGGATTTGAACCCGTGCCGCTCGCCCCAGCGGAAATACATGCGCATCAGCATCAAGGCCCAGTCTTGCGACTCGGTGCCGCCGGCGCCGGAGTTGATCGCCAGAATGGCATTGTTGAAATCGTTGTCGCCGGAGAGCATGGCCTTGAATTCCGCCTCCGCCAGGTTATGCTCGAGAGCGGTCAGCGAAGATTGTATTTCGGAAATCAGGGACTCCTCGTTTTCCTCCTCGCAGAGGGAGATCATCGCTCCGGCATCCTCGCATTCCTGATGCAGGGACTTCCAAAGGTTGACGGGGCGTTGGCAGACGGATCGTTGTTGAAGGGTCTTTTTTGCCGCGATGTTATCGTTCCAGAAATCCGGCCGGGAAACCTCCCGGTCCAAAATCTCCAGCTCTTTCAGCTTGTCGGCAACGTCAAAGATAGCCTCGCAGCCGCTCCACCCGCCGGCTCACATCCTGATATTTTTTCTTCAATTCTTCCAGCATAACGCTCCTTATCGGATAATGGGGAATAGATTCATCGACTCATTGTCTTTAATCCGGGCGCGAATTGCAAGCGGTCAAATCAGGACTTTCGGGCAGATGGCCATTCCCCGGCTGGGTTAAAATTTATTTGGATTCATCCGAAAATCGTTTAGAATGAACTGTTGAATATAGCAACGGCCGCAATAGACCTGCCGCATCGCCCTGGAGCCAGATGAATTTAGCCGCACCCACAAAACCCAAGAAAGAAGCCTCCCCCACCGCAACCCTGTCCAAGAACGGCGGTCAAGGCCCGGTCAGGGAGATGATCAAGGGTTGGATCAAAAAACTGCCGTTTTTTCTGGAAGCGGATTATTATCGGCGCAAAATTTATGATTCCCCTCTGTTCGATTTTTCCGTGAAACCCTTGGCCGACACCCTCGCCGAGTGGCCGCGGGCGTTGGTTCTTGACATCACCAACCGATGTAATGCCAAGTGCTCGTGGTGCCCGCAACCGCAACTGGAGGATGTCGGCGCCATGAAAATGCCTTTGTACCGAAAAATCATCGACGACTACGCCGTCCGCGGCGGGGTGGTTCATTTCGGTACCTTTGGCGAACCGCTGATGGACAAAACGTTCGCGGAAAAAGTCCGCTATTTGAAAAACTATCCTTCCATACAAAAGGTCGAGATGGTCACCAACGCCTTTTTCCTGAATGAAAAAATCGTTCCGACGCTGATCGAAAACAAAGTGAATGTCGAGATCAGTCTGGACGAG
Source organism: Nitrospinales bacterium (assembly GCA_046757665.1). GTDB lineage: Bacteria > Nitrospinota > Nitrospinia > Nitrospinales > JAJDAT01 > JBHHYO01. The sequence goes on from JBHHYO010000001.1 coordinate 38,560, forward strand.
CTGGAAAAGGAGACTTTCGAAGAAATCAAGAAAATGAGTTACGATGTTGTGCGCGCCAACATTCTTGAATTTTTGAAGCTCAACGACCGGTCCGCGGAACCGGTCAACGTCAACTTCCGCGTCAAATCATCCCTTTCCAGGCAACACACGATGGCCCATGAACTGTTCCGCGAACTTGCTTCACATCGTTGCACCATCGAACTCACCCCCATTGACGAGGACAGCATCACCACCTGGGCGGGCCGGTTCGACAAAATGGCGTTTTATGAAGATCACATGAAAAACACCGCCATCGTAAAAGATCACAACCCCAAGGAGTTCAACAAAACCAACACCGCGCCCTGCAACCAATTGTGGAAATGGATGGTGGTATACTGGGACGGGAGCGTGGTGCTTTGTTGCGTCGATATGTTTTCCTCCACCATTCTGGGAAACCTGAACGACAACACGATCGAGGAAATATGGACGGGGCCCGTGCTCACGCAACTGCGACAAAAAATGATCCAAAGGAAACGCTTTGAAATCCCCATTTGCCAGGACTGCGACCTCCACCTGAGTTGGCGCTATTTAAAGACCTGCTACAAGCCCGACGGCAGTTTGTCCCATCACTTAAACTTCATCAGTTAAACATTGCTGAAAAATTTTCTTAAAGGATTGCTGGCTGGGAAACAAAATCGAGTCGTTGGCCGGTACTATGATTTTGTAAACTCTTTTTCCTCGCTGTCGCCCGAACTTGTATCCGGTCTTCCGCCGGGAAACAATATCCTGGTGTTCGCCCCGCATTGCGACGACGAGTCGCTGGGTTGCGGCGGGACTCTGCATAAACATCACCTTGAAGGACACAACCTTACTGTGGTATTCATGACCGACGGATCCCAATGCGATTCCGGCGGCCTGGCTAAAGATGAAATCGTTCAGACCAGGATTCAGGAAGCGCGGCGGGCCGGCGAAATCCTTGGCGTCAATCGTTGTGTTTTTCTCGGCTATCCCGACCGGCGATTGCGGGGGACGGAGGAGATCGCTTCTCGAATCGATGACACCCTGCAAAAGGTCAAGCCGGACCTGGTCTATCTGCCGTTTTATCTGGACAACCACCCCGACCATATGGAAACGGCGGTCATTTGCCTGGATGCGCTTCGCAGACGTCCGGTCAAAACCATCTTGTTTTATGAAATTTGGACCACCATGATCCCCAACCAGCTTGTAGACATCACATCGACAATGGAAAAAAAGATGGAGGCCGTGCGGACTTACCGCTCTCAAAAAGGCATTGATGAGTTCGCGGAAAAAATCAAATCGCTAAACCGCTTTCGATCCCTTCATTCCGGCAATCGGTACCAGTATAGCGAAGCTTTTTTTAAGTTGAATCTCCAAGACCTGGGTAAAATCCTTTCCTGATCCCATGTTCGAAAAAGTAAAAACCTTGTTGCGTGTCCTTCTTAAAGGCGGTTTTTACCGCGAACTTTTCAGCAATGGGATCCATTATCTTTATGAGCACATTCTCCCCATGGAGACCCTGGAGATGGGGGGTAATCCGGAAATTCACCCTACGGTTTCCTTCCGGTTTGAAAACAACATTGTGCTTGGCGACAATATTGTTTTGGACGCCCACTGTTGTCTGTGGGCCTCGGAAAACTCGAAAATTACCTTGGGCGATAATACCGGCATCGGCCCCGGCACCGTGGTGGTGTCCTCCAACCACTCTTTCCCAAAAGGCAAAGTTTATGTGGAAGAACCCATGAGTGAGAAAGATATCGTCGTCGGCAAAAATGTTTGGATCGGGGCGAATTCCACCTTGCTGGCCGGAGCAGAGGTCGGCGACGGATGCGTTATCGGAGCCGGTTGCGTAATTTCCGGGAAAATCCCCGAAAACTCGGTGGTCGTCAGCGGAAGCCGAAAACTTTCCATCGTCAAGCGGAGGTAACCCGGACTGATGCCCGATTTCGATTCCATTCAAGTAGGCGACGAGGCGACTCTCACGCGCACAATCACGGAAAAAGACATACAAGCGTATGCCGCTCTTACCGGCGATGACAACTCAGTTCATACAAACAAACAATTCGCGGAGCGGACACGGTTCAAGCAACCCATCGCTCATGGCATGTTGACGGCGTCTCTCTTCTCCGCCATTATCGGCACTCGTCTGCCGGGCCATGGGTCGTTGTATGTCAGCCAGGACTTGAACTTTAAAAATCCCGTCATGGTCGATGATATAATCCAGGCCAAGGTGAAAGTGGTTCAAAAAGTTGAGAGTACCAAAATGATCGTATTGAAAACCACCGCGTCCAATCAGCGTTCCCAGGTGGTCCTGAGCGGAACCGCCAAGGTTACGTGGGCTTTTTAACGGAAGAGAAACGATGTTTAATCTGGAAAACGAAATCGCGATTGTCACTGGGGCCAGCCGGGGAATCGGCGCGGATATCGCCGGAACGCTTGCCGGTCACGGTTGCAAGGTGATCGTCAATTACAATCAGAGCCGGGAAAAAGCCGAGGCGGTTGTTGATGGAATCCGGCAAGCCGGCGGGAAAGCCATACCGTTCAAGGCAAACGTAACCGAACCGGAGCCGGTTCGGCAAATGGTCGAGGCCGCCGTCCGCGAATTCGGCAACCCTACCATTTTAATCAATAACGCTTCTTCACCCATGATCCACAAAAAAATTTCCCGGACCGACTGGGATGAGTTCCTTTCCTGTTTTGAAATGGCGGTCAAATCGTCCCACCTGTGTTGCGCCGCGGTTACCCCCATGATGAAAAAAAGCCGAAAAGGCAAAATCGTCAACGTGGTCACCCAATACTCACGGGGGGTTCCGCCGTTGGCGCTGGCAACCTATGTGACCGCCAAATACGCCCTGGTTGGGTTTTCAAAAAGCCTGGCGGTGGAACTGGCGCCTTTTGGAATACAAGTCAACATGGTCTCCCCCGGTTTGACGGAAACCGATCTGGTAAGCGGTTTGCCGGACAGCTTCAAGCAAGCCATTGCTCAACAAACGCCCATGAAAAAAAATGCGACATGCGGCGACGTATCCAAAGCCATTATGTTCCTGGTGTCCGATCTTTCCGATTTCATTACCGGCGTGAACCTCCCCGTTTGCGGCGGTAACATAATGTGATATGACCCCATCCGAGCCGAAAGGCCCTTGCGCCGGCAAGCAACTGAAAGAAACGCGAGTCGCCTTCATCGGCAATATCACCCTTCAACCCGTCCAGTCCCATCTCAGGACACTCTGCCTCGAATTGGGCTTGAAGCTTGAAATCTTTTTCGGCGGGTACGACTTGTATGTCCAGGAAATAGTTGACCCCCAATCCGGCCTGTACAAATTCAACCCCCATTTCACTTTTCTCATTCTTGACAATCAAACGCTGTTGCCCGAATTGTATAAAGATTTTTTCAGCATTGAACCCGGACGGAGACTGGAGATGGTCGAAAACAAAATGGGCCAACTGCTGGCTCTCGCGGATCAATTTCTTGAACATTCAAATTCCGGCCTGGCGCTCGGCAATTTTCCGTTTCCGCGAAATTACCTGATGGGAATATATGATTCCAAAACGCCCGCCGGTGAACGGGAAATCCTGCAAAAGATGAATCAAACCCTGATCGATCATGTTCGATCGGTTTCCGGCAGACTCCATGTACTCGATATCGAAAAACTGCTTGCCAATTGCGGCAAGACTGCCGCCGCCGATGAGAAGATGCGCTACCTCGCCAAAATGATGATTCCGGCAAAGGTCATGCCGTCTCTGGCGCGGGAACTCATGCGCTACATCCGTCCGGTGATGGGCATGACTCGAAAATGCCTGGTACTGGACCTGGACAACACATTATGGGGAGGGGTTCTTGGAGAAGACGGAATAGAAGGCATCAAGCTGGGATTGGAGCCGCCCGGCAATGCCTTTTACGAATTTCAGAAAACGGTGAAATCTCTGCAACACCGCGGCGTACTTCTCGCCATCAACAGCAAGAACGATCTGGAGTTGGTGCGCGAGGTTTTCCAAAAACATCCCGACATGCAACTCAAACTTGACGATTTTGCCTGTGTCCGGGCCAATTGGCAGGATAAGGCGCAGAACATGCGGGAAATTGCCGCGGAACTGAACATCGGCCTGGACAGCCTGGTTTTTATGGACGACCATCCCGCGGAGCGCTTGCTGATCCAGCAAGCGCTACCGGAAATTTTGACGGTGGACATGCCGGAGGATTGCGCGGAGTTTGCCCAAACGCTTCTGGCTCTGGATGCCTTCGAGGTCCTGCACCTTACCGAGGAGGACAGAAAAAGGAAGCGCCTTTACCGGGCGGAAGCCAAAAGAAAAGAATTGAAACGCCAGGTCACCGACCTCACCCAGTATCTGCAATCCTTGCGGATCGCCGTGCAGGTTTGCCCGGCGGATCCGTTTTCCATTCCCCGCATTGCCCAGCTAACGCAACGCACCAACCAGTTCAACTTGACGACCCGAAGATACAATGAAGCCGATATAAAAAAATTCGCCGCATCCCAGGCTCATCGCGTATACTTTCTCAAATCTTCCGACCGCTTCGGCGAACACGGCATCGTTGGAGCCTGCATCACCCAAAAGAACGGGAGCGCCGTGGAAATCGACACGCTTCTGTTGAGTTGCCGGGTGATCGGCCGGGGAATCGAACAGGCTTTTTTGCATTTTGTTTGTAACGAAGCCCGGACGCAGGCCGCGGACAAGCTGGTTGGCCACTACCTGCCGACTCGCAAGAACCGGCTCGCGGAAAATTTTTATGCCGACGAGAAATTTGATGTCATCCTGCGCTCCGAACAGGAGACGATTTTTGAACTCGATCTCAGGCGAAAGACCGTACCGTTGCCGGCCCATATCCGGTTGAATGCCAATTATGGACGATAAATTACGCACCATCCTGGCTCAAGCTATCGATGTGGATGCCGAGGAACTAACCGATGAATCCTCGCCCGACACCATGCCGGAATGGGATTCGTTTGCCCACTTGAATATGGTGGCAAGCATCGAACAAGAGTATGGGATCAGTCTCACCCTTGAAGAAGTCATCGAAATGCAGTCCCTCCCGAAAATCAAGGAAGTCATCGCCCGCAAACTTTAAACCTTGCCACCCGGCGGCGCAACGGCCCGGAGGATACTCAAATGGTAATGGACCAACCCGTTCCGCTTTCCCAGCCGGCGTCTCTCGACTTGTCCATTATCATCGTCAGTTTCAATACGCGGCAGATTCTGCTCGCCTGCCTGGAGTCCGTTTATGCCCGCACGCGGGACCTGGCGTTTGAGGTTCTGGTGATCGACAACAATTCCGCCGACGGTAGCGCCGACGCGGTAAAAGAGCGTTTCCCATCCGTTGGTCTCATCAGAAACCCGGAAAACCGCGGCCTGTCCTCCGCATACAATCAGGGCATAAAGGCGTCCCGCGGCCGGTATCTGGTTTTTCTCAACAGCGATACCATTTTGACCGAAAACAGTTTTTTGAAAATCGTCCGCTACTTGGACGAACACTCCGAGTTCGGCATCGGCACCCCGCGCATCGTTGACGAAAGTAATGTCGTCAGCTCCATGCGCTTCCGGCAGGATACTCCCTGGGACGCTCTCCGCAAAATCCTGGGGAAGTATGATGGGGACAAGGAAGCCCGGGAAATGGGCAAGGAAGAAGCCAAGGAGGTCGAAGCGATCGGCGGCCCCAGTTTTTTTGTGCGCCGGACGCTCCTTGAAACCATCGGCCTGTTCGACGAAAATTATTTTTTGTACAACGAGGAGGACGACTTTTGCCGCCGCGCCCGTCGCCGCGGCCACAAAGTTCTTTATTATCCGGAAACAACCCTTGTGCATCTCCGCGGCAAAAGCACCCACCTGCCGCAAATCCGCGAAAAGGTCATCATCGAAACCTACAAGAGCAACTTGTATTTTTACGCCAAGTATTATTCCCCCGCCTGGAACCTGGTTTTAAGGCTTGCGTACCGGGGCGCCTTCATTCTGGGAATGCTGAAATCCGCGTGGCGTTGCCTCACCGGGCGGCCGCCGCGAACCGCCGACGACTCCATTGCCTTGAAATGGAAACTTCTCTTTCTGAAAACCCCGAGCGCCAGGCGGAAATAACGCGCCGGCCCAGAGCCTGTTGACCCTCTCCGCCGGGCGTATTATACTTTTCACCGTTCGATGGAATCGACATTGCACCCGCTCGTCCGGACCTAAAGAAATAGCGCCTCGCAACCGATGATTACGATGTGGGAGGTCGATGATTCTTCCCGTCCTTGCCTGGAACAGCATTAACCGTCCGTCCAAAACTTAACCAGCGAGCCAAGCATGTCCCTCATGGATTTTCAGTCACTCCCATGCCTTGCGATCGTCATCCTGATTGCCGTTTTATCTCGTCTGCCGTTCCTGCGCTTTCCCATGGACGAGGACATGGCCACCTTCACCTACCGCGCCCGGTTTGCCGCCAGGGGGTTTGAATGGAAACGGGACCTGTTCGTTTTTTATCCGACTTGCCGGATGCGCCTGTTCGACGCATTGTACGGTCGCCCCGGGGGGGGCGTCTTGCGGATCCGCCTTTTTTTCATGGCGGCTCATATCGTCACTTCCCTGGCGGTTTATTCGGCCATATTCTTTCTGACGGGAAACCCTTTCGCGGCACTGTTTGGTGGAGCGAGCTATGCGTTTTTCGCCACGGCGCCCGCGCTGTGCGCGGTTTCGTTCAATTTTGAGCCGTTGTATTTGCCGCTTCTCTTGATCGGCTTGCAACTGCTTTGGCGGGACATGATTCCCCTGGCCGGAATCTGTTTCGGACTGGCCGTCGTGCTCAAGGTTTCCACGGGGATTTATGTTCCGGTGATGATGCTGTTTGTCGCCCGTCAATACGGGTACGGAGACTCTCTGCTTTTCATGGTCGCGGCGGCGGCTCCCGGCCTGATCTCGCACGCGCTGGACTGGAGCATGGGCTATCTGGACCAGGAAGCGAAAAAACAATTCAACCTGCGCCTGGCCGCCACCCTGCGGTGCGCCAAATTGAAACGGATGTATGGAAGCATTTCACAAGACATCCGGTTGACCGTTAAACAGACCCTGCCCCTGTGGCTTGCCGGCATCCCCGGCCTGGTGATCGCTTCGACGGAAGCGCCTGGCCTTTCCATTTCCCTGTTCGCCGTGCCGACGATAGTCATGATCCTTTGCCAGCGCGGGTTTTCCCGGTATCATTACATTCCTTTTATTGGTCTCCTGGCTCTCGGAGCGGGTCCGGCGGTCGATCGGCTTTGGCGGATGCCGGAACCCGTTGCTTTTGCCGCCGCGGCCTTGCTTGTGGCGGCGACTGTCTGGACGCTCTATCGTCTGGCTCCTTTTTATCTTCGTCCCCTGGAGGCCGAAACCCTGGCGCGATACGACAAGTTCGACCAGTTCATTTACCTGCCGTACCTGGGGAAAATCCTCAAACGCCTTGTCCGCATCCGCAAGGAAACGGATCGCCGGCTTTTTGTTTGGGGAAACTTTATTCAGCTTTATCATGAAACCGGACTCCCCGCCGCCGACCGCTTCGCGCATTACTGCATCGGCCCCTGGGACAGCCCGGTTCTTGAAGAATATTTCGATACCGTCATCGGCGGACTGATGCGCCACCAGCCGGTTTACCTGGTCAAGGCCTTTCCCGACCTGGACATGGAGTTGCTGGAGCGAGTCACGGGTCTGCGGTACCGGCTGATCAAGGTGGCATTGGCGCGGTTTCCGATTTATCGGCTGGCGGGTTTCACGCCGCCCGCCGGCGATCCTCTTGATCTGCCGTGGCGCGAGAAAATGCGCCTGTTCGATGCGCTGACGCAGGGCGAACACGTTCCCGGTATCGACAAGACGGCGGCCGCCGGATTGAGCAAGACCCTGAACGAATGCCGAAAGCTGTGCCGGTTGAATCCGCATGACACACAAGGCATGTGGTTTCTCGCGGAATTGCAGGACCGGCTTGGGCAAGCGGACGCGGCCGCATCCACTTGCGAAAAACTGTTGCACGAAAACCCGTCGGACCCACGGCTTCTGCTACTGCTGGCAAAACAAAAGGTAAAGCAAAACCGGCCGGACGAAACGCGGCGCGCCCGGGAAATCTATAACGATATATGGAAACGGCCGATGCGCCCGCATGAGGACGGGCTTCGCACCCAGGCCGCGGTGGCCGTCGCCGAACTCGACTCCGGGCGGCGTCCCGAAGCGGAGACGCTGGAACGGTTTCTCGCCCGCGACCCGCGCAACGAATCGTTGGCTTACGCGCGCGCCTCGGCCCTGGAGCGCCGGGGCAATCGCGAGCAGGCGCGCCGTCTGTTCGAACAATTTACCGCCACCTTTACCAAACCCCCGCTTCAGGCGGCGGCGTGGTTCCGCCTGGCCCGCCTGTCGCCGCCGGAGCAACGCGAACAAATACTCAAGCAATGCCTGAAGCTCGATCCCGCGCATTCCGGCGCGCAAAAACTCCTGCAAGCTCTGGAGACTTGCCGTGTCGAAGCGTAAGAAAGTCGCCGTCTTCGCCACCGAACCGGTGACCGGAAGACTGGGTGGACTCGGTATTCGCCAGCTCCAGGTGGCTCGCACCCTTGCAAAATTTTTTGAGGTCCGTCTGTTCACTGAGTACCGGGTGGAACGGCATCGCGAACCTTTTCAAATTCTGCAAATCGATTATGAACAATCCCATACCCTGGAAGAACCCGTCCGCTGGGCCGACGTCGTGTATTCCAGCCAGCCGGCGGTTGCCCCGTTCACCAAAAAATTCGGCAAGCCCGTCGCCGTGGATTTGCTGGTCCATGAGTATTTCGAGGACCTGGAGTTCCTGCCGCTCGAAACAATGGAGCCGCTGGAACAATCCGTTTATTTTTCGGACTGCATTTTGCGGCTTTCGCGCCAGTTGGATATGGGCGATTTTTTTCTATGCTCCAACGAGCGGGAGCGGGATTTCTATCTCGGTGTCCTCACTCTTTTGGGAAAACTGATTCCCGGCACCTATCAAACGGACCCGCAGTTTCGTTTCCTGATCGACGTGGCTCCATTTGGTCTCCCAAAAAGGGAGCCGAAAAAAGGCAAGAATATTTTACGCGGCGAAATCCCCGGTATCGGCCCCAGGGATTTTCTCATCGTCTGGGGCGGGTCGCTTGCCAACTGGTTCGACAGCCTCACTCCCGTGCGGGCCATGGCCCGGCTCAAAAAAACATGCCCCAGGGCAAAGCTGGTGTTCGTCGGCAACAAGCATCCCGTCCCGGCGGAACAGCCCTCGGCTTTTCAGAAAACCGTCAACCTCGCAAAACGCCGCGGCCTTTACGGCAAAAACGTTTTTTTTTACACCGACTGGGTTCCCTACGACCGGCACGATTATTACCTGACCGAGGCGGACGCCGGAATGGTTGCCTTTCACGATCATCTTGAAAACCACTTTTCGTTTCGCATCCGGGTGGTGGATTACTTTTGGGCGGACCTCCCCGTTTTAACCAACCCCGGAAATGTGCTGAGCCGTCTTATTGAAAGCAAAAACATGGGGAAGGTTTTTCCGTTTGGGGACGACAAAAGCCTGGCGGAGGCCATCGAATGGATGGCGGCCCATCGGGCGGGCTGTCGAAAAATGCGCCAGGACATCGCCCGCGAGAAAAAACAGTTTCACTGGGACCGGGTCCTGGCGCCTCTCATCGACTTTTGCCGGTCGCCCCGGAAGGCCGCCACCCTGTTCGACGGCGGCAGACTGCCCGAACTGGAGCAACTGAAAAAACAGCGCCGCTTCACGCCGGAGCAACTGTTGCGCCTTGTGCCGTCGCATCCTTACATGCGGCTGATGCTGGCCCGGAAAAGCATCCTGGAAAACAAACCGCAAAAAGCCGCCAGCCTGATAAACGACCATTTGCGATTATTTGGCTACGGACTGGAAACCGAATTGTTTCGCCTGCCACTGCTGGACGTGCCGGGCGATTTCACCTACGAGGAAATACTTCGCCTGGTCCCCTCGCACCCCTACTCGCGGTTGATGAGGGCCAGGCTGAAAATGAACGAAAGCAAGTTTCCGCAGGCCGGAAAACTGATTGAAGAGGAAATCGAACTGTTCGGCGAAACCGCCGAGGCCCTGTTCTGCCGCGGACTGCTTCGCCAACGGCTTGGAGAGCATCGAAAGGCAGTGGCGGATTTCGAGAGGGTTCGCCGGGAAATGCCGGAGCGGATCGACTGCTGGCTTCCCCTGGCCGGCTCGCTGGCGGAATTGGGAGACACCAAGCAGGCCAAAAAACTCTACGCCCAGGCATGGAACAAGGCTCAGGGCAGGGGGGGAGAGGGAATCCGCGCCCGCGTCGCGGCGGCCATGGCGAAGCTGGAGGCCCCCCGCAGGCCGGAACATGAAACCTGGGCGCTCTACGAACAACGCGACCCCTGCAACGAAGCGCTGGCGTATGCACACGCCTCGGCGCTGGAACGCGCCGGAAAAACCGGTGAGGCCCGCTCCCGTTTCGCATCCTTCACCAAAATTTTCCGGAATGAAAAAATCCGGGCGGGAGCCTGGTTCCGTCTGGCGCGGCTGTCTCCACAAAACCAGCGGGGGAAAATGCTTCGGGCCGCTTTAAAACTGGACCCCTCGCATTCCGCGGCGCGGGAAATGCTACGGCAATTGCGGAACAACGCGGATTAACCTCGCGCGAACGAAGCGTTGTCTCTTCAAGATTCTGTTTTATCCGCCGAAAAGGTTATAATGGCCCGTTCGCCCCTTTTGGGGTCCTCAAGCAATCGACAGAGGAATCGACGGTGAAAATTCTTGTCTGCAATCCGCCCGGCCGATTTCCCGGAAACCGGTACGTCTGCCCCTTTCCCAGCCGATGGACCAGCATGTTCAAGGGGTATCCGGTTTTCATTTATTACCCTTACGAGTTGGCCTACCTGTCCGCCCTCCTGAAAAGAGAGTTGCCCGGCGACCAGGTGAAGATGGTGGACGGCGCCTGGCTACGGTTTACCGCCGACGATTACATTCGCTTCCTGAAACACGAAAAACCCGACTGGGTGGTGTTTGAGGTGGATACCGTCACCTACGGCGAAACGCGCAAAATAGCCGACCGCATCAAATCGGACCTGGGAACCCGGGTTATCATGACCGGCCAATACCCGACGGCGTTTCCCGAAAAAGTGGCGGCGGACGGTTATCGCTATGTCTGCATCGGCGAGTTCGAAGCCACCGTCCTGGACGTGTTGAGGGGGAATGACCCGAAATCCATCGAGGGGCTCCACCCGAACTCCTATCGCAAGGTTCTCGATCTTGACTGGCTTCCGGACCCCGAGGACGAGGATATCCGCCGCATCGACTACAGTTATTCCGGCGGGCACCGCTGGACGCGCTACCGGGAAATCGAGGTTCACCCGTCGCGCGGGTGCCCTTACACGTGCGATTTTTGCGTAGCCGGCACCGTTTACTACGAAAACATCAACTGGCGTTTTCGCAAGCCGGAACGGATCGTCAATGAGATCGAAACCCTGCGCCGCAAATATCCGCAAATGGAAGGCTGTTTCTTCAACGAAGAAACCCACATCATCAGGAAAAAAAACATTCTGGAATTTTGCGATGCCCTCATCGCCTCCGGCAACAACGACCTGCATTTCGAGGCCATGGCCAACCACCAGCGGCTGGACGAGGAAATTCTCGAAGCCTTGAAGCGGGCCGGTTACTATAAACTGCGCATCGGCATCGAAAGCGTGGACGAAGCCACCGGGCAAAGCATCGGCCTGGTCAAGACCCGTCCCGACCGCCTGGAAAAGGTTTTGAAAATCGCCGCCAAGCTGGGGATCGAAATGTACGGCACCTTTCTCTTCGGGGCATCCGGTTCCACCCGGGAGGGCGACCGCAAAACCATCGAGTTCGGACGCAGAGTTATCTCAAAGGGGTTGTTGACCAGTTGGCAGGCATCCATTGCCGTCCCCCACCCGGCAACGCCGTTTTACCGAAAAGCCGTCGAAAACGACTGGCTGGTGACCGACAGCCTGGACCGCTTCAACGGCATCAGCGACACCGTGGTCAGCTATCCCGATTACCCGCGAGAGCAAATCCTGGAAACGGTGAAGGAGATGGGACGGGAGTTTGAAGCCGCGCGGTCTTTCGATACCGTTCGCAGGCATAAATCCGTCGCCCAGGAAAAAACCGCTATCCTCAAAAAAGACGAGGCCGTCGTTAATCGAAAACTGGACGCCCTGGCTCCGTTGTTCCAAAGCGGCGAAAACGAAAAAACCCTGGAAGCCGCAAGAGCCATCCTCAAGACTTTTCCGCAAGCCCTGACGGCCCGCCACGCGATCGGCTCCGTTTACAAGCGAATGGGGGATTTGGCCGCGGCCCGGCGGGAGTTCGAGTTCATTGTCGCCACCGCCTTCGATTATGAGGATGCGTTGCAGTATGCCGCCGGCGCGCATTTTCATCTCGGCGTTATCGGCCTGGCGGAAAATAAAATCGAGGAGGCTCGCCGGCATCTTAAAAACTGTATGCACCTGAACCCGGACCACGAGGAAGCCCGGCGGCACTATTGGATGTTGACGGAAACCGGCGGCCGGTGGCTGAGCCTCGAGCGCGCACTGCTCGCCTGGAAGCCGGAAGAGAAATGCCATTCCGCCATGATGGCGCTGTTCTCCCTTTGCGCGCCGTTGTTTCGGCTTTGGCTTAGACCCCCGCCAGCGGTAGCGCCCGCTCGCAAGAGGACACCGCTGGAGTTTAAAGTCCTGCACGAGCCCGCCTCCCGCGGCACGCCCGATGTCTCTGTCGTTATCCGCGCCTGCAACGAGGCCGAGTTGCTTGCCCAAACCCTGGATGCCGTTACGGAGCAGAAGGGAATCGAAAAAGAAATCATTGTGATCGACTCGCAATCCACGGACGCCACGGTGGACATTGCGCGTTCCTTTTCGGCGCGGGTTGTTGAAATCGAAAAAAGCGGCTTCAACTATGCGGCGGCGCTGAACCTGGGTGTCCGCCTGGCGCGTGGGAAATATGTCGTCAACCTGAGCGCCCATGCCGTGCCGGTGGACACGCGATGGCTGGCGAACCTGATTCAACCCCTGGCCGAGGACCCCGAAACGGCGGGAGTGCATGGCCGCGAGTTGCCCATGAGGAACCGGTGCGGCGTATTTGAATGGAAAATCCTTGCCGATTCGTTTCCGGACCGCCGGCTCGAGAAAAAGAACGATTTCTTTTTTTCCAATGCCAACTCCGCCATGCGCCGGGAGACGCTTGTGGCTTATCCCTTTGACGAATCCGTCGGCTGGGCGGAGGACCAGTTGTGGGCGGACCGGGTGCAGAAAGCCGGATACAAAACCGTTTACCAACCGGGCGCGGCGGTCTTTCATTCCCACAACCTGACGGCCAAACAGAACTTCGAGCGGTGCTTGAAATATTATCAAACACTGTTCGCCACCGTTTACCGCGACCGGGCTGTCGAGGTGCGCGGCGCGTTTCGCGCCTCGCTCGCGGCGCGCGCGGTGTCACTGCGCCGGTTTCTGGTCGAGCGGCGGTTGATGCGGCCGCTTCCGGCGTTCTTTTACGCGCCGTTTTGCGAATACGTCAATTACCTGGGTTGCGAGATTTCCTGCGCCGCCCGAACCGCCCCGGAAAAAATTTCCGGTATCCGGGAAAACCGTGTCCGGCAACCTCAAAATCAGGCTGTATCGTGAAAATCAGCGTCATCGTTCCCAATTGGAACGGCATCCGGTTCGTCGGCATGTGCCTGGACTCCCTGGCAAAATCGCAGTTCGATGATTGCGAGGTGATCGTCGTGGACAACGGCTCCACCGACGGGTCGAGGGAAATGATCCAGGAAAAATACCCCTGGGTGAGGCTGATCGCGCTTCCGCAAAATCTCGGTTTTGCCCGCGCCTGCAATGAGGGAATCAAGGCCTCGCGGGCCGAATATGTCGTCCTTCTCAACAACGACATCGAAGTAACTCCCCACTGGCTCCGCGAACTTTACGACGGCATGGAACGGCATCCGGAATGCGGGATGGGAACCAGCAAGATGATGTTTCTGCACGACCGCGAAACGTTTTACAATGCGGGAGACTTGTTCTACGCCTGGTCGTCGGGCGGAGGCCGGGGCCAGGGCGAAAAGGATGTTGGACAATATGAACGGGAAGAACACGTTTTCGGCGCCTGCGCCGGAGCCGGGATTTACCGCCGCGGTTTGTTTCAAACCATCGGCTTGTTTGACGAGGATTTTTTTATCTTCGCCGAGGATGTCGATCTCAATCTGCGCAGTCAACTGCGGGGATTCAAGTCGGTTTACCTGCCCCGCGCCAAGGTGTACCACATCGGCACGGCCACCGTCGGCCTTTACAGTGACCGGCACATTTATCTTTGCAAGAGGAACGATATTTTAGTCATGGTCAAAAATTATTCCCTCGCCATGTACTTCAGGCATTTGTTGTCGATCATCAGGCATCAGTTGGCGGACATCGGCTATTTCTCCAGCCGGGGGCAGGGCGGGGCGCTTTTCAAGAGCAAGTGGCACGCCCTCGCCATGATGCCGAAAATGCTGGCCCGGCGCCGTTCCATTCAGCGTTCCAGAACGGCGCCGGACTCGGAAGTGGAACAAATGATAATCACCGACCGATGCCATGCCCCGCCGGGCTCAAGTTAAAGGGCTCGGATTCCGTTCAGGAAGAGAAAACCCTTGCGTTTCCTGGTAGCCGAAATAATATCATGAAGATTCTTTTGCTCTATCCTCCCGACCGGGCGTTCCCGGCGGTTCCCTACGCCAGCCTGCCGGCCCTGGCGCCCTGTCTGCAACAGGCGGGCCACGAGGTCGTTCTCCGCGACGCTTCCCTGGATGTTTTTCATCGGTTGATGAAGGAGGAAACGCTTTTCCGCTATCTCAAGACGTATCGGGAGCGGTTGCGCGTTCTGGAAGCGAAAGTTTCCCTGAATCCCGATGAAGCGGAAGAATACAAGGCTCTCGTTCAAACTCTCGCGGTTCCCGAGGAAGCATTGCGCCGGGTGACCGCTTCCATCCGGATCATGCAAAGCGAGGAGTTTTACAAGCCCGAATCGTTCACGCGGGCCTGGGATGATTTGCGGAGCGCCATGCGGTTTTATTACGGACCGAACCCCATCGACTCGCCGAATTACCCCGACTTTGCCGACCGGCTCCGCAAAGCGTTAAGCGCCCGGTGGATCGACCCCGTTGCCGACGTTTACGGTCAAGGTTACATCGAGAGCCTGTTGCGGGAAACACCCGACCTGATCGGAATCAGCATTCCGTTTATCGTGTCTTATTACGAAGCCATGAAGCTGGCGAAACATATCCGTGCCCGAGCCCCACGCATCCCACTGGTGATCGGCGGCTCCCTGATCGACACTTACAAGGACGTTATGGCCGCCGATCCCGGATTATACGATCTTTTCGATTATGCCATGGTGGGCGAGGGAGAGGAAGCCGTCTGCCGGCTAGCCGCGGCGCTGGAAAACGGCGCCGGCCTGGATGCGGTGCCCAACCTGTATTACCGGGACGCCGCCGGCGCGGTGAAACATACCGCGAAAAAGTCCGTGGAGGATTTGAACGTGCTTCCGGCTCCGGATTTCACGGGACTGCCGCTGGAAAAATATCTTTCGCCCGAACCGATCGCCAGTTTCCAGACTTCGCGTGGGTGTTACTACGGCAAGTGCACGTTTTGCTCCCTGTCTTTCCGCGATAACTTCCGCCTTCGGGACCCGCGGCGGGTTGTTCAGGATATGATCGACATCCACGCGAGCACGGGCATCAAGACATTTCTTTTGTGGGATTCCCTGTCGCCACCCAAGACAGTGCGCGCCGTCGCCGGTCAGGTCAGGGACGAGAACCTGGGGTTTCACTGGTTCGCCGAGACCAAGTTTGAAAAAACGTATCTGAATAAAAAGTTCCTGCAAGACCTTGGAGAGGGCGGATGCCGGTTCCTGCAATTCGGAATGGAGTCGGCCAGCGAGCGCATCCTCGACCTGATCGACAAAGGCAACAAGAATGCGGAGATCGACGTCATGCTGGACAACATGGCGGCGGCGGGAATCGGCGCCAGCTTGACCTGGTTCATCGGTTTTCCCACGGAAACCGAGGCGGAAGCCGACGCCAGTTACGATTTCATCGAGGCCCGCCGGCACAAGGTGACTCTTTCCGCCTATACCGGAACATATAACCTGTTGCCCGACCAGCCGTTGTTTTACGACCGGGACAGTTATGGGATCGACATCCATCGCAACGCCGATGGCGGCTATTATTTCACTTACCGGGACGGTTCCGAGCCTTACGACCGGAGCGAGCGCAACCACGCTTTTCTGGCGCGCGGCGATGCGGAGCTTCTCAAGCATGGCGCATACATTCTTTATTCGACCTATTGCCCGGACCGTATTCATAAACTGTCGGGCGCGTATCGGGTGGGTCCCCTGGTCCGCGACGTCGAGAACCTTGAGGAAGCGGTGGTGCAACGCACGCCGGAGACGCACATCACCGCTTTTGCCAGGGACCCGATCAAGGATTTTAACGCGCCGCCTTCTCCCGTAAAACTGGTTTACCAGTCCATGACCGGGGAGGTTTTTCGGCTTCGGGGAAGGGAGATGGCCGTCCTTGATGCCGGCGCGGAGCCTGTGTCGCTCGCCGCGATTGGAAAAAGAATCGGCATGGACTGGCGGGAACTGGAGTCCATTGTTCATACCCTGACGAATCGCGGGTTGCTGAAATTCATTGTGAATGGGAACAGCCCGGACGCGCAAAACCGGGTTCTTGAGAAAATTGAAGCCTGCGTGGAGTCGCCATGAAGGTTCTATTGATATACCCGCCGGACAGGGGACTGCCGTCGGCTCCCTACGCCAGCTTGCCCGTCCTGGGCGCCGCCCTGAAACAGGGAGGCCACGAGGTGGTCCTGCGCGATATCAATCTTGAAGTCTTCCATGCGTTGGTGCGGGAGGAAACAGCGCTCCATTATCGCGAAGCTTTTGCCGGGCGGTTGCGGGACCTGGAAACCAGGCTGTCGTTGAATCCGCGCGAAGCCGAAGAATACAGCGCTCTCACGCAAATACTCTCCATTCCCGAACAGGCGCTGGGAAACACGTCTTCCGCCATCCGCGTTATGCAAAGTCCCGGCGATTTCTACAACCCCGAAAAATTTAACCGGGCGCACGACGATCTGGCGGACGCCATTCGATTTTATTATGGACTGAACCCCCTGGAGTCGGCTGAACTGCCCAATCTGGTTGACCGGCTTTTCGCCGCGTTGGACGACCGGCCGGTCGATCCTGTAGCGGACATATACCGGCAAAAGATTGTTGCGGATATTTTGCGTGAGCAACCCGGCCTGATCGGACTCAGCATCCCGTTCATGATTTCTTACTATGAAACCATGAAGCTTATAAAACATATCCGGGAGCAAGCCCCCGCCATTCCCATAGTGATCGGAGGGGTCATGCTGGAAAACCGCATCGACCCCCTGGCAACCGATCCGCGGCTTTATCAACTGTTTGATTATGTCATCGTTGGGGAAGGCGATTTGGCTCTATGCGAGCTGGCCGCGGCTTTGGAAACGGGAGGCGATCTGGATTCGGTGTCCAACTTGTGTTACCGGTCGTCCGACGGCACGGTGAAGCACACGGAAAAAAAGTCGGTGGAGAATTTAAACGATCTTCCGTCACCGGACTTCACCGAACTGCCGCTGGAGAAATACCTTTCGCCTGAACCCGTTGCCAGTTTCCAGACTTCGCGGGGATGTTACTATGGCAAGTGCACCTTTTGTTCCCTGTCCTTTCGCGACAACTTCCGCCTTAGAGACCCGCGGCTGGTTGTCGAGGACATGATCCATGTTCACGAGGTTACAGGCATCAAAATGTTCCTGTTGTGGGACTCGCTGTCTCCGCCCAGGACGCTCAAGTATATCGCCCGGGAAATCCGGGAGAAAAATCTGGGGTTCCACTGGTTTGCCGAGACCAAGTTTGAAAAGGTTTTTCTAAAACCCGAATTTGCGAAAAAACTTTACGAAGGCGGATGCCGCGTTCTCCAGTTGGGGCTGGAGTCCTCCACCCAGCGCATCCTCGACCTGACCGAAAAAGGCAACCGGATCGAGGACGTGGACATAATGCTGGACAATATAGCGGCGGCGGGAATATTGAGCAGTGTGTTCTGGTTCATCGGATTTCCCGGCGAAACCGGGGAAGAGGCCCGGCGGACTTATGATTTTATCCAAAGCCGGCGCGCCAAAATCACGCTTTCGCCCTATACCGGGACCTATACCCTACTGCCCGATCAGCCGTTGTTTCATCAACCCGGCCGCTATGGCATACAAATCCACCGCGATGCAGACAGCGGCAAATACCGGTACACTTACGCGGACGGTTCCCCGCCTTGCGACCTGACGGAACTGGATTATGCGTTTCAATCCCGCAGTGACGCAAAACTGCTCACCCACGGCGTTTATCTGCCATACGCCGTGAACAATGCGCCGGGACTGAAAAAACTGACCGGCAACAACCGGCTGGGATTCCTGGCCCTCGAAATCGAAAGTCTGGACGAAGCGGTGGCGCAACGAACACCGGAAACTTATATTTATTCCTTCGCCAGGGACCCCATCAAGGATTTTGCCGCTCCGCCCCAGCCGGTAAAGCTGGTCTACCAAGCTGTTACGGGAAAAGTTTTTCGTCCGCGAGGCAGGGAGATGGCGGTTTTGGAAGCGATGCGTCAACCCACGCCGCTGTATTTGTTGACGGAAATCCTCGACATGGACTGGGAGGAGATCAAGCAAATTGTCGAAAAACTTTCCAACCGGGGGCTGATCAAATTCCTGGTCGGTTTATCCGCTTACCAGGACTGCGGCAGACCGGATGAGGCTTTTTCCGAAATGGTTCAGCCGTGATTCAATCGGCAATGACGGGTACGCTCGTGCCATGATTTCCTGGTTCTTCTCCGCCGCGTGGTTCTTATGAAATTACTTTGAATTATTTTCCGGTTTATGTTTAGATGCAAGGCAGAAGCTGACCGGAAAAAAAGTTTGATTCCTCCAGAAACCTCCTAACCGCTTCAAAAATGCCGTACCCCGCCACTGGCCTCAAAAATTTTTCTCTGGACTTTAAAAACTCGTTTCGCCGTCCGCGGGACGGGGAAAAAATCGAATTGTCGCCGCCATCGGGGTTTGCCTTGATGCCCGAAGGCGGCCTGGTTGTCGCCGACGACTTCAACCACCGCATCCAGCTTTACGACCGGGAACACAACCTGCAAACCTGTTTCGGGGAAAAGGGAAAAGACAACGGACAGTTCATGTATCCCCGGGGGATTGCCGTCGATTCCGAGGGACATATTTATGTCGCTGACAGCTGGAATCACCGTGTGCAAAAGTTCGACGCATCGGGAAACCATTTGTTGACTTTTGGCGATCATGGGGAAGGGTGGGGACAGTTGAACGAGCCTTACGATGTTCTGGCGCTTCCCTCGGGCGAAATCGTCGTCGTGGAGCGATACAACCATCGAATCCAGTTTTTCGACGCCGGGGGACATTCCCTCGGTTGGGTTGGAGCCCGCGGGACCGTGCTGGAAGACCGGCTGGCGCAGATTTATGAAACGCCTCCCCATCTTTTTCCCCGGCCGGTATTTGAATTTCCAACCTCCATCGCGCAGGACAGCCTGGGAAACTTTTTCGTCGCCGACAGCGGCAACCATAGAATCGTCAAGTTCGATCCGCGGTGGAACCTCGTTGGAGTCATTGGCGAAAAGGGCGGCGAAGCCGGGCAATTTCAATACCCTCTCTGCGTCGCAACCGGTCCAAACGATTTGTTATACGTTGCCGACCTGAATAACAATCGGGTTCAGGTGTTTACCTCGCAAGGGCAGTTCCTGACGGCGATTGATGAAGGCGGCGAAAAAATCCAAACGCCCTGCCTGACTCTTGTGGATGCCGAGGGACGACTGTACGTTGGGTTGACTTTCAACCCCGCCGTTCTGGTTTTTCAAACCTCATCCCGCTCTCCGGATTCTATTTATAAAAGCTTCGCCGAAGAGCAAGCGAAGGATTTCCGGGTGTTCTTTTCCCGGGGAAACTTTCACGAAGAAACCGGGTCGGCGGACCTCGCGCTGGAAGCCTACGGCAAGGCCGTTTCCATTTTAGCGGCTCAAGGCGGTCAGGATTCTTTTGACCCGTCTTTCGGTTTCGAGCAAGCCGCCTGTCTCCCCTTGCGTTTTTGCCGGGCGGCGGCTCAGGGTCCGCACGACCGGGAAATTGAGTCCTCGCTTCTGCAATGTCTGGATATTTATGATGCGCTTACCCGGAGCCTCTACCAAAAAATTCTGGATCGCAAGAAAGAATGGGACGACGCGGCGACAATTTATTTTCGGGAATTGATCCGCGAGGAAAACCTGATCCTGAACCAAAAAGAGGACCCCCTTGCGTTCAACAAAAAACTTTATTCGGCGGAAAAGGCGGACAAAACATTTTTCCGCGAAATCCGGATTTTGTTTTACTACTACAGGAAGGTTTGTGAGCAAAAGGCGGAATTCGTTCTTGCCTTGTTACATTCCGAATTGTCCGCCCAGGGCGTGGAAAAACTCGTGGCCTCCCTTGAATCCAGGTACCACGCCATCTGCGGCGAAATCAACGTGATTCTGGATGACAAGGAAAACCATGAGGTCGCCATGGTCGGCGCTTTGTCTGGCGCGGAAAATAACGAGGAGAAATGGGAGAGCTTTCGCATCAAATCCATGCTCAACGCCAGGCTCATGGACAGCCTCAAGCATTTTTTGTTTGAGTTGCGTTCTATTTTGAAAAGTATCAAGGCGACGGCCTTGAAGTTTCAAAACGCTTCGGTAAGAAACTGCTTGACGGAACTGTTCATCAAAGTGCCCGTCGCTTCCCTGATTCCCTCCATTTTGTTACGGATTCAGGAAGATTGGGACACGCTCCCCTCCCTGGAAACGGAACACAAGGAAATTCTGGATATCTGGCTTGCGGGGCATCGGGGGCAAGGAGAAGTGCGGCGTGTCGACAACGATTTTTTCGCTCCGGTTCCTTACGATGTTGAGGATGTGGATACCGGGGACATTGTGCGTGCCCTGTTGATGGAGGGGGCGCCGCCGGCAAAAACCGAACAGGGGCTGGCTTGCGGTAATGAAATTTATCCGCCGGAATCCCTCGGAGACGATGCCGAAAACATCTGCGCACAGTTGCGGGCCGTGCTGGACAATTCCGCGACATATGAGAAAAAAACCGCAGAGACCTTCAAGGAGCTGGAATCTTTTTCCCTGCAAAAGGCCGACCTGGAAACCAAACTGAAGAACGTCAATCCTCGCGACAAAAAAGAGCCTATCCCTTTGCGCAACAACCTTCAGGTCGTGGAATTCCAGATCAACCTGTTGAAACGGATGATCAAGACGTTGGAAATCAATGAAATGAACAACCTGCTCAAGCTGGTTCTCGGCGCCGCGTTGGCGGCTGTTGCTCCCGTCTGCCGCGACCGCAAGCCGACCCGGGATTTGTTCGATGCGCTACGATCTTACCGGGACGATTTGCAGGCAAGGACCGCAAGCGCCACCCTGCAAATGAAATCCGTGGTCCTGAAAAAGGGCGCCCTGGAAAAGCAACTGAAAGAAGAACTTTTCAAACACGATATCAGTCATATCGATCAATCCGTTAAAATCAAGGACGGCCTTTTAAAGGCGCAAATAGAATTGAACCGCTTGACGGCGGATTTGGCCCGCCGTTTCAGGCCTAAAAACCTCCTGGACAAATTATTCGATTTCGTTTCGCAAGCCGGGGAAGCCGCATCCGCGCAGGACGGTTTTCGCATGAAGTTCAAGTTTGTGTCCGGAGGGCTGGGTTTGGACGCCGGACACTTTCTTTATCCTCTCGGCATTACGCACACTCCGGAAGGCGATTTGCTGATAGCCGACTATGACCGTCATTTGATCCGCAAATTTTCCCGGGAAGGGGTCTACCGCTTCTCTTTTGGGGGGATGGGCAATGCCCGGGGGGCTTTTAACTCGCCCGCCGGGGTGCAGGTCGATCCGCGGGGAAACATCTATGTGGCGGACCAACTGAACCACCGCATCCAGAAACTCGCGCCGGACGGGAAATTCCTTTTGGCTTTTGGCGACCGGGGAAAACAGGAAGAGCGGCTGGGGGAAATCTATTCTCTTTCCATGGATACGGAAAACAATATCTGGGTGGCCGATCCGCAACATCACCGCGTGGCTATTTTCTCCCCGCTGGGGGAATACCTGCGCGCCATCGGCAAGCAGGGAAAGCGCCCCGAGGAACTTTGCGAGCCCGTCAGCGTCTGTTGCCTGGAAAACGGCGATTACCTGGTGGGAGACCGGTCGGAGTATGTTTTAAAACGTTTCAACCCGAAAGGCGAGCTGTTACACGTCCTCAAAAAAGACATTCCCACCATCGACGTGGTATTTTTCCTGACCTCGGATCCCCGCTACGGAATCTTCGCCGCGGAGTCGCTGAACAAACGGCTTCTCCGGCTGAATTCCAAACTGGAGCCGGTCTTTATCTATCATTGTCCCGGCGACCGTGCCGGCGGATTTGGAATTATCGGCGGATTATCCATTCACGGCGACACCCTGATGGTGACGGATTCGGGAAACCACCGGATCCAGGCTTTTGAGTTGCAACTGAAGGATCACGTCTCCACTTAGCCCTTTTGGGTGACTCCCACTCTTTTGCAGAACTCGGCGATGCGGCATGAATCGCAAAGCGGCGATAAGGGTTTGCAGACGTTTTGCCCAAAAGCCACCAGCAAGCCGTTGAGTTCCTTCCAGAATTTTTTAGGCAATTTTTTCCTCAAAGCCTGTTCCGTGCTGTCCGGCGACCGGGTGGCGACGTAGCCCCACCGGTTGACGATCCTGTGAACATGGGTATCGACGCAGATTCCCGGTTTGTCGTAGCCCAGGATCACGGTCAGGTTGGCGGTTTTTCTGCCGACACCCTTGAGCTTCAGAAGTTCGTCTATGGAATCGGGAACCCGCCCGCCGTAGTTATCCAGCAGTCGCCGGCAGATATTGTGCAGGGTTTTGGTTTTCACCCGGTAGAAAGCCGCCGGGTAAATGGCGTTTTCAATGGATCGGGGGTCGAGACCGAGCATTGCGCCCGGCGTGTCGGCAAGGGCGAACAGGCGGCGAGTGGCGGCGTCCGTCACGGCGTCCCGCGTACGCAGGCTGAGGATGCAACTCACGAGAACCCGGAACGGTTGTTTCTCCCGGCCGGCACGGACAACTGCTGGAGTTTCCCATTGCCGGGCGGCTTGTTTGACGAGATGGATTGCCTGTTCAATTTGTGATTGGGTCACGGTTGTTTCCCGGCGGCGGACAAAGTCGCGGGCTCTATGGAAAATGCGGAACGTTTTTGTTATTATAACCTCTTTGACCGCTCAAACTGAAAGCCCGTGGTTTGCGCTACTCATTAACTATTTAAACAACCTTTGACCCGATGCAACATACGATTGCCGTTTTAGTCACCAACCGTTTTGGCGTGTTGTCGCGCATTTCCGGCTTGTTCAGTGGTCGCGGTTTCAATATCGAGAGTCTTAACGTAGCGGAAACCAACGACCCCAACGTCTCCCGAATGACGATCGTCACCCGCGGCGACGACAAAAAAATCGAGCAAATTACCAAGCAGTTGAACAAGCTGATTGACATCATCAAGGTCGTCGACTTGACGGCGGAGAGCTTCATCGACCGTGAAATGATTCTGGTTAAAATGAACGCCGAACCCGCCGCGCGGGAGGAAATTCTTCGCATTGTCGGCATTTTCCGGGCCAAGGTTGTGGATGTCAGCTCCTCCACCTACACGATCGAAATCACCGGCGACGAAGGCAAACTCAAGGGCATTTTGGAATTGTTGCGGCCCTTGGGGATCAAGGAAGTGGTGCGCTCCGGCAGAATCGCCCTGGCCCGGGGCATGAAGTCGATAAACTAATCGGCAGGGAACAAGTACGTCTGTTTCTTGCTTCTCGAAGCACATGGAATAAGGAGAAAAACGTGGGAAACATCTATTATGACCGAGACGCCGATTTAAAATACCTGGAAGGCAAAACCGTCGCCGTCATCGGTTACGGTAGCCAGGGTCATGCTCATGCCCGGAATTTATATGACAGCGGCGTCAAGTCCCTGGTCGGCTTGCGAAGGGAGAGCGCCTTTTGGGACTGCGTCGTTAAGGACGGCCTGGAGGTCTTGACCGTCGCCGAGGCTTCCAAAAAAGCCGATATCATCATGATTCTGGTCCCGGACGACAAGCAACGCGACGTTTATTTAAAAGACATCCGGCCGCACCTCGAAAAGGGAAACGCCCTGGCTTTTGGACATGGATTCAACATCCATTTCGGCCAGGTGGTTCCCCCGGACAATGTCGACGTTTTCATGGTTGCGCCCAAGGGTCCCGGACACTTGGTGCGCCGCACCTATGAGTCGGGCGCCGGCGTGCCCTGCCTGCTGGCCGTCGAGCAGGACGTATCGGGGACTTGCCAGCAAGTCGCTCTCGCTTACGCGAAAGCCATCGGCGGAACCCGCGCCGGTGTCCTGGAAACCAGCTTCCGGGAAGAAACGGAAACCGATCTCTTCGGTGAACAAGCTGTGCTGTGCGGAGGGCTGACCGAGTTGATCCGCGCGGCTTTCGACACGTTGGTCGAGGCCGGATACAATCCCGACCTGGCTTACTTTGAATGCCTCCACGAGGTTAAACTCATCGTGGACCTGATTTACGAGGGCGGCATCGACAATATGCGTTACTCCATCAGCACCACCGCGGCTTACGGAGATGTTACCCGCGGGCCGAGAATTATCACCCAGGAAACCCGCAAGGCGATGAAGGGGATCCTGCGGGAAATCCAGAACGGCAGTTTTGCCCGGGAATTCATTCTCGAAAACCAGGCCAACCGGCCGGTTTTCAATGCCCGGTTGAAAGAAGATTCTCAGCACATGATCGAAGATGTCGGCGAACGGTTGCGCAAAATGATGCCTTTTGTCGGTTCGAAAATTAACAAACCGTGATGGTGGAAAAAACACGGATACCGATAGCAAGGGAAGGACTTGTCTTCATCATTCCCTTGGGTTTGTTGAGCAGTTTTCTGTGGCTGGCGGAATGGACGATCACCGCCTCGGTCATTACCGGTTTATTTTTGTTTGTGCTTTATTTTTTTCGCGATCCGGAGCGGGCAATCCCGCCGGGTGAAGACATCATCGTTTCTCCGGCGGACGGGAAGATCATGGAAATTACCTCTGACGTGGATCCTTTCCTGGGCGAAGCGTTTACCCGCGTTACTATTTTTTTGTCTGTGTTCAACGTTCACATTAACCGGGCGCCCATTGGCGGGGAAGTCGAAAAAAAACGTTACGACCCCGGCAAAATGCTGGCCGCATTCAACCCCAGGGCTTCAAAGGAAAATGAGCAGAATATTCTTCTGTTCGGCAATGGCCGAGCCCATATTCTGGTCAAACAAATTACCGGACTGATCGCGCGCCGCATTGTTTGCTGGGCCAACGTGGGCGACAGCTATGCCCTGGGCCAGCGGTTTGGCCTGATCCGCTTCGGCTCGCGGGTGGACATTTTCGTCCCGGCGGGAACCCGGCTGGCAGTGAAACCGGGCGACCACGTCAAGGGTGCGAGCAGTCTCATCGGCTATTTGCCGAAGGATGCGCCATGAAAATAAGAAAAGGTATTTACATTCTGCCCAGTCTGTTCACGACGGGAAATATCTTCTGCGGCTTCTACACGTTTGTCGCCGTGTTGAATGAAGAGTTTTACCTGGCCGCCTGGGCCATCGTTCTGGCCATTGTCTTTGACGGCCTGGACGGCAGAGTGGCCCGTTTGACCAAAACCACCAGTAAATTCGGCGTTCAATTCGATTCGCTGGCGGATATCATCTCATTCGGCATGGCGCCCGCGTTCATGGTTTTTTCCTGGAAGCTCAAGCCGTTCGGGCGCATAGGCTGGATGGCCGCCTTCCTGTTTTTGATCTGCGGAGCCTTGCGGCTGGCCCGATTCAATACCATGAAGTCCGACGAAGACGAAGATGGTTACTTTAACGGCCTTCCCATACCCGGCGCCGCCGCGGTGATTGCCTCGATTGTCATTTTGTCCGAGGACCGGATTTTCACCCAGTTCCCGCCGGTATTTCTGGTCGTCATCGTTTACGTCTTGGCTTTTCTCATGGTCAGCAATATCAAATACCCCGCGTTCAAGAAGGTGGGGCTTAAAGCGCGGGTGCCTTTCGCCCGGTTTCTTTTTGTCGTTCTGGTGTTTTACCTGTTTGCGACGATTCCCCGCCTGGCTCTGGCATTTGTCAGTTTTTCTTACGCGCTCTTCGGCCCTTTGAGATTTTTGGTTTTGGTTGTCAGGAAAAAAACCGCTCCGAATACGTCGGCGACCCGGAACCGTCCGGAAAAATTTTGATCGCAAGGCATTTGGGGAATCAATACGCCTGGAGCGGATCCGGGAAGAATTTCCCTTTCACCAAGCGGTCCCCCCTCTCGCCGGGGAGATCCCCGTCTAAAGCTGTCGGCAAAAGGCCCTCATGTCCTGGTTAGATAAATTCAAGGCCGGAATCGGCAAAAAAATTTCCAAACCCGAGGAAATCTGGGTTGAATGTCCGAAATGCCGGAAAAACAACCTCGCCGCCGAGCTGGAAACAATTCTCTTCGTCTGTCCCAAATGCGACAACCATCTTCGCATGGGCGCCTTGGAGCGGATTCATATGATCCTCGAACCGGACGGTTTGACCCAGTACGATCAAGGCCTGGTGTCCGTCGATCCGTTGAAGTTCAAGGACAAAAAAAAATACAAGGATCGTATTAAATCAGCGCTCAAAAAAACATCCGGTAGCGATGCGGTCATTACCGCTTCCGGAATGCTGGGCGAGCACCGCGTCGAGGTGTGCGCGTTTGAGTTCAGCTTCATGGGAGGAAGCATGGGGTCGGTCGTCGGAGAAAAGATCACCCGTAGCATTGATCGGGCCATCCAGAACGACACGCCGTTGATTATTTTCAGCAGTTCGGGCGGCGCCCGTATGCAGGAGGGAATTCTTTCCCTGATGCAAATGGCCAAAACCTCCTCCGCCCTGCAACAGCTTGCGGAACGGAAGATTCCCTATATCTCCGTTTTAACCGATCCCACCACGGGAGGAGTCTCGGCCAGCCTGGCCATGCTGGGCGACATCATTCTGGCGGAACCGGGCGCCCTGATTGGTTTTGCCGGTCGCCGGGTGATCGAGCAGACCATTCAGGAAAAAATTCCCGACGGCTTTCAAACCGCCGAATTCCTGCTACAAAACGGATTGATCGACAACGTAGTTCACAGGCGGGACATGAAAAAAACGCTGGCCAAGTTGCTGACCTTGCTCAAAAACCGGAATTGACCGTTAAACCCCAAGACTGCTCACGGCGTCCTGTAGCGACATGGCGATACAGGTAAAAATCGGAATGTCGTTTTCCGTGTAGCGGCTACCCTCCGTTTCCCTGAGGTCCATGACCAGGTCCAGAAAGTCCTGCGGATAGTCCGTCTCGAAGGCAACGACAAACTCGTTGTCGTCCAGACCGAACGAGTAGCTGGTGTTCAGTTTTACCGACGGGTACTTGTTGCCGATATAAATGTGCTCATCCATGATCCCCTGGCGGGTATGCTTGGTGAGCAGGTACCATTCCCGCTTCTTGGTGAAGGGGTAGATGAACAGATACTTTGCCTTGCCCGGAATGATATGGGTCCGGTCTTCCTCATGTTCCGGGTTGAAGATATCGAGGTAGGTGGACTGTTTGGTCATGGAAAGATAAGAGTAAGTCTGGTTCAGGTATTTGCCTAACCCGGTGCTGTGCATCTTGGTGGTCATTTTCTGGAAATTTTCGATCTCATAGCTAATGCGCCAGAACATGATATCCGCGTCGCAACGAATACCCACCGTCGAATAACTCAGGACAATGATGTCGTCGTTGCTGTCGTAATCTTCGAGGACGTCGAGGTATTCCTTTTTCGCCTTGGCCTGCTCTTCCTGGGAAAGGCGCCTGAAAGCCGGGTCGAGCTTGTAAAACGCAAAATTGATGAACTGCCGCTTCACCTCTTTCTTGCCTTCAACAGCCTGGGTTTTTGCTTTTTCCTGTTCGGCTTGTCTTTTCTGCATCGCCGCGCCTTCACGCTCCTGCCGCGCGCGCGACACGACATCGTCATCTATGACCGAAACGCCGATGTCCTTGGCAAACTGCTCAATGCCGCGCACGACGCCCTTGCGCACGAAGAAAGGCACGTTTTTCATGCGGGCGCTGGCGCTTTCCGTCCATTGCAACTCCGTTGTGGGCATCGACTCTTCCAGTTCCTTGTCATCAATACTCATGGTTTGTTCTCTGCTTTGTTGGGTTTTTAAAAAAAATCTTTTCCGGTTCAGGGAGGATTCGACGGCCTTCCCGCGGAAGTTCACTTTAAAATGAATTGAATTAAAATCTATAATAGACTGGGCGAAATGGAATTTCAACCATTATGCCCCTCGATTTTTAGGCGGCGCGGTTTTCGATCTCCGGGGCGCCCGGTTCACAAGGAAGCGGAACGATGAACACACAGGATTACATCCGATTGGAAAACGAATACGGCGCGCATAATTATCAGCCGCTCGATGTGGTATTGTGCCGGGGCGAAGGCATTTGGGTCTGGGATGTCGAAGGCAAAAAGTACCTGGATTGCCTGTCGTCCTACTCCGCCGTGAACCAGGGCCATTGCCACCCCAAAATCTTGCGTACCCTGGTCGAGCAGGCCGGCAAACTGACGCTCGTCTCGCGCGCGTTCCGCAACGACCAACTGGGCTTGTTTTACCGGGAAATCTGCGAGCTGACCCGGTCGCACAGCGTACTGCCCATGAACAGCGGCGCCGAGGCCGTCGAGTCCGCCATCAAGGCGGTGCGCAAGTGGGGCTACCAGATCAAGAAAGTCCCGCCGGGCCGGGCGGAAATCATCACCTGCGCCAACAATTTTCACGGCCGCACCCTGACCATTGTCGGATTCAGCACCGAGTCCCAGTACCGCGACGGTTACGCCCCCTTCACCCCCGGATTCAAAACCATCCCCTTCGGCGACGCGGCAAGCCTGGAGAAAACCATCACCGACAATACCGTTGCGTTCCTGGTCGAGCCCATCCAGGGAGAGGGCGGGGTGGTCCTGCCGCCGCCGGGCTATTTGAAATCCGTCCGCAAAATCTGCGACGACCGCAACGTCATTCTGGTGCTCGACGAAATACAAACCGGGCTGGGCCGCACCGGCAAACTGTTCGCCGAGGAGTACGATTCCATTCAGTCGGACCTGACCCTAGTGGGCAAGGCATTGTCCGGTGGCTTCTATCCCGTCTCCGCCGTACTCTCCAACAAGGAGGTGCTCGGCGTTTTCCGGCCGGGCGACCACGGGAGCACCTTCGGCGGCAATCCCCTGGCCTGCGCCGTGGCGCGGACGGCGCTGAAAACGCTGGTGGAGGAACGTATGATCGAAAACGCCGCCGCCATGGGAGAATATTTTTTAGCCAAACTTCATGAAATCGATTCCCCGCATATCAAGGAAATCCGCGGCCGGGGACTGCTGATCGGCGTCGAGCTGTTTCCGCAGGCCGGCGGGGCGCGCCGGTTTTGCGAGGCGCTCATGCAAACGGGCATCCTTTGCAAGGAAACCCATCAACACGTCATCCGCTTCGCGCCGCCCCTCATCATCCGGAAAGAAAACATCGACTGGGCCATGGAGCGGATTCACACCGCGCTGACGCGGAAGTGATCGCGGCCCGCCTTTGACGCCTACAACCCGGTGGGATAGTCGAGAAACTCGGTCTCGATGCCGAACTGGTCCCGCAAGTGACGGCCCACCGCCAAAACGCCGCCCGTTTCCGTGGCGTAATGGCCCGCCAGAATGAGCACGCATCCACCCTCGATGGCGTCGTGAAAGTGGTTGTTGGCGCCTTCCCCGGTGATATAGCAATCGAGATTTTCATTGACCGCCTGCTGAATGATATCGCCGGCGCCGCCGGTGACCAGGCCCAGCGTTTCGACGTCGCCACTGCCGATCACTTTCGCGGGCGCGCCCAGTTTTTCCTCAAGTTCCCGGCCCAGCGTCGCGGCGGAGCGGCGCGCGATTTTTCCCTTCAAACCGATTTTTATGCCGCCGTACTCGCCGAACGGTTCCCGATTCCGCAAATCCACCTTGTCGGCCAGGGCCTTGTTGTTTCCCAGGACGGGATGAACATCCAGAGGAATGTGGGCGGAGTACAAGCCGATGTTGGCCCGGATCATGAGCGCCAGCTTTTCGTATAACTTGCCGCGCACCGGCCGCGCTCCGCCCCAGAACATCCCGTGGTGGACGAAAAGCATGTCGCACTTTTTATCGACCGCCATCCGCAGAGTGGCCAGACAAAGATCGACCGCCAACCCGATCCTCCTGACCTCGCCGGTGTTCTCCACTTGTAGCCCGTTGAAGGCGTTCGGCGAATCCTCGATGGAACCGATGTTCAGCAAGCCGTCCAGATAATGCGAAAGCCGTACGATGTCCATGGCAAAAAGTATAACCGAAACCCGCCCCGGTGTCATCGCGAGTCGCCCTGGGCGGCGTGGCGATCCAGCCTTCTGGATTGCTTCGTCGGCTGAGCCGCCTCGCAATGACAATCAACCAAGGATACTTGTGCAAAGGTCTCTCAAGGAAGAAGGTTTAGGAAATTTTTTCTTCGCGTCCTCCGCGCCTTTGCGGTTCCAGATTTTTCCCGCCAACCGCCAACGGTCAACAGACCCTCTATAAATAGCGTACGGTGCAGGGTCCTCCGGGCGCAACGCCTTTGAATCCGGCAAGTTGAAAAGACAATGGGGGTAGGTGTTCGCCCGCGGAAAACAGGTCACGGAAAAATTATAACCAAATCCGTTACGGACAAAAGTTATTCGCCAATATCTGTGTCTGGTATCATATTGCGTGTTAGAATTACTGACGATTTGTGGGGGAGAATGGCGAGCGAGGATGGAATGATAAGTCCGGATAAAATTGAGACGTTAATAAAAAAACCCGAATCCGACCGAATCGAAAAGAAAGAATCGCTGTCGGATAAAGATAAAATCCGCCAAACCATTTGTGCCTTTGCCAACGATTTGCCCAATCATGACAAACCCGGTTATTTGTTGGTCGGCATTTGCGATGACGAGACATTTAGCGGTGTTGAAGTTACGGATAAAATTCTGCGGGATTTGTCTGATTTAAGGTCAGACGGCAATATTCTTCCTCCGCCCGTAATTACGGTGGAAAAAGCCAACGCTCAAGGATATGATGTTGCCGTTGTGGCAGTGCAACCTTCAAGATCACCCCCTGTCCGATGTCGGGGGCGAACCTATGTTCGCGTGGGGCCTACGACTCGTGTTGCCAACGGGGAGGAGGAGAGGCGTCTCTCGGAAAAAAGGAGGCATAAAAATACTCCCTTTGATCAGCAACCTCAAGAAGAAGCCACATTAGATGATCTGGATTTGGAGTTTTTTAATAGAACCTATCTTCCTGGCGTTGTGGATCGAGAAGCTTTAAGAGCGAATGAACGTTTAGTTGGAGATAGGTTGATTTCTTGCCGCCTGCTGGCTCCCGATGGAAGGACTCCGACTATTGCCGGTATACTTATTTTGGGCATTGATCCCAAACGATGGATTCCCGGCGCGTATATCCAGTTTTTGCGTGTGGATGGTTCGGAACTTTCCGATCCGATCATTGATTCCAAGGAATTAAGTAGCAACCTGAACTCCCAGGCTTCCCTGGTTGCTGATCTTTTGAAATTAAATATTCACTCCGCCTCGAACGTGGGGAAGGATTTTCGCAGGCAGGAAACTCTGGATTACCCCGATGAAGCATTGAGAGAGCTTGTTTTTAATGCCCTGATTCATCGAACTTATGAAGGAACCAACGCGCCAGTCAGAATAAGCTGGTTCGACGATAGGATAGAGATAACAAGTCCAGGTGGATTGTTCGGGAACGTCACTCCGGAAAATTTCGGGCAATTCACCGATTATCGAAACCCCACTATTGCGGAAGCCATGAGAGCCTTGGGATATGTTGAAAAATTTGGTGTTGGAGTCCAAAGGGCGAGAAAGCTTCTGGAAAAAAACGGCAATCCTCCGCCGGATTTTAACTTTGACGAGCAGGCATTTGTCCTGGTTACCGTAAAAAAGTGATCATGAAAACACTGGTTTTGTTCAACAATAAGGGAGGGGTGGGAAAAACCACGCTGGTCTATCATCTGGCGCATATGTTTTCCCGGATGGATTTCAGAACCTTGGCTGTCGATTTGGATCCCCAAGCCAATCTTACCAGTGCTTTTCTGGATGAGGACCGCGTGGAAGAGTTATGGGATCCCGACGATGGCGGGGATACCATCTTGGGTTGCCTTAACCCGATCCTCGTCGGAGAGGGTGGGGTTGCGGAGCCGTCCTTGGAAGAAATTCGCGATAGGCTTTGGATACTTCCTGGTCATTTGGGGTTAAGCCGGTTTGAAGATAAGCTTTCGGAAAGTTGGCCTAAAGTTTATAACGAAGATATTGCGGCTCTTAAAACGACGACGGCTTTTTATCGAATTATCCTTAAAGCAAGTAAGCAGGTCAATGCGGATGTGACTCTGATTGATGTCGGGCCAAACCTTGGCGCCATTAATCGGTCCGCAATCTTGGCCGCCGATTATCTTCTTGTGCCCTTGGCCGCCGACCTTTTTTCGCTTCAGGGTCTTAGGAACTTAGGACCCACCGTTCGAAAATGGAGAAGTCAGTGGCAAGACATGAAAGAAAAAGTTCCCGATGAAATTGAAATACCATCAGGGACAATGAAACCCATCGGTTATCTTGTGGTCCAGCATGAGGTTCGCAAGGATCGTCCGGTAAAAGCTTTTCTCCGCTGGGCGGATCGAATCCCTGGCGTTTACTCAAAGGATGTTTTGAGTGAGAAAGATTCACGATCAAGTATTGCTGAAGATCCCAATTGTCTCATTCAACTAAAAAACTTCAAAAGTTTGATGCCAATGGCTCAAGATGCCCGCAAACCCATGTTTGAACTTAAAAGCGCCGATGGAGCCATTGGCGGTCATGTCCGATTTGTTGCCGACTGTTATGATGAATTTGAAAAATTGGCCAGGAAAGTGTTGCAAAAAATCGGCTTGGAAATTTGTCAGCCGAAAGAGCCTTAGTCCCGATTTCAAGGAAGATGAGATTTTGGCACATGCTTTTTGGTTACGTCAGAACTCGACGAGGGTGACGCCGTCGCCGCCTTCGCCGGGCGGGCCGGGGGTGACGCTTTTGCCGATGCCGCCGCTTTCCAGATAGTCGCGGACGAATTTCTTGATGGCTCCCGTGCCGTGGCCGTGGATGATTTTGACTTGCCCCATGTTGTTGAGCATGGCCTGATCGATAAAGGATTCCAGGGCGCGTTTTGCCTCGTCCATCCTCATGCCGCGCAAATCGCAGGTATGTGATTGCGGCGGCGTGGATTCCACGGTCAGGTTGATCGTCGGTTTTGCCGGTTTGGGCGCGGGAGGGGTTTTGCCGTCGCCGGCGCGGCCGCGCAGGCGTTGGGTCTCGACGCGGGTTTCCAGGTTGCCGAGTTTGACGAGAACCTTCTTTTTGCCCTGCGGGTTTTCCAGAAGTTTGCCGCGCGCGCCGTAGGTATCGACGACGACGTCCTCGCCCTCCCGGAGTTTGTCGGCGGGAACGTTCCATTCGGAAAGGTCGGGCCGGACGGCGGCCGGCGGGACGCGGCCCAGCGAACGAACCTGCCGGTCCGCCGCGCGGATTTTTTCCGGATCGCGGGCTCCCTTGATGTCGCGCAGTATTTTGTGGATCGTGTTCCGAGCGTCACGGACGGTTCCCTGAAGCCGCTTGGCTTTGTTCTTTTGAAACTCCAGTTCCCGGTCGCGCAGGTTTTGCGTCAGGGTTTGCTGTTCTTCCTTGAGTCGTTGCGTTTCTGCGAGCCGTTCGGCAAGCGATGCCTTTTCTTTCTCCAGGCGCAGTTTTTGATGGCGCAGGGATTGCAGAAGCGCGTCGGCGCGGGTGTCCTTCTCATCGTAAATGTTGCGGGCTCTGGCGATGATCTCGTGGCTCAGGCCCAGCCGTTCGGCGGTTTCCAGGGCGGCGCTACCGCCGGGCACGCCGAAGATCAGCTTGTAAGTGGGTTGCAGGGAGTCCCGGTCAAACTCGGTGCAGGCGTTGAGAAACCCTTCCTGGGTTTGCGCCAGGGTTTTGAGCGCCAGAAAATGCGTGGACACCAGCGTCATCATGCCCTTGCGTTTCAATTCCAGGAGAATGGCCTCGGCCAGCGCCGCGCCCTGCAAGGGGTCCGTGGCGATTCCCAACTCGTCGAGCAGGACGAGTGAGCCGGGCGGGGCGTGGGTGAGGATGCTGACGATTTTGCCGAGATGCGCGGAAAAGGTCGAAAGGCTTTGCTGGATGTTTTGTTCGTCGCCGATGTCCGCGTAGACCCGCGGGAAGAATCCGATTTCGGAATCCTCGTCCAGCGGCAGGAGGAGACCGGCGCGCGCCATGAGCGCCATCAATCCCACGGTTTTCAGGGTGACCGTTTTGCCGCCGGTGTTGGGTCCGGAAATGATGATGACGCGGCAGGCGTCGTCCCAGCAAATATCGTTGGCCACCACGTCTTGTCCGTTGAGAAGCAGTTCCGGGTTTCTTGCCCCTTTCAAGCGGACCCGGCACTCGCGGCTGAACGTGAACCGCCGGGCTTGCAGGGTTTTTGCCAGCCGGCGTTTGGCGTGAATGAGGTCGAGGTTGACGAGGACGGCGAAATCGGCGAGCAACGGCCGGCTGTGTTCCACCGCCGTCCGCGCCAGATGGCGCAGGATTCTCAGTTTTTCCTGCTCGACCTTGATGCGGTTGATTTTCAATTGGTTGTTCAGGGGGATCACTTTCGTGGGTTCCATGTAAAAGGTGGCGCCGCTTCCGGAACTGTCGTGGACGATGCCGTCAATCCGGCCCTTGTATTCCGAGCGGACGGGAAAGACCAGCCGTCCCTCCCGCTCGGTGGTGTAGGAATCCTGGATGGCGTCCTTGAATTCGGGGCTTCCCAGCAGTTTGTTGACGGACTTGTCCCGTTTGTCCTTGGCCTCGCGGACGGCGCGCACCGCTTGTTTCAGTTCCGGGGAAGCGGTGTCTTTTATTTCGCTTTCGTCGCTGATGCAACGTTCCAGTTCCTTGAGAAAATCGGGCAGGAGGGTCAGGCGGGCGGCGTAGTCGCCGAGCAGGCCGGAGCGTTTGGCGAAAAAACTTTTTATCGATTTCGCCAGGCGCAGGAATTTCAGGATGTGTAGCGCTTGCTCCGGCTCGAGGATTCCCCGGGCGGCGGCGTCATCGAGAAGCGGGCGGATGTCCTCGAAGGCGCAGAGCGGCGGGGTTTCCGCCGCTTCATCCAGCGCGGTCATCT
Organism: Nitrospinales bacterium; assembly: GCA_046757665.1. Taxonomy (GTDB): domain Bacteria; phylum Nitrospinota; class Nitrospinia; order Nitrospinales; family JAJDAT01; genus JBHHYO01. Next base: position 73,909 of record JBHHYO010000001.1, read on the forward strand.
CTTCGGTCTCGCGCAGGGCTTTTTGGGCGCCGTCGAAATCGGGTTCGGGGCGGAGGTCAAGGCATCGGTCCCGGGTGGCCGGCGAATAGGCCAGACCGGCAAGCGCATTGCGGATGATGTCCCAGCCGAGCAGGGCCGTGGATTTCTCCAGCAATTGGCCGTGGTCCGGCGGGGATGGCATCATGGCATCCGCAGGCCGGCGACAGGTTCCTCCAGGGAAACCTCCACCATGGCGTCGAAGAGCAGGCCGGGGTCGCGGCGGGTTTTAAATCCCCTCAGCAATACTCCCATGTCCCGATCCACTTTTTGGTCGAAGCTGATTTGCGTTTCACCAGGCACCAACCGGTTGCCCCGGTCGATAATCCGTCGGGTGGTGATGCGCACCGGAAGGTCGAAATCCACCATGCCGGAATTGAGATAGACTTGATAGCGGGTGACGTTTTTTCCCAGGATTTCGATGCGGTTGCCGCCTTTTTGCAACGCAAACAGAGTGGCGATTTTGCCGTCGCGGACGTTCAGGGGCTCATTTTCCGGCCCGGGAAGTTGCAGGGCGGCGAGATTCACTCCCGCCGTGATGCGAGCCCATTGAATGGCGTCCAGGTGGTTGCCCTCGCGGGTCATGCGGACGATTTTGGGATTGTGCCGGCGTTTTTGCTGATTCAGCCATTGTAGCAAGCGGGGCACCTCCGGCGCGGGCAGAAAATGGCCTCCATGCGCCGTTCCCGTTTCTTGGTGCTCCCGGTAAACTACGGAATATTTCAGGTCGGATAAAATTTTGTGCACGCGGCGTTGATAGGTGACCGGGAAGACGGGGTCCCTTGCCCCATGGATAATGTAGACGGGGGTGTTGTTCAGGTTGACCAGGAAGGGCATCAGTCTTTCGGTGATGGTTCCGGCGATGGGAACAATGCCCGCGAAGCGGTCGGGATAAAACATGCCGATCATGAACGTGCCGATGGCGCCGTTGGACAGTCCGGCGAGGAAGACGCGGTCGCCGTCCACGGGGTAATCCGATTTTGTTTTTTGGATCAATTGTAGTACGATTTCTTCAGCCGGCCGCGCCCACCATGCGCCCATCGGGTAGGAAGGGCACAGGATGATGAATTTGTTTTGCAACCGCTCGACCCATTTCCCGATTGTGGAATCCCCCGTGCCGCCCATGCCGTGCAGAATCACGATCATGGGGAAATTCTCATCCGCGCCGCCCGAAGGCGGGGAAAACAGGGCGTAAGGATAGTTCTTGCCGTTGTGTTCGATGGTGAGGCCGGCTTGCAGTCCGGACGGAGCGCCGGCGCCATGAGGGCGCTTCCGCAACAGTTCTTTTACGTCTTCATTTCTAATACCATGTTGTTCCAACCTGCTTAACACCCGCGATTCCACTTCCGGGTTCTCCGCCGATAAAAAAAGGTCGATCTCGGCCTTCAGGGAGTACGGCGCGGGCGTCGGTATTTCCGGCGCTTTCCCCGAATGGCACGCACCGATCAGGAAGAAAAAAATCAATGAAACAAGCAGTCTCATATCTCCAACATAGTGGAATAACCCCTTAATGTAAAGGAGACGGATTGAAAATGCCCGCCAAGTTCAGAGAGCATTCGACCGCCTTCGCCGTTTATATTTTTCTCGGCCTCCTGTTCTTCAGGGAAGTGGTTTTTCGCACCCAATGGTTCACGGAAGATTTTTTCATGCAGAATTTTCCCAGCCGGCATTTTGCGGCGGTGGAAATCAGCCGGGGTTCGGTGCCCTTGTGGAATCCGTACGTCTTCAGCGGCATGCCTTTTTTTGCCGACATACAAACCGCCGTCCTTTATCCGTTCAATCTTTTGATGTCGCTGGGGGTCGGGGAGGGAGGGCTTTCTTACGCCCTGTTTGAATATCAGGTGATCTTTCATTTCAGCCTCTGCGGTTATTTCATGTACCTGTTTTTGCGGAGTCTGGACCTGGACGCATGTAGTGCGTTGCTGGGCGGGATGGCGTTTGCGTTCAGCGGATTTTTCATCAATCATGCGCATCATTCCAACCTGATTCATTCGGCGGTTTGGTTGCCCGCGGTTTTCTATTGTTGCCGGCGGACGTTCACGGGTGCGCCGGGCTGGATATGGGGTTGCCCGGTTCTGTGGACGGTTTCTTTTTTCGGCGGCCATCCGCAGATGACGCTTTTTATTATCTATGCGTCCTCCGCCTATTATTTTTACCTGGCCGCCTGTCGGCGCGAACAAAGGGAACTGAAGCTGTCGCTGTGCCGCTTTGCGCTCGTTGCCGGTTTATTTGTTTTGCTGTCGCTTGTCCAGACACTGCCGACGATGGAATTTTTACAGCAGACCGGCCGGAAGACATTGGACTTTGCCGGAGCGACCAAGGACTCGCTTCCCTTGAAAGCGTTGTGGACGTTGTTTATGCCCGATCTCTTCTTGCCGTCTTACCAGTCCTGGCAGTACTGGGAGTTTCGGTGTTACGCCGGTGTCGGTGTGTTGATGGCGGCGGCGCTGGGAGTGTCGGTTCGGCCTCTCAAGAAAACAGTGTTCTTTCAAGGGCTGGCGGCGCTTGCCCTGGTTCTTGCCTTGGGAGAAAACACGGCGGCGTACAAGGCGTTTTTTACGCTGGTGCCCGGATTCGAGTTTTTCCGGGTGCCGGCGCGGTTTGTCTTTTTGTTCCTGTTTGCCGTGTCCGTTCTGGCGGCTTACGGATTTTCCGCGTTGTTCGGCGCGCAGTCGGGCGATGCCGCTTTCGGGAAAACAAGTATTGCAAAGCGGCTTGCCTGCATCGCGGGCCTGTTCCTGTTGGCGGCGCCCGCGGCGGTTTTCGTTGCCGGCGACGCCGCCGCGTGGCGGCCGCATTTCTTGACCTATCTTGGCGTTGCCGCCGCCATGCTTGCGGCATTTTCGCTGGCGCTTCAATACCGCGCGGGACGCGCCATAAAATTTGTCGTTATGGCGTTGATTGTCGCCGACCTCTTTGCTTTTCGCGGCCCGTTCAACCAAACCCGGCTGACGGAAAATCAAATGCACGCCATGATTTACGAAAACCCCGTCGCCGGGATATTGAGGGGCCAGGAGAAAGGCACCCGGTTCCTCGTCAAAAACGGGTTTCCTGTATTTGCCAACATGGGCCAGGTATACAGGATGTCCAACACGTCGGGTTACAACCCTTTTCGGTTGAAGGGGTACGCGACGCTGAATCTGGACAAACCGCAAATCGCCAACTTGTTGAGTACGAAATTTCTCGACTTCAAATCCCTGGAACCCCCTCTGGAAAGCAAAAACCATGGCGAAGCGCGCCAGGTGCGGCTGGGGTTCAGGATCAACAAGGACGCACTGCCGCGCGGTTTTTTCGTCCGCCGCTCCGCCTTCGCCCCTGATTTTAATCTGCAACGGGCGGTCGACAAGGGGGAATTTGATCCGCTGGATACCGTTTATCTGGAAAAAAAATTTCCAAACGCCAGGGATGAAACTTCCCCTGCGAAGGGTGTGGAATCCTCTCTCCTGCGATACGAAAATTCCGGAGACGAAATTTTGATCGATATGAAAAACAATTTGCCGGGTTTTATTTTTGTGTCCGAGGTTTATTATCCGGGTTGGCGGGTTTATGTGAATGGTCAAGAGAAGGAGGTCCTGCGGGCCAACGGGCTTTTCCGGGCGGTGCGTATTGAGGCGTCCCCCGGCGGAGCGTTGCCGAACCGGATCAAATTCGTTTTTCAACCCCGGTCGGTTGTTCTGGGCGCGTGGGTTTCCGCGGCGGCCTTTGCCCTGACGCTCCTGGTTTTTGCGATCTCCTTTTTTAGGAAACGGTCAGCCCGTGAACCCTGAAACCCGTCCGATGGAAAACCCGTCTTCATTTGTCCGGAAACATTATCCGGTTGGCGTCTTGCTGGCGCTCTATCTGGTCACTCGGATGATCCATTTGACCGCGCTCCCCATTTTCGGCGACGAGGCGGTTTATCTTTATTGGGCCGAACTGATCCGGGAGGATGCCGGGAATCTTTGGATTTCCCTTGAAGCCGACAACAAAAAACCTCTGTTGTTTTGGTTGCTGACGGCCGGTTTGCAAATTTTTCAGGACCCGTTATGGGCGGGCCGCATGGTCTCCGTTGCCGCGGGCGCATTCTCGCTGGTGGGAATTTATTTTGTCGGGCGCCGATTGTATTCCGTCCGGGCGGCACAAGTGACGGCTTTCCTTTACGTCGCCAGTCCGTATCACTTGTTTTTCGACCGCATGATTTATGAGTCCAGCCTGCTCAACTGCATTTTCATCTGGACGATTTGGCTGACTCTGGCGCTCTTGCGGAAGGAAAAGCAGAAGCGCTTTTTCCATCACGGGTTGCTGGCGTTGCTGGTGGGGTTGGGGTTGCTGACTCATTCCTTCGCGGTTCTGTTTGTTCTCCTGCCTTTGTTATTCAAGGTTGTTTTTTGGCGGGAGAAGGATTTTCTGCCGTGGCGCAGTGTATTGCCCGCCTGCCTGGCGGGGATAACGATAGGCGGCGCGCCCTACGGGATTTTGTACCTCACGTCGGAAAAATTTCCCATCACCAATTATTTCATACCCACCAGGCACAGCCTGGGCCAAACGGGAGTGAGCGCGCTTTTATCCGAAATGCCCGCGAAGGTCCTTGCCGGCCTGGATGGCGTTTTAAGTTACTTCACGGGTTATTTGACCTGGCCGATTTTTTTGCCGGCGGTGGTTTTTCTGGTTTGGCGGTTCAGGACATTGGACCGTGGGCAGGCGGTTTTGGCGGCATACTTTCTTTTGCCCGTTCTTGTTGTGCTCGGCACGGCCGGCAAGGGGTTTTCAAGGTACTATCTGTTTTGCGCGACGCCCTTGTTGTTGTGGGCCGGACAGGCCATGACGTTGTTCCGGGATTTTCTGCGGAAAAATTTCTCCGGAAAACCGGCCGGCGTTCTCCCGGCGGTCCTGGCTTGCGCGTTAATTTTCCCGGCGGCGCGATTCGATTATTATCTGCTCACGCGGCCGGAAAAAGCGCTGCTCCCCGATATCGACCGGTACCAGTACATCCGTAGCCGGTTCTCCGGATACGGGATACCCGAGGCGGTGCGCTTTTTCCGCGACGCGGCCCGGAACAAAAAAATCGTTATTTTCACTTCCGTGGCCTGGGGCAACCCCGCGGACGCAATGCGTGTTTACTTGCGCGGCCATCCCAATATAGAAATTTACATGGCGTACTGGATGTACGAGAAGCCCATGTTGCCGCGGCGGGTCGAGACGATTTTTCCGCGGCAACCGTATACCGCAAAACCGTTGCGGAAAATCCAGACCGCCGATTTGCGCGAGGTGTATTTTGTCTGGCGAACCTCGCCGAAATTTTCCCGCAAGGAGTTTCTGGCGGTAAACCCGGATTTCCGCATGATCCGGGCGTTCCGGAAACCCGGCAGTACGGTCTTCGTGGAAATCTACAAGTGGCGGTCACCCCGGACGCCGCGAAAAAACGGCAAGCCGTAAGTCCCACCCGCGATTCCCCGCCGCCGGCAGTCAGACGATTTCAAGCGAGACGCGGTTTTTATTTTTAAATTTGTTGTAGATCGTCGGGATCAGGGCGAAGAGGCCGAGCAGGGCGAAAGCCCCGAGAACGCCGGGCGAGGCAATGTCCTTCAACGATTCGATGGAAGCCAGGTTGCTACCCGCGTTGGCGTAAACGAAGGTGCCGGGCAGGGTGCCGAACATCGTCCCGAAAAAATATACGCCCAGGCGCACCCGGGTCAGGCCGGAAACCAGGTTGATCAGGAAAAAGGGGAAGAGGGGGACCAGGCGCAGGAACAGAATATAGTTGAGGGCGTTTTTGGAAAACCCCTCGTTGAACGGCTGAAGCTTGTCGCCGAATTTTTTTTCCACCCAGTCGCGTAGCAGGAACCGCGCCACCAGAAAGGCCAGCGTTGCGCCCGCCGTTGCGCCTACGTTGACGATCAGCGTTCCCTGGAACGCGCCGAAAACCGCGCCGCCGGAAAGCGTGAGAATCGTCGCCCCCGGCAGGGAGAAAGCGACCGTCAGGATGTAAACGCCGATGAATCCAAAAATCATCGGCCACCGGTGGCTCTGGTAGTATTCGTCCAGCCGGTTCTTGTTTTCCTTGAGGCTTTCCAGGGAAAGGTACTGCCCCAGGTCGTAATAAAAAAACAGTACGACCACCACCGCGACCAGGGCCAGCAACGACAATTTTTTGGTCACGACCGTCCTCCCTTGAAAACCTCCGTATCGGGATGAAAGGAGTACCAGGCGAACCAGAAACCCACCACGGACGGCAGTTCCTTGCCCGCGCGATCCCGGATCACGGCGGTTTGCGACGAGTTGTCGTAAAAAATGTTCACGGGCACCCCGCCGACGGTGTCCTTCACCATCGGTTTGCTCTTGGCCAATTCCGAAAACGGGTAGGCCTTGGTTTTGCCGCCGATTTCGATTCCGACCACTCTTTCCTTGGGGTGGTAAAGGTTACTGCGGTTATTGACGGAAAACATGATGTCGGGGCTGGTGTAGTAGCCTTCGTAGGGGTCGCGGTAATAGTTGCGCCGGTAACCGGTGTCGGTTGACAGGATCAGGGAGTCGGGGTGTTTTTTTCTCCATGCTCCCCAGGTCGTGTAGGAGGAGGGCAGGAGCACCAGCCGGGTGTCGGTCATCTTCCCGGTCACCGCCTGCGATTTGATCTGCGACCAAAGGCTTTCGGTTTGATGGTCATAGAGCAGAACGTCGCTCTGGTAGAGCAGTCCGGACACGCCGAACGTCATTTGGCGGCCCTTGATCGTCGCGTCAAAAACCATTCCGGTTCCGCACAGGGGGCAGAAGGAGATGACCACGGCTTGCCCGCCGACCCGGTCGTTGACGATTTCGTGCCAGTTGAGGATTTTGATGGGGTAGGCCTTGGCCTGTCCGTTCAAAAACAGTCCCAGAACGCGGTCGCTGTCTTTCAGGTGTTCCGTTTCAGCTTCCGCCGCGGCGATGAATTTGGGTTTCAGCAATGCGGGAATGCCGTCCTTGGGCGGTCCGCCGCTGTGTATCTCGTCCAGGGGAATGTTATGCCTGGACTTGTCGAATCCCGTGGAAAAAATCATCATGGAAACGGCCAGCAAGAGCGCAAGCAATTTGGTATTCATGGTGTTCCGACTCCTTTTTGTTGGGGCTCCTGCTTGGTCGGGGTCCGCCGTCCATTCCTTACAGACATGCGGTTCTCCTTCGCGTTGGCGGAGAATGTCCAAACAACTTTATGTTTTTCCTGGATTATTATATAATTTTTCCATGCGAAACATGTCAGGGAAATCCCGGTTAGTTATAATCTGGGGCGCGGTTCTTCTTCTGTTGTTGGCGCCGCCCCTGGTTCTTCCGTTGAAGCCGGGCCTTGCGCCCTGGGCAGACACCGCCACGGAAGCGAACACCGCTCCGCCACCGGTACGCAAGCATTATAACAGGCTGGCCGCGGAAAAAAGCCCCTATCTGTTGCAACATGCCGACAACCCCATCTTCTGGTATCCCTGGGGCGAGGCGGCTTTTAAGGCCGCGCGCGAAGAGGACAAGCCCATCTTTCTCAGCATCGGTTATTCCACCTGCCACTGGTGCCACGTCCTGGAAAAAGAGTCGTTTGAAGACCGGCAAGTGGCGGATGTGCTGAACGAGGGTTTCATCTGCATCAAAGTGGACCGGGAAGAACATCCGGATGTGGACAAAATTTACATGGATGCCGTTCAGGCAATGACCGGAAGCGGCGGCTGGCCGTTGACGGTGGTGATGGGTCCCGACCTGATGCCGTTTTTCGGCGGCACATATTTCCCCAAGGAGGACCTGATTCAAATCCTGCAAACCTTGAACGTTGCCTGGCAGAAGGACAGGGTAAAGATCGCGGCTATCGGCAAAAAAGTTCAGAGCTATTTGAATTCGCGGAATGTTTTATCCGCCGGATCGATAACGCTGGACGAGGGTGTGTTGAAACAAGCCTATCGGCGGATGCTCGCCCGATTCGATCCCGAGTACGGCGGATTCGGGCACAGGCCCAAATTCCCTCCCACCATGAAACTGGGCCTGCTTGGCCGTATCGCCCGCCGCTCCGGCGAACCCAAAGCCTTGAAGATGGTGGCCGAGACGTTGGAATACATGGCGCGCGGCGGCATGTACGATCATCTCGGCGGCGGGTTCCACCGCTATTCCACCGACCGGGAATGGCTGACGCCGCATTTCGAAAAAATGCTTTACGATCAGGCGGCGCTGGCCAGAGTATATCTGGAGGGTTTTCAATTGACCGGAAACCCGATGTTCGAGCAAGTGGCGCGTGGCGTTCTGGATTATGTGCTCAGGGATATGACCGGGCCGCAGGGCCAGTTCTATTCGGCGGAGGACGCGGACAGCGAAGGCGTGGAAGGCAAGTTTTACGTTTGGTCCCTTCAGGAGTTGAAGAAGCATTTGAGCGAATCGGAATACCGGCGGTTCGCGGCCGTTTATGACGTTTCCGGCGAAGGAAATTTCGATCTCCCCGGACAGTCCGCGGCCAACATTTTGGCCCTGAAGCAAGACGCGGACTGGCAGGCCAGGCAGGCGCTGGCATCCATCCGGCGCAAGCTGTTGCAAATCAGAAACCGCCGCGTTCATCCCTTCAAGGACGATAAAACCATAACCGCCTGGAATGGGTTGATGCTGGGGTCCCTGGCCAAGGCCTACCAGGTTCTGGGCGACGAGAAATACCTGAAAGCCGCGCGCCGCGCCGCGCGGTTCCTGCAAACCCACCTGTACCGTAGCGGCAAGTTACTGCGCCGCTACCGCCAGGGCGACGCCGAATACCCGGGAACCCTGGACGACTACGCTTATCTCGTTCAAGGTCTGCTCACTCTTTACGAAGCGGATTTCGACGCCGCCTGGTTCCGCTGGGCGCGCGAACTGCAAGCCAAACAGGATGAGTTACTTTGGGACGGCGACGGGTGGGGATACTTTTTTTCCGAGGCCGATTCCAATTTCCTGCCCCTGCGAAAAAAAGAGTTTCACGATAACGCCCGCCCCAGCGGCAACGGCGTAGCGGTTTTGAATCTCCTGCGCCTTTACAACTTCACCCTGGACGGGAGTTATAAAACCAAGGCGCAAAATGTCTTGAAAGGGATTGGCGAACGCCTGACGCGGTTTCCCAACGGCTATTCGCAAATGTTGATCGCGCTGGATTTTTATCTGGACCGCGCCAAGCAGGTCGCCGTGGTCGGCGACGCGCGCTCTCCGGCCAACAAGACCATTCTGCGGGCGTTTCAGACCCGGTTCCTGCCGAACAAAATTCTTGCCTTCAAATCCTCCTCCGACTCCGCGGCGGCACTGCCTGTCCTGAAAGACAAGGTCACCGCCCAGGGCAAAACCACCGTGTACGTCTGCGAGGAAAACGTCTGCAAATACCCGACCAGCGACCTGGACAAGGCCATCGCCCTTGCCGACGACCCCAGACATTATAAGCTTTAGCTAAAAACGGACAAACTTGTTATAATAAATTTTTCCTTGCAAGGAGTATGTTGTGGAAACAGCCAAACTGGGTGAACATTCGACCGCTTTTGAGGAAAACGTTTCCTCACTCGAGCCATTCCTCAAAATCATTCGTCCCCGTCATGACGCATTGATGGAGCATCCCGTCTATTCTCAAGTTGCGGATGTTGCCTCACTGCGGCTGTTCATGGAGTCGCATGTGTTTGCGGTGTGGGATTTCATGGCGCTTCTCAAGACGTTGCAGAAGCGGTTGACGTGTGTCGATGCGCTTTGGCTACCGCCCAAGGATACGGATTCGGCGCGATTGGTGAACGAGATTGTTTTGGCCGAGGAGACGGACGAAGTTCAGGCCGGGAGTTATTTCAGCCATTTCGGGCTTTATCTGTCGGCAATGCGGGAAGTCGGCGCCAACACCCGGCCCGCCTTGAGTTTTATTGATGCCTTGACGGGGGGGATCATTCCCGAGGTGGCCATGATGCCCCTTGCGGTTTCCCAATCGACACGGGACTTTGTCAATTCCACCCTGGAGATCGCCGGCAGGTCGAGCCATGAAGTGGCCGCGGCTTTTCTGTTTGGCCGGGAGGAAATTACGGGTCCGATGTTCCGGCAGATTTTGCGGAAACTGGAAGAGTTCCGTGGCCAGCCCTGTCCCGCGTTTCGCCTGTATCTGCGCCGCCATATCCACCTCGATGAAACACAGCACGTGCCGATGGGGAGAAAGTTACTGGAAAACCTCTGCAAACACGATCCGATGAAGTGGCGGGAATCCCTGGCCGCCGCCCTAGCCGCCCTGGAAGCGCGCCGCCGTTTGTGGGACGGCGTGGTCCGCTCCATAGCCGAACGGGAGCGCGGCGGGGGTGATAACGATTGAGCGGCTTTCCCTTGCCTTTTAGGGAGCACACCCCCCCACCCGGCCAAAGAGAACCGACATGCCGTTTAAACTGATAGGCGCTCTTTACTTTTTTTGCTTGCTGGAAAATTTTCTCATCCGCACCGTCCTGACCGTCAAGGAGTTCGGCCTCCTGGACAAGCCCATCGCGGACATCCCCAGAATTTATCTTGTCGGTTTCTATTACGATTCCCTGTGTTTCAGCTACATTCTGATCCCCATCGTTTTATACCTGGCGCTTCTTCCAAAAGCCGTTTTGAATTCGAGAATTCATAAACGGGCGGTGCAGGTTTTTTTCTTTTTGTTGATCGCCTTGTTTTCTTTTCAAGCCCACGCGGAATGGTTTTTCTGGAATGAATTTACCAACCGATTCAATTTCATTGCCGTCGATTACCTGGTTTATACGACGGAAGTGGTCGGCAATATTGTGGAATCCTATCCCATGCACTGGGTGTGGACCTCGGTGTTGCTGTCCTCCGCGCTGATTTATTTTTTGGGAAGAAAAACCATCGCCGCGGCGGCGGATGTTTCCATCCGGGCCGGCTTGGCGCGCCGCTCTGCGGCGGGGTGTTCGCTCTTGTTGCTCCCGGCGCTTGCCTGGTTTGTTTTGGGCGGTTTTTTGCGGGACGTTTCCCCGAACCGCGTGGTTGACCAGTTGGCCAAAAACGGATTGTATGAAGGGTTTTCCGCGTTTCGCAATAATGAGCTGGACTACTACACGTTTTACAAGACCTTCGACGACCGGGTCGTCATGGATGTCATGAAAAAAGAATTGAGCGCCGAAAACAGCCGGTTCATCGCCGATGCGCCCGTCCCCCTTGCCCGGCTCATTTCCAATCCGGGGCCGGAGCACAGATATAACGTCGTGATGATTGTTGTCGAAAGCCTGAGCGCCAGGTTTCTGGGTGTTTTCGGCGGCCCGTTTCATATAACGCCCTACCTGGACCGTATCGCGGGGCAGTCGTTGTTGTTCACCAACTTCTATGCAACCGGCAACAGGACGGTGCGTGGACTGGAAGCCCTTATGTTGTCGGTTCCGCCCACTCCCGGCCACTCGATTTTGAAGCGCCCCGACAGCGAACACCTGTTCACCATGGGGCCGCTGTTTGCGCGCCGGGGATACGACAACAAATTCCTCTACGGCGGGTACGGCTATTTTGACAACATGAATTATTTTTTCGAACACAACGGGTTTCAAAAAATAGACCGAACGGATTTGAAGCGGAGCGAAATCGATTTCGCCAACGTCTGGGGCGTGGCCGATGAAAATATATTGCAAAAGTCGCTGAAGGAGGCGGACAAGTCTTACGCCCAGGGACGGCCGTTTTTCCATTTTGTCTTGACCACGTCCAACCATCTTCCCTTCACGTTTCCGGAGGGGCGGATCGACGTGCCCTCCAAATCCGGAGCAGTCGGGGGAATAAAGTATACGGATTATGCAATCGGCACATTCCTGGAGCGGGCCGCCGAAAAACCGTGGTTCGACAATACTATTTTCGTTGTCGTCGCCGATCATTGCATGGGTGGCAAGGGAAAGACCCATATTCCCATCCCCAATTACCATATCCCGCTGATCATCTACGCCCCAAAAATCGTCAAACCCGGAATCATCGACAAACTGGCCAGCCAGATGGATGTCGCCCCGACCCTGCTGGGCCTGCTCCATTTCACCTATAAAAGCAAGTTTCTCGGCAAGGATATTCTGAAAATGAAAAAGAGCGAGGAACGGGCCCTGCTTGGCACCCACGAAAACCTTGGTTTTCTTAGAGACGGAACGCTGGTTACCCTGTCGCCGAAAAATAAGGTGGAGTACTTCGCGTTCAATCCAAAAGACCGAACGATGCAGGCCGCCGCGCCGGACACGCGGAAGTTGAAGAAAGCCGTCGGTTATTACCAGTACGCCAGTTACCTGCTGACCCGTAACCTTTACAAGCGTTATGACCGTTCCTGAGGCATGATAAGTTGAATCCGGTGAGGCGAAACGGTGACGGTCGCCGGCAGGGAGCCGGCACTGTCGCCGTCGGCTTGAACGGGTTCGGACCGCCCGCTGGTTATCGCAATGCGTTGTGCCCCGGAAATTTGCTTTCCGGGGCTTTGCCGGCCCAGGCCGAGAGCTACGAGGCCGCGGATGACGCCAGCCCGGCTCTCACCGCCGAACAGGGAAACGACAAAGCCCGGCTGTTGCAGATCGGCTGACGGAGCCTGTAAAAATTTTCCGCCGTAATACCGGCCGTTTGAGATGACGGCCCACGCCGCCCGGTATTCGGAACCGTCGATTGTTACCGTGAGGCTCGGCGGCGGTCGTTCCAGCAGATGCTTCAGCGCCAGGATCAAATATGCGCCCTTGCCGAAACGTTTCTTGAGCCGGGGCGGAACGCCGGCGACGGCGCGGGCGTCAAATCCGGCGCTGGCCATCAAGAGGAAAACACGGCCATTGAGGTCTCCCAAATGAATGGGCTGTGCGGCGCCGAAAGCAATGGCGTGGGCGGCGCATTCGGGCGTTGGCTCAAGGCCGATTTCGGCGGCCAGGACGTTTGCCGTGCCGACAGGAATGATGCCCAGTGGCACGGACTCGCCGAGGAGGCCGTTGGCCGCTTCACGAATGGTCCCGTCGCCGCCCGCCGCGATGACGGCCTCGCAGGCGCCGCTTCTTGCGGCGTCCCGGGCCAGACTTTCCCCGTCGCCGGGCCGCCCGGTCTCCCGCACCTCAAGGCGCATTCCGAAGTCTTCCAGTTTACGGATCGTCGATTGAAGAACCCCCCCCTTTTGCCCCGCGGCGGGATTATGAATGATGCAGACCCGCTGTCGAAGCATAACCGTCATGCCGGCGGGTCGGCAAGGATTTGCCGGACGCGCGCGGCGCGTTGGTGGTCCTTGAGTTTCAAGTAAAGCTTTTCGGCTTTCTTGAGGTGGAATGCAGACTTTTCCGGGTCGGGGATTTTGCCGTGGTATAAAATGCCCAGCATGTAATGGGCGTCGGCGAAGTCGGGCTTGATGCGTATGGCCTCTTCCAGGGTCCGGCAGGCCTCCGGATACCTCAACATGTCGAAATAAGCCATAGCCAGCGAGTAATTGGCTTGCAACGAATCGGGTTTCAGGGCGACGGCTTGCTTTAAAACTTCGGCGGCTTTCTCCAGTTGCGAGGACGCGCGGTAGGCAAGGCCGAGGTAATAAAAAACGACGTGGTTCCTCGGATCCACCTCCATGGCTTCGCGCAGAGTGGTTATGGCGTCGCCGATTTCGTTTTGTTTCAGGTAGGACGCTCCCAGCGCGGTGTAGGCGTGGATGAAATCCGGTTTGATCCGGATAGCTTCCCGCAAGGCCCCGATAGCTTTGTCGATCCGGGGAACGCCCATGTCCTCCAGACTGCCGTAGGCGATGCCCATGTTGTACAAGGCGTCCGGGAAACGGGGCTTGTGATGAACGGCTTCGCGGTAGGCGTCGACGGCGCCCTGGTAGCGCCCGAGGCGTTGCAGGCGCAGTCCCTCCTTCAGCCAGGTTTCGGCGATTTTTTCCTTGTCGGCAGACTCGTTGGCGGGTCGCAGGATTTGGTGGGCGAGACTGGCGCGGGGCAGATTGTTTTGCGTGACGAAAAATTTTTCGGCGCGCGCCAGGTACTTGGCGGCCCGTTTCGGGTTGCGCAGTTTTTTGATGTGCAGGGCGCCCAACTGGTAATACGCGCCGGCAAAGTCGGGTTTGGCGCTCACCGCTTCCTTGAAAGCCTGGCGCGCCGCGGCATGTAGGCCGAACTCGTTGTAGGCGTTGCCCAGCATGTAACAGGCATGGGCCAGGCAACGGTTTTTCCGGGTCTCCTCGTCGTGGCTGGGGATGGCGGGGTAGCGCCCCAGACGGTCGAGAACCAGTGTCAGCCAATGGTGCGCCAGGGCAAAGTCGGGGCTGATCGACACGGCTTGCTTGAAGGCGGCAAAAGCTTTCTTGTTTTTTCCGCTTCGCCAATAAGCGATACCCAGGTTGCAGTAAATCCGCGGGCAGTTGGGGTTGAGTCCGGCGGCCTTTTTATAATGCTCGATCTCTTCCTTGTGATTGCCCAGCGAGCCGCGGACAAAGCCTAAAAGATGCTGGGCGGGGTACGCCCGCGGGTCTTCCCGCAGGGCTTTTTCAAAAACCGCGGCGGCCTCCCGATTCCGGTTCTGAATGCAAAGCAGTATGCCTTCCTTGAACGTTTTCGGGTCGCGCCAGGGAAAGGGGAACATGTTTTTGAGGGTGTCCGCCAGCCGGAGGTCCGCTGTGTCCAATTCCGGGGTGCCGCCGGTTTTCGGACTTGCCGCTGGCCGGGTCTCTTGCAGTTCGGCGATCTTCCTCGCCATGGCCGGGTTTTTGTGCTTCAAGTCCTCGCCCAGCGTGGACAACGGGCCGCCGTCTCTGGCTTTCTTGCTTCGCATCAGTTGCCTTGCTCGATATAGTCCTGCGTTTCCCGGCAACTGGGGTTGGCGAACAGGTCCGGTGTGCGGCCGGATTCGCAGACCCGCCCCTCGCACACAAAAACCGTTTCGTCGGAAACCCGCCGGGCCTGCTCCAGATTGTGAGTGACCAGGAGAATCGTATGTTTCTTCTTCAATGATACGATCAATTCTTCAATAACCCGTGACGATTTTGGGTCGAGGGCAGAGGTGGGCTCGTCCATCAACAGGGTCCGGGGCCTGACGATCAGGGCGCGGGCGATGGCGAGCCTTTGTTGCTGGCCCTGCGACAACGTATGGCCCGGCCGGCGAAGCCGGTCCTTGACTTCGTCCCACAAAAACACTTCCCGCAGATACCGCTCGGCCAGGTCGGGAAACTCCTTGCGACGTTCCGGATGCAAGTATTTCAACCCGAAGACAACGTTGTCAAGGATGCTTTTCGGAAAGATGCAGGGTTTCTGGAACACCATTCCCACCTTGCGGCGTAGCCGGTTGACGTCTATACCGTTAGAGTAAATTTCGTTTCCATGGACGAAAACCCGGCCCTGGACGCGAAAGCCGTCGATCTTGTCGTTCATGCGGTTGAAAGTGCGGAGCAGTGTGGTCTTGCCGGACCCCGACGGGCCGATGATGCCGGTGACGGCGTGCGGACGGAACCGGCAGTGGATGTCTTGAAAAACGGCCTTGTCGTTAAAATGGATACTCACCCCGCGCATTTCCAGGGCGTTGGCTTGTTCGTTTTTGGGTTGCCCGTTCATTGTTCCGCCTCCATGGGCGCCCGCGCGCGCAGGGCCAGCGAGCCGAGGATCAACACAAAGACCAGGGCCAGGAGCACCAGGCCCGCTCCCCAGGCATTTGTCAGGGCCTTGGGGTTCACGGCTTCCTGCGCCAGGACAAGGATATGGGTTTGCAACGTGGTCACGGGGTCGGTCCAGGAGTGAGGCAGTCGGACGCCTGAAAAGACCGTTGCCGTAAACATGATGGCGGCGGTTTCTCCACCGGCACGCGCCAATCCCAGAAGCGTCCCCGTTACGATGCCGAAAAAACTTTGCGGGACAATGATCGATTTGATTCCCTGCCAGGCCGACAGCCCCATCGCTATCCCGGCTTCCCGGTACCGGAGCGGCAGTGATTCGATGGCTTCCAGAATACTCATCTGCATGGTGGGCAGGATCATGACCGCGAGAATCAAAGTTCCCGTCAACCAGGAAACGCCTGTCTCCAGGAACACGCCGAAGAATATGTAACCGATCAGGCCGAAGATGATCGTGGGCACGCTGTTGAGCGAATACATCAGGAGCCGCAAAATTCGTTTAATGGGTTTTGAATCCAGGTACTCGGTTTGGAACAGCGCCGCGCCGAGGGCGATGGGCAGGCTGACCGCCGCCGCGCCCATCATCAGGATCAAGGTGCCGAGGGTCTGATAAAAGATTCCGCCGCCGGCGCCGAAGTCGCGGGATTCCCGGGTCAGAAATGCCCAGTCGATGGCCGGGAGCCCCTTGGCGAAAACCGTTCCCAGAATAACGACCGGCAGGGAGCAGGCGGCCAGCGTCAGTAAAAACAGGCCGCCAAGAGCGGCGCGTTCGCTCGTCCGGTTGCTCATAACCGCGCCCGCCGCAAAAACAGGTTACCGGCAAGGGTCAGGCCCATCACCATGAGAAACAGGATCAGGCTCAACCCGACAAGGGCGCTCCAGTGCAGGTCCGAGCTCATGGCCTCGGCGGCCTCGCGTCCCAGTTTGGTCGGGATGCTTTGGGCGGGCGCAACGAGGTTGTACCAGGGTTGCGGAATGCGGTCAAGGCCGCCGATCACCAGCATCACCGCGATGGTTTCGCCCATGGCGCGGCCCAGTCCCAGAAACACCGCGCCGACGATCCCCGGTAGCGCCCGCGGAGCCACCACGCGAAAAACCGTCGTTACGGGCGTCAAGCCCAGGCCCCAGGCGGTTTCCCGATATTCGCGGGGCACGGCCCGCAAGGCATCTTCCGAAAGGGTCATGATAGTCGGCAAAATCATGATGGCCAGCAATATCCCGGCGGTGAGAAGGGTGTTGCCGTCGATAAGGCCCAGGCTGTCGCGCACCAGGACGGTGAGAATGGAAACGCCGAGAAGACCGTAAATAATGCCCGGCACCCCGGCGAGTAGCTCCATCAGTGATTTAACACAGAGCCGGGAGCGGGACGACAAAAACTCGGCGGTGCAGACGGCGCTTCCGAGGGCGAAGGGCAACGCCAGAACCAGCGCCAGGCCCGTGACCATTACGGACCCGTAGATCATGGGCAGTGCGCCGTAAGCCTCGCCCACCAGCCAGTCGCCGCCGGTGACGAACGACCATCCCTGAACCCGGAACACCGGGACGCTCTGAACAGCCAGGTAGAAAAAGAGAGTTCCCGCGCAGATGGCGGATACCATGGCCATGACGGTGGCAGTCCACCGCGCCGGTTCGAATTTAGCGGTTCGCCGCATAACCGGTTTGCCCCACGATTTTCGTATGCCCTGAAAAAAATGTCAGCCCCATATTACATGAATGGCCATAAATATGAAAGACCGTTCGGATAAGACGAAAGGAGGCGGCAAGCGGAAGGGCAGGGGGATAGAGCGGCGCTCTCTGTTTATTTTGGTTCCTCCGGGAGGGCGTTCATGATGGCGTAGGGCCGCGGACGGGAGGTATCGAGATTGTTTTCCTCGATGGATTTTAAAAATCCGGTTTGCGTGAAGTCATCTTCAAAAACAAACCCCGGCTGTTCGGCAAAGTCATCTTCCTTGTATGTGGCGGCGATATCTCTCATGGAAAGGCAACACGCCTGCGGGGGCGTCCAGTTCTCCGCGGCGGTCATCAAATCCCGGGAGGACATTTTTTCTTCCCTGTTGCAGGCAACCAGCGCCGTGGCGGTCCTCTCGGGGTCCTCGAAAAGATAAACCTGCCTGAACGCCCCGGTAAAGGTCCGCAAGTCATGCGGCTTGAGCAGGTTGCTCTTGCCGTAAAGGTTGGAAGCCACCACGCCGCCGGGCGACAGCAACCGGCAGATTTCCGCGTAAAATTGCAGGGTCTTTAAATGAAAAGGCACGGAGCCGCTTTTGAAGGCATCCAGCAGTACCATGTCATAAGCTTTCCGCCCGATTTTTTTTTGGACGAATAGCCTGCCGTCCTGGTCGTACACGCGGCAACGCGGCGTTTCCCGGAAAAAGAAATATTTTTTTGCCAGCTCAGTCACCCTGGAGTCGATTTCTACAATGTCGATCTCGATTTCCGGATACAGGCCGGTCAGGAAGTTGGGGAACAACGCGCCCCCCAGGCCGATGACCAGGACCCGTTCGGGCCGGGGTTGAATCAGCAGGGAGGCCATCATCAGGTGGGAATAAATCATTATCGGTGAGTGAGGCCGGGTGACGTCGATGCGGCTTTGCAGAAAAAATTCCTTGCCGCCCTTGAACCACATCTCGCGGATATCGCCGTGTTGCAACACATAAATGTGGTTGAACCGGGTTTTCTTTTTGGCCAGAATTTGTGCTTTCGCCATAAAATCGCTTCCCGCAAAAATCGGGTTTTCAGCGGTATTTTACCGAAAAACGGCCCGGGTTTCTCAAAATAAATGGCAACGTTCGCTTGTATGGGCTTGAAAACAAATAGTTTTAAATGCGGGGGTTCTATGTTAAATTGTTCACTATAGCAATTCGTTAAGCGCTCCCTTTCGCATTTTCGCGGGAGCCGGTCGAGCCGAGTCGGCTTGTCGATCAACCGTTTTTCCGGATACGCCGCAGGAGAAAACAGATGCTTGAGAAAACCTTGAAACACAAAGTCGGCCTGGAACACCACGGTATCCGCAACACGGGCCGGATATTCTGGAATCTTCCGACTTCAAAACTTTACGAACATATCATTCAAAATAACGAGGGAGTCCTGTCTCATTTGGGGCCGGTGGTCGTCACGACGGGGGAACATACGGGGCGCGCTCCCAACGACAAGTTTATCGTCAAGGAACCTACCACCCAGGAAAATATCTGGTGGGGCGTCGTTAACAAGGCCTTTTCGCCGGAACAATTTGACGCCCTTTATTCGCGGGTGCTGGCCTATGTCCAGGGGAAAAATTTGTATGTTCAGGACTGTTATGCAGGCGCGGCTCCGGAGCATCGGCTTCATATTCGGGCGATCACGGAATTTGCCTGGCACAGCTTGTTTGCCCGCAACATGTTTATCCAGATTACCGAGCGCTCCAAGCTGGAGACCTACAAACCGGCTTTCACCATTATTGATGTCCCCGGTTTCAAGGCGGTTCCGGCCATTGATGGGACCAACTCGGACGTGTTCGTCGTTATAGATTACGGCAGACAGCTTGTTCTGATCGGCGGAACCTCCTACGCGGGCGAGATCAAAAAATCCGTCTTCACCATTTTGAATTACCTGTTGCCCATGCAGTCGAAGGTGTTGTCCATGCACTGTTCCGCCAACATGGGCTCCGACGGCGACACGGCGGTTTTTTTCGGGCTTTCCGGGACGGGAAAGACCACCCTTTCCACCGACCCGAACCGCAAGTTGATCGGCGATGACGAGCACGGGTGGGACGATCAGGGCGTCTTCAATTTCGAAGGCGGTTGTTACGCCAAGGCGATTCGATTGTCCCGGGAGGCCGAGCCGGACATTTACCGGGTGACCCGTCTGTTTGGCACCATCCTGGAAAATGTGGTGCTCGATCCGGAGACCCGGCGGCTTGACCTCGACGATGCCAGCCTGACCGAAAACACCCGTGCCTCATATCCGCTGACTCATATCGAAAACGCGCAACTGTCGGGAATGGGCGGTCATCCGAAAAACGTCATTATGCTGACTTGCGATGCCTTCGGCATCATGCCTCCGGTTTCAAAATTGACTCCCGAACAGGCCATGTACCATTTCCTTTCGGGATACACGGCAAAAGTTGCGGGAACCGAAAAAGGCTTGAGCCGGGAGCCCACCGCCACTTTCAGCACCTGTTACGGAGCCCCTTTCATGGCCTTGCATCCCTCGGTTTACGCCAGTTTGCTGAGGGAAAAAATAGACAAGCATCAGGTCGACTGCTGGCTGGTGAACACCGGATGGACCGGCGGGTCTTATGGCGTGGGAAAAAGAATGTCCATCAATCACACGCGCACCATGATTCATGCCATTCTGAGCGGAGAGTTGAACCGGGTGCCCACAAAACCCGATCCGATCTTCGGCCTGCACATTCCGGAATCCTGCCGGGACGTACCCCGGGAACTGCTCAATCCGCGCAATACCTGGAAAACCCCCGCCGCCTATGACGCCAAGGCAAGGGAGTTGGCGGGCTTGTTCATTGAGCATTTCAAAAATTACCAGAATACGGTTGCCGCCGAAATCCAGTTGGCCGGGCCGAAAATCCCCAGCGCCGTGGCCGTGGGCAAGTCCCGGAGCAACATCAAAAAACTGAGAAAATGAACCTTGCGCGGGTTCACGGCAAGCCCTGCCGCTGACAGTTTCATTCCTTGGATGAACCGCAAACCGAAAAACGTGTTGGAACCCTTGCCACGCATTGCCATTACGATGGGAGACCCGGCCGGCATTGGCCCCGAAATCATCGTCAAGGCTTTCCGGGATGGAGAAATTTCGCGTTGCAGTCAAAGCCTGGTTGTGGGAGACGCGGCTTGCCTCGAGCAAGCGGCCGCGCGATACGGAGCGGCGTTGCGGATACTTCCCATTCATGACGCACGGCAGGCCCGCTTTGACGGGGCCGCCATCGAGGTGCTGGATTTGCGAAACGTCCCCGAAAACTTTCCCGTGGCACGAGCTACGGCCGAGGGCGGCAAGGCGTCAATGGAATATATTCGGACGGCGGCGGACCTGGCCCTGCAAGACCGGGTCGATGCCATCACCACGGCTCCCATCAACAAAAAGGGAATCCACCTGGCGGGGTTCACATGCCCCGGTCACACCGAGTTTCTGGCCGAATACACCCGCACCCGGGATTTCGCCCTGATGATGGCCGGACGCCGGCTTCGCGTCGTGCTCGTGACCAATCACATTCCCTTGCAAAAAGTGCCTGGGGCGATTGACAAAAACCTCGTGGCGCGCATCATACGCCTGACGCACCGCTGGCTTTCGCGGTTTGTTGCGCCATTCCCGAAAATCGCCGTTGCGGGCGTGAATCCGCATTGCGGCGAGGACGGTATTTTCGGCGAGGAAGAAAACGCCGCCATCGGTCCGGCGATCTCGGAAACGCAGTCGGAGGGAATCCAGGTAACCGGTCCCCATCCGGCGGACTCCCTGTTCCTTGAGGCCCGAAGCGAAAACTACGATGCCGTTATCGCCATGTATCATGATCAAGGGCTCGTTCCGGTGAAGATGGAATCCATGGGCCGCGCCGTCAACCTGACCCTGGGATTGCCCATCATCCGCACCTCCGTGGATCACGGGACGGCCTACGGCATTGTGGGCAGGGGAGAAGCTTCTCCGGAGTCGCTGATAGAAGCCGTCAAAACCGCGGCTTCCCTTTGCCGTCGGCGCGAGGAACTTTCTCCGCAACCCTGCAAGACCCGCTAGGGCGAAGCCGAACGATGAAAAAAAAAAGAAAATGGGGGCAAAACTTTCTGACCGATCCGTCAGCCGCCGGGCGAATCCTGGAGATCGCCGGTATTTCCCGCGACGATGCCGTTCTGGAAATCGGTCCTGGCAGGGGAATCCTCACGCAGGACCTGGTGCGCCGGGCGGGTGAATTGACGGCCCTGGAGATCGACCCTAGGCTCTGCGCCGAACTGAAAAAGCGGTTCAGCGCCTTTCCCAATTTCCGCCTGTTGCAGGCGGATGCCTTGAAGTTCGACTACAGTTGCCTCGGCGACCGCTACAAGGTCGTCTCCAACCTGCCTTACTATGCCGCCACCCATATTTTGAAACGCCTGATTCATTATCGCGGTCGGATTGCCGACATGACGGTGATGTTGCAGAAGGAGGTCGTCGACCGCCTGACCGCGCGGCCCGGGCAGAAGGAGTATGGGTCGCTTTCGGTGTTCATCCAATACCATTGCCAGGTGGAGCGGGTTCTGGAAGTCAAGAAGGATGCTTTTTCCCCACCGCCCAGGATCGATTCCTCCGTCATCCGGCTCACCCCGCTGTCCCGGCCCAGAGTGAGCGTCGCCGATGAAAAGGCGTTCTTTCAAATTGTGCACGCGGCTTTTTTGCACAAACGGAAAATGTTGAAAAGCAACTTGAAGCAGTGGCAAAAACGCTATCAGGTGGAACAGGACCGGATTCGCCTGGCGGGAATTGATTTAAGCCGCCGCGGCGAGACACTTTCCCTTCAGGATTTTGCCGTCATCGCCAACCACATCAAGCCAGGCAACGGCTGACCTCCCCCAGGTTTTTTCGTTATTGTCTTGGCAAATTCATTTTGCTATCCTCCCCCTCATGGAATCCAGCCGGTCCGCGGCCACGCGAAGCCGAGTTATGACGGACGCCAATGCCGACACATCCGGCGGCGGTTGGCGGGCCGCGTTGCGCCTGGGGTTTTCAAGTTTCAAGGAACGCACCATTCTTGACCGGCGGCAACACGAAGGGCCGCTGATGGTGCAAAGACCGTTTTATCCCGAACCCGGCGGCGTCTGTCATGTTTACATGCTACATCCGCCGGGAGGAGTGGTGGGCGGCGACCGCTTGCGGGTTGAGGTTGATGTCGGCCCGGACGCCCATGCCCTGGTGACGACGCCGGCGGCGGGAAAATTTTACCGTAGCGCCGGCGCGGAGGCTCAACAGCGTCAGATTCTGAACGTCTCTGCCGATGCAACCCTGGAGTGGTTCCCCCTGGAAAATATCTTTTATTCCGGGGCGCGGGTTGAGACGACAACCCGGATTCACTTATCGACCGGCAGTCGGTTCATCGGTTGGGACATTTTGTGTCTGGGACGGCCTGCCTGCGGCGAGCGGTTTGAAAACGGTCGGATCGATCAACGATTGGAAATCTGGCGGGGCGATACACCTTTGCGGATCGAGCGTCTGTGCTTCGCGGGCAACGATCCGGTTCTCGATGCCCGGTGGGGAATGGCGGGATATCCGGTGATCGCCAGCATGGTCTGCGTTACGCCCCGCGAGGATTTGGCGGACAAGCTCAGGGAAATCAAAACCCGGCCCGGAGGCGAGGAAATGATTTCGGTCACCCGTCTCGACGGCCTGGTCATCTGCCGGTACCTGGGGCGCCATGTCGAACACGCCAGACAATATTTCATCGCCGCATGGGAAATCCTGCGTCTTGCCGTACTGCGGCGAAAGGCCGTTATGCCGCGCATTTGGAGCACGTGAGGTTTGACCTTGCGGACGCCGCCGCGGCGGGCAACCATTGAATCTAGGGGGATGCGATGCAACTGTCGCCACGCGAAAAAGACAAACTGATGGTTTTTACCGCGGGGTTACTGGCCGAAAGACGCCTGGCCCGCGGGGTGAAACTGAATTATCCGGAAACGGTGGCCTATATTTCCGCCGCCATACTGGAAGGCGCCCGGGACGGCAAAAGCGTTGCCGAACTCATGAAATTCGGCGCCACTTTGTTAAAGGACACCGACGTGATGGAGGGCGTGCCCGAAATGCTCCACGAAGTTCAGGTGGAGGCCACCTTTCCCGATGGGACGAAGCTGGTTACCGTGCATAACCCCATTCCCACGCCGAGCGGCATGACGCCGGGTGAAACCGCGCCGGTTGATGGCGACATCGAACTCAACCGCGGCCGGACGACCGTGACGCTGACGGTAGCCAACACGGGCGACCGGCCGATTCAGGTGGGTTCGCACTACCATTTTTACGAAACCAACACAGCCTTGCAGTTCGACCGCGAAAAAACCCGCGGCTTCCGGCTCAACATCGCCGCGGGTACGGCAGTGCGCTTCGAGCCGGGGCAAAGTCGCGAAGTCGAATTGGTCGCCTATGCCGGCGACCGCCGCGTGTACGGGTTCAACGCCAAGGTGATGGGCAACCTGGAGGACGGGCAATGAGCACGATCAGCCGCCGCGCTTACGCGGATATGTACGGCCCCACCGTGGGAGACCGCGTGCGCCTGGGCGATACGGCATTATGGATCAAGGTGGAAGAGGATCGCACCGTTTACGGCGAGGAAGTTAAATTCGGCGGCGGCAAGGTGATCCGCGACGGCATGGGCCAGGGTCAGCGCGCCTCGGCGGAAGCGATGGACGTGGTCATCACCAATGCCTTGATTCTCGATCACTGGGGAATCGTCAAGGCCGACATCGGCATCAAGGATGGACGCATCGCGGCTATCGGCAAGGCTGGCAATCCGGATGTCCAGCCGGGCGTCGATATCATCATCGGTCCCTCAACCGAGGCGGTTGCCGGCGAGGGGCTGATCGCCACTGCGGGAGCCCTGGACGCGCACATTCATTTCATCTGCCCCCAGCAGGTCGAGGAGGCCCTGATGTCGGGCATCACCACCATGATCGGCGGGGGAACGGGCCCCGCCGCCGGCACCAATGCCACCACCTGCACCCCCGGCCCCTGGAACATCCGGCGAATGTATCAGGCCGCGGAGGAACTGCCGATCAATTTCGGGTTCCTCGCCAAGGGAAACGCCAGCCTGCCCGCCGCCCTGGAAGAGCAGATCGAGGCGGGCGCCATGGGGCTCAAGTTGCACGAGGACTGGGGAACCACCCCGGCGGCCATAGACAGCTGTCTGGACGTGGCGGAAAAGTACGACGTGCAGGTGGCGATTCATACGGACACCCTGAACGAATCCGGGTTTGTGGAAAACACCCTTGCGGCGTTCAAGGGCAGGACGATTCACACCTATCACACAGAAGGCGCCGGTGGCGGCCATGCGCCGGACATCATCAAGGCCTGCGGCGAAGCCAGGGTGCTTCCTTCCTCCACCAACCCGACGCGCCCCTACACGGTCAATACCATCGACGAGCATCTGGACATGTTGATGGTCTGCCACCACTTGGACCCCGCCATCCCCGAGGATGTGGCGTTCGCCGAATCGCGCATCCGGCGCGAGACCATCGCCGCCGAGGACATTTTGCACGATTTGGGGGCTTTCAGCATGATCGCTTCCGATTCACAGGCGATGGGCCGCATCGGAGAAGTCATATCCCGCACCTGGCAAACGGCTCACAAGATGAAAACGCAACGCGGGTCACTGCCCGAGGACGCGGCGGATCACGACAACTTCCGCGCCAGGCGCTACGTGGCGAAATACACGATCAACCCGGCCATCAGTAACGGGATCGGCGGCGAAGTCGGATCGCTGGAACCCGGCAAGCTGGCGGACATCGTTCTTTGGAAGCCGGCGTTTTTCGGCGCCAAGCCTGCCCTGGTCATCAAGGGCGGAATGATTGCCGCCGCGCCGATGGGCGACCCTAACGCCTCGATTCCGACGCCTCAGCCGGTGCATTATCGTCCCATGTTCGGAGCCCTGGGCGGGGCGCGCGCCGAGACCTGCGTCAGTTTCGTCTCGCAAGCCGGTGCCGGCATAGGCGATGCGCTTGGCTTGCGCAAGCGGCTGGTGGCGGTGCGTAACACGCGAACCCTTGGCAAGATGGACATGATCCACAACAGTTATTTGCCGCGCATCGAAGTGGATTCGCAAACGTATGAAGTGCGCGCCGACGGCAACCTTTTGACCTGCGAACCGGCAAGGGAACTGCCGCTGGCACAGCGTTATTTTTTATTCTGAAACCTTTTTGGGGCGGCTCCACGCGCCCGGCCTTTATGTTGCAAATCACCGAACGGTTGGAACGCTCCGTCCCGCCCGCCGCGTACCTGACACTTACTTATGAACAGAGGCAAAAGAGCCGACTGCGGGTTCGCCTGGACGATGGCCGGGAGGCGGCGATGATTCTGCCGCGTGGCGCGCCCTTGCGTCATGGCGATTTGTTGTGCGCGCAAGATGGCCTGGTCATCGAAGTGCGCGCCGCCGGGGAGGAGGTATCGATCGCATCGGCGTCGAACCCGCCGCTTCTGGCGCGGGCGTGTTATCACCTGGGAAACCGCCATGTCGCCTTGCAAATCGGCGCGGGCTGGTTGCGTTACCGCCGCGACCACGTTCTCGATGAAATGGTTCGATCCTTGTGCCTTGTCGTAAAACATGAAACCGCGTCTTTTGAACCGGAAAGCGGGGCCTATGGACGGCAACACAGCCACACCCATTCTCACGAACATGACGACTGATTCTCCGGACGGCCGCCTCGCGGAAAGTCTCCGCTTAATGCAACTCTCAAGTCCCATGCTACCGGTCGGCGCCTATGCCTATTCGCAGGGGCTTGAGTATGCCGTCGCCTGCCGATGGGTCGAGGATGAATCTTCCGCCGAGGATTGGATATTCGGATTGATGGGACATACCCTTCTCAAGCTGGACGTGCCGGTCTTGGCGCGAATACACCACGCCTGGCGGTCGAACGATGAGCCGCTTGCGCGTTCCTGGAGCGAATATTTGTATGCCGCCCGGGACTCGGCGGAGTTGCAGGCGGAGGATCGGCAAATGGGCCAGGCGCTGGCCCGGCTCTTGGCGGATTTGGGACTGCCGGAGGCGGCTGTCTGGGCGGCTTGGCCGCGCACCTGTTTTCTTTCCTTGTTTGGGCTGGCGGCGGCGCGCTGGGGAATCGCCCCGGACAAGGCCGCTTGCGGCTATCTGTGGGCATGGGCCGAAAACCAGGTGACCGCCGCCATCAAACTCGTTCCCCTGGGACAGACGGCCGGACAGAAAATTTTGTCCACTGCCGCCGTTGCCATACCGGATGTCGTCCGCTCGGGTCTGGCGCTGGAGGATGGCGAGATCGGTTTTACCGCCCCCATGCACGCAATGGCCGGGGCTCTGCATGAAACCCAATACACGCGCCTTTTCCGCTCATGACAACCGCGTCCTTGGAGGAACCGCGCCATGGCTGACAAACAGGTTTTGCGGATCGGCATCGGCGGGCCGGTGGGTTCGGGCAAAACCTCCCTGGTGAATGCCTTGTGCAAACGAATGCGCTCCCGGTACCAGATCGCCGTGGTGACCAACGATATTTATACCCAGGAGGACGCGCAGTTTTTGATTCGCAGTCAGGCTCTCGAGCAGGCCCGCATCATCGGCGTGGAGACCGGCGGTTGCCCGCACACGGCCATACGGGAAGACGCCTCGATGAACCTGTCGGCCATCGACGAACTCTGCCAACGCTTTCCTGATTTGGACCTGTTGATGGTCGAAAGCGGCGGCGACAATCTCAGCGCCACCTTCAGCCCCGAACTCTCCGATTTGACCCTCTACGTGATTGACGTGGCCGCGGGAGACAAAATCCCGCGCAAGGGCGGCCCGGCGATCACCCGTTCGGACTTGCTGGTCATAAACAAAACGGACCTGGCCCCTTATGTGGGCGCGTCTCTGGAAGTCATGGCGCGGGATGCGCAAAAAATGCGCGGCGACAAGCCCGTTGTGTTCACCAACCTGAAAACCGGCGAAGGCCTGGAACAAATCGTTGACATCATCAAGTTCCAGGGACTGCTCCCCGACTAAATCTCTTCCCTCCACATTAGCCACAAAAACAGGCAAAGAGCGGAGGCGTTGCAATAATTTTAAGCAACGCCAGGTTCGGCGTTCTGATGGACGCTTAAGTATCTTTTTGTAAATTATGGAGTTATGTATTTCAGACCTTTTGGCATACTTTGTGCTTTCTTGAAGCAATCTTGAATCGACTATTCACCTTCTGAAAACCGGGAGACCTTGGAATGAAACGACCAGTTGTATATGCCCTTGTTCTAGTGATTGCTCTGTTTATGATACTTCCGCTTTCCGCGTCGGCGCAACCGGGAGTAAAACTGAAAAAGGACGATATCCGGTGGATTTCCCTCGGCGGCGGTTTGCGGAGTAGCTTCAGCGCTGTCGAGAAGGCGGCGCCGGACGGCACCGATTTTTCAAAAGATTTTAATTTTGAGGATTTCAGGTTATACATCAACGCCCAGGTTCATAAAGGCATCACTTTCGAGTTCAATACCCAGCAGGCCGACGGAAGCCGGCAGATATTGGATGCCGTCGCCAAGTTTCATTTTTCCCCCTTGTTTACCGTTTGGGCGGGACGATTTTTGCCTCCCAGCGACCGCGCTCTTCTCGACGGGCCGTTTTTTTTGAACACGTTCGATTTCCCCTTCGTGTCGGCTTATCCCAATATCTCCGCCGGTCGTGATAACGGCGTGGCTTTTTGGGGGCTCGCCGGAAAACTCAAATACCAGGTTGGCGCTTTCCAGGGCCGGCAGGGCGGGGCCAACGTCAAGGACAATCCGTTGTTCACGGCGCGGATGACCTACAACTTCTGGGACCCCGAGCCGGAAATTTATTACAACCAAAGCGCCTATTATGGTGAAAAAGATATTCTGTCCATCGGTGTGGTTGCAATGTACCAGGACAACGGCGCGGGCACGGCGGAGGTGAACGGCGACTTCACGGGCTGGAACGTCGATTTCCTGATGGAAAAGAAACTGGGCAATAAAGGCGTCGTGAATCTGGAATTCGCCTATTACGATTATGAACTGGATGACGTGGATGACAGTTCTTTCTCCGGTTTTTCCCTCACCCAGGGTCAGAGTTATTTCATTCTGGGAAGCTATATGTTTCCCAGTACAGTCGGTTGGGGAAAATTCCAACCCCATGTGCGTTACCAGGAATTCGACCGCGACAGCACCAATGCGGTGGGTAATCGCGGGATTCGCAGTAAAATTGAGGGAGGGATTAACTACATCATCGACGGTCACAACGCGCGGCTGGCTCTGATTGCCGGTAGCGAGCGTCCCGGTCCGGGACAAGAAAGAATCAACTCAGTCAAACTGGGCTTACAGCTTCAATTGTTTTAAAGCCCGCAAACTCATATAACGAAGAAGAAGGAGGAGTGCATCATGAAGAGCGGAAGACTTGTTTCACACAAAACCATCGGCTTGTTTTTTGGGTTGTTTGCCGGTTTTGGTTTGCTTTTATCGTCCATGGCTCATGCCGCGGATACCATCAAGGTGGGCATCCTGCATTCACTTTCCGGCACCATGGCCATCAGTGAAACCTCGTTGAAGGACGTGGCGCTGATGACTATCGAGGAGATTAACGCCAAGGGCGGCTTGCTCGGCAAAAAGTTGGAGCCCGTCGTCGTCGACCCCGCCTCGAACTGGCCGCTGTTTGCGGAAAAAGCGCGCGAACTGCTTGTCAAGCACAAAGTGGCCGTGGTGTTCGGTTGCTGGACCTCGGTGTCGCGCAAATCCGTTCTGCCGGTTTTCGAGGAATTGAACGGTTTGCTGTTTTATCCGGTGCAATATGAGGGCGAGGAGTCGTCCTACAACGTGTTTTACACCGGCGCCGCGCCCAACCAGCAGGCTATTCCCGCTACCGAATACCTGATGAGCGAGGACGGCGGCGGAGCCAAGCGGTTTGTACTGCTTGGCACCGATTACGTTTATCCCAGAACGACGAACAAGATTCTGCGATACTTCCTGAACTCCAAGGGCATTTCCAA
This sequence comes from Nitrospinales bacterium, assembly GCA_046757665.1. Lineage (GTDB taxonomy): Bacteria > Nitrospinota > Nitrospinia > Nitrospinales > JAJDAT01 > JBHHYO01. The sequence continues at coordinate 103,123 of JBHHYO010000001.1, forward strand.
CAAGGACATCATGGAAACCTATACGCCGTTCGGGCACAGCGACTATCAAACCATCGTCGCGGACATCAAAAAATTTGCCGCCGGCAAACCGACGGCAGTGATCTCCACCATCAACGGCGATTCCAATGTTCCGTTCTACAAGGAACTGGCCAATCAGGGCCTCAAGGCGGAAGACATTCCCGTAATTGCCTTCTCCGTCGGTGAAGAGGAACTGCGCGGCATCGACACCAAGCCGCTTGTCGGGCATCTTGCGGCATGGAACTATTTCATGTCCATGAAAACGCCGCAGAACGCGGCCTTCATAAAAAAATGGCGGGCATACGTCAAGAAAAACAACCTTCCCAGCGGCGACAAGCGTGTCACCAACGATCCCATGGAAGCGACCTACATCGGAATCCATATGTGGGCGCAGGCCGTGGCGCAAGCCGGGACAACGGATGTAGACGCCGTCCGCCAGGCAGTCGGTTTTCAAACCTTCGACGCTCCGTCGGGGTTTTCGATAACCATGGACGCCAAAAATCATCATTTGCACAAGCCCGTCGTGATCGGTGAAATACAGGAAAACGGGCAATTCGACGTAGTGTGGAAAACCCCGGGACCCATTCGTGCCCAGGCCTGGAGTCCGTATATCCCCGACAGCGCCAAGAAAGTGGCGGACTGGACTTATCCGTGGGTATGCGGCAACTGCATCAAGGCCAAGTTTTAGTCTTCTGCTCGTCCTCTCCGGTCCTTGGGCGGACCGGGGAGGACCCTCCTCCCAAGACAATCTTTTCCCTTCCTTTGCGGCTCCAGCCTTCCGGTAAATTTGACCTGGGTTGCAAACATACGATAGGATATGGGCTTTTCAAAATAATGCCCTTGTTGTGCGCGGTATAATCTTCGCTATGTGTTGAACGGTGCTTCTAGTTATTGTACTTCCCATGCCCTTATGCTGAGAGACCGGAAACTTTCATTTGCCGTTTTGCTGACCCTGTTTTTAAACTTCACCGCATGGATGTTGGCCGGTTCGCCGTCCGCGGCGGGCGAGTTGGAAACGGTCATGCGGGGTTTGGCCGACAAAAGCCGTACAACGCTGAAGAAGACCGTCATCAAGCTGGGTAAGCTGGGCGATCCGGCCGCACTGCCGGCCCTTGAGGCGCTCCTGAATAAACGGTTGCGCGTGGATGGCGCCGGCAGATTGATTATCGTTGACGAAAACGAAACCGCCGGCGCCGATGCCGTCAGCGGCGAACCGGTGCCCATTGGCTCGCTTGAGTTGCGCACTCCCCGAATCAACAACGCCGTGCGGCGAGCCCTCCGTCCGGCCATTGCCAGGCTGAAACTGAATTCCGGGGACCCGGATGTCCGGCTGGCCGCGGCCGGGCAACTAATGAAACGCCCCTCCGCCGGCATCCTGAATCTGGTGCAGGAGGCCCTGGAAAAGGAAACCGATTCAAGAGTCCGGGAAATCCTTTCCCTGGTGGTTGCGCAAATTCAATTGCAAGGGGATGACCAGGACCGGCAACTCCAGGCGTTGGCGCTGATCGACCAATTCGGCGACAACCGGTTTAAAAACGATCTGGAAAGGTTTCTGGCGAAAAACGCGGACGGCACTTTTCAGGAAACCAACCCGGACGTTCGCAATGCGGCCGCCAAGGCCATCGCTTCCATCGAACGGCGGCAATTTTTCAAAAATCAAATCGGCAACCTGTTTTACGGGTTGAGCCTCGGCAGTATCCTGTTGCTGGCCGCGCTGGGCCTGGCGATCACCTTCGGCCTCATGGGCGTGATCAACATGGCGCACGGCGAAATGCTGATGCTGGGAGCCTATTCGACTTACGTCGTTCAAAACCTGGTCAATGCCTACTTTCCCGAACTGTTCAACTGGTATCTGGCGGCGGCCATCCCGACGGCGTTTGTCGTCAGCGCCGTGGTGGGCATCGCCCTGGAACGCCTGGTGATCCGCCATCTTTATGGCCGGCCGCTGGAAACACTGCTGGCAACCTGGGGAATCAGCCTGGTTTTGATCCAGACCGTTCGCCTGATTTTTGGGGCGCAGAACGTCCAGGTTGCCAATCCTCCGTTTCTTTCCGGCGGCATCGAACTGCTTCAAGGCGTGGTCCTTCCTTATAATCGAATCGTTATTATTATTTTCGTGGTGTGCGTTGTCGGCCTGGTGTCGATGTTGTTGCTTCGCACCCCGTTGGGCTTGCAGGTGCGCGCGGTGACGCAAAACCGGCCGATGGCCTCCTGCATGGGCATCTCCACGAGTCAGATCGACATGTGGACGTTCGGGCTGGGCTCCGGAGTTGCCGGACTGGGCGGCGTGGCGCTTTCGCAGATCGGCAATGTCGGGCCGGAATTGGGGCAATTTTATATCGTCGATTGCTTCATGGTCGTGGTGCTCGGCGGCGTGGGCAAAATCGCCGGCACGGTGGTCGGAGCCCTGGGCCTGGGCATCGTCAACAAGTTTCTCGAACCCGTGGCGGGCGCGGTGTTGGGCAAAATCGCCGTCCTGGTTTTTATCATCCTGTTTATCCAAAAGCGCCCACAGGGCATTTTCGCGCTGAAAGGACGCGCGGCGGAAAACTGACATGATCGGCTCAGCCTCTGGACAAATCATGGAATTGCACTCGCCCCGGACCTGGCGCGGTGTTTGGGCGGCGCTGGCGGCGGCGCTCGTGGTTGTCCCGTCGCTCAACGCCTTCACCCCGCCGGATTCGTTTTGGCATGTTCCCGATTATATTATTCCTCTGCTCGGAAAGTATTTGTGCTATGCCCTGGTGGCGCTGGCGGTGGACCTGATTTGGGGCTACACCGGAATTCTCAGCCTGGGCCACGGCGTTTTCTTTGCCCTTGGCGGTTACGTCATGGGCATGTACCTGATGTTGAGCATTGGCGGCGAGGGGGTTTACAAAAGTGACCTGCCGGATTTCATGGTGTTTCTCGACTGGAAGGAACTCCCCTGGTACTGGCAGGGGTTTGATCATTTCGCGTTCGCCCTTTTCATGGTGCCGGTTGTGCCCGGCCTGCTGGCTTTTGCATTCGGTTTTTTTGCATTTCGTTCACGGATCAAGGGCGTGTATTTTGCGATCATCACACAAGCCATGACCTACGCGCTGATGCTGTTGTTTTTCCGCAACGCCACCGGGTTTGGCGGCAACAATGGGTTGACCGACTTCAAACGCATTCTGGGATTTTCATTGCAGGAACCGTCCACCAAGCGGGGTTTATACATTGTTACGGTCCTTGTGTTGTTTTTCAGTTATCTGTTGTGCCGGTACATCGTCAAGTCCAAGTTGGGCCGGGCGCTCACCGCGATTCGTGACGCCGAGGGCCGCATCATGTTTTGCGGTTACGATCCGTTGAACTATAAACTGTTCGTTTGGACGTTGTCCGCCGTGCTCTGTGGGGTGGCGGGCGCACTCTACGTGCCGCAGGTGGGCATCATCAATCCCAGCGAAATGCAACCTTCCAATTCCATCGAAATGGCCATCTGGGTTGCCGTGGGCGGGCGCGGAACGCTGATCGGCGCGCTCGTCGGCGCCGGAATAATCAATAGCGCCAAAAGCTGGTTCACCGTGGCAATGCCCGATTTCTGGCTGTATTTTCTCGGTTTCCTGTTCATTGGAGTTACGTTGTTCATGCCGCGGGGAATTGTGGGTGTGATTGGACGTTTTTTCAAGCGGGATGCGTCATGACGGAATCAAAAACAAACCTCGCCGAAGTCCATTCGCGGTCGGAAGGAGTCGATACAACTCATAATGTCATCCTCTACGTGGAAAATGTGACGGTCAGTTTCGAGGGCCTCAAGGCGCTTGACGGCCTGACCCTGTACGTAGATGACGGCGAACTGCGTTGCATTATCGGACCCAATGGCGCGGGAAAAACAACCTTGATGGACGTTGTCACCGGCAAGACCCGGCCCGATTCCGGCACGGTGTTTCTGGGGCAAAGCCTGGACCTGACCCAGTTGACGGAATATGAAATCACTCATGCCGGTGTGGGGCGCAAATTTCAAAAGCCCACCGTCTTTCAAGGCCACACGGTGTTTGAAAACCTGGAACTCGCCCTGCGCGCCGACAAGACCGTATGGCACACCTTAACCGCCAGGATGGATGCGGCGCAACGCGAGACCATCGAGAGCACTTTGGAAACCATCGGCTTGACGGACAAAATAAATACCCGCGCCGGATTATTATCTCACGGGCAAAAACAGTGGCTGGAAATCGGCATCCTGCTGGTTCAGGAACCCAAGTTGTTGCTGGTTGATGAACCGGTTGCGGGAATGTCCCACCAGGAGACCGAACACACCGCCGAGTTGTTGCAATCCCTTGCCGGCCGGCACTCCGTGGTGGTGGTGGAACATGACATGGATTTCGTTCGTTCCATTGCCCGCAAGGTAACGGTCTTGCACGAAGGGCGCGTGCTGGCTGAAGGCAACATCGATGAGGTGCAAAACAATCCCGAGGTCATCGAAGTCTATCTGGGGAGTTGACTCGTGCTTGAAATCAGCGGTCTGAACCAATATTACGGAGAAAGCCACACGCTGTGGGATGTGGAATTGTCGGTTCCGAAGGGTTCGTGCACCTGCCTGATGGGGCGGAACGGCGCGGGCAAAACGACTTTGTTGCGGTCGGTCATGGGGTTACTGCCGATCGCTCCGGGAGGCCGTATTCATTTTGAGGGAAAGGAATTGGCCGGGCATCCCGTTGAATGGCGCGCCCGGCTGGGCATCGGGTACGTGCCTCAGGGCCGGGAAATCTTTCCCCAGCTTACAGTGGAGGAGAATCTGCGCGTCGGCCTGCTGGCGCGCGGGAAAGGTGCGCGGAAAATTCCGGAACTGATCTTCGAGCTGTTTCCCGTGCTCAAGGATATGCTGAAGCGTCGCGGCGGCAACCTTTCCGGCGGCCAGCAACAACAACTGGCCATCGGCCGCGCCCTGGCCGCCAGCCCCAAGCTGTTGATCCTGGACGAACCTACCGAGGGTATTCAACCCAATATCGTTCATGAAATCGGCGGCATCCTCATTCGCCTCAACCGGGAGCAAGGCCTGCCCCTGTTGCTGGTGGAAACCAAGTTGCCGTTCGCCCGCCGGGTCGCCCACCGGTTTTGCATCCTCGACAACGGCCGTAGCGTGGCCCACGGCGATATCGGCAGTCTCGATGACGATTTGATCAGCCGGCATTTGACGGTTTAGCTTGTTCCGGCGCGACAGCGGCGTGAAAATTTGCGGCGAGACGAAAGTTTACAGCGGGCTGGACTCTCCGGGCGGCAGAAAAAGATCCGTCATTTCCCTGTAGGCGGCCAATCCCGCGGCGGTCCAGTCGAGAGAGTTGAATGAAGGGGCGCTTACCGGGAAAAAACGGCATAGTTTCAGGTGTTGAATGGAATTGACGATTTGCCGGATTTCCTCGTCGGGAGTTTGCGCCACGTTTTTGAAATTGTCGTTTGTCCACTCCCATTCCCAAGGGGAGTTGTGGCAGGCGAAATGGATTTCCCGGGCGGCCGGACTGCGTTTCCCCGCCAGCAGGCGGTCCAGGTAACGGGGCAGTTTTTCGCCTTTGAGAATAAAGGCGAATACCAGGTAATGCCCCCACCAGAACAGGGTGCGGTAAGTAAACATTTCCGACCGGGAGAATTTTTTTGGTATGTCCAGGGAAAGAAAGGGAAACCCCTTGTGGTTTTCCCCCTTGACCAACTGGCCCTTGGTTAAATCCGTTCCCGGCGGAAAGGGCATTTGCGAGCGGGCGGTTTCCTCAATGATCGCTTGCTTTAATCGGCCGAGGTAGTCTTCGGCCTTTTTCATGATGGCCGGTTTTTGCCGGAATACTTCCACCACGTTGATCATTTCGATTTCCCGACTGGACCAAAAGGATGGTGTCGGGTTTTGCTCAGACATCATAGATTCTTGGCACACGCTTGCCGACGGCGCAGAGAATTTCATAGGGGATGGTGCCGCCCCAGGCGGCGGTTTCCTCGACGCGGATGCGTTGTTCCCCCTGTCCGCCGAAGATGATTACCTCATCGTCCACTTCCACGCCGGGGATGTCGGTTACGTCGATCAGGATCATGTCCATGCAAACGGCGCCTACTTGCGGCGCTTTCTTTCCCCTGACGATAACCTGCATTTTTCCGGACAGGGTGCGTGTCAGTCCGTCGGCGTAGCCGATGGGCAGGGTGGCGATCAAACTGTCCCGTTGCGTCACGTATTTTCTTCCGTAACTGAGGGGCGTGCCGCGGGCGGTTTGTTTGATCAGGATGATTTTGCTTTTCAACCGCATGACGGAGGCCGGCGGTTCGCCGCCAAAAACCGGTTCCAGATAAGGCTGAAGCGCCGGCGAGGGTAACGCGCCGTAAAGTATGAGACCCGGACGCACCAGGTTGAACCGGCTTTGCGGATATTTCAGAATGGCGGCGCTGTTGGCGCAATGGATTTGCGGCGCCCGGATGCCTGCCGCTTGCAACTCGCCCAGCGCGGCCTCGAACCGGGACAACTGCTGAAGCGTGTAGGCGTCGTCCTCTTCGTCCGCCGAGGAAAAATGGGTGCAGACCCCTTCGATTTCCAGGTTGCCGCAGTCTCTGGCATTTTCCGCCAGGCAAAGCAAATCGTTTGTGGAAATTCCCAGCCGGGTCATTCCGGTATCGACCTTAATGTGGATGCGCGGGTGTTTTCCCGCTTGCGCGGCCCGTTTGGAAAGCGCCTGAACCAGGGATTGGGTATAAACCGTGGTGGCCAGGTCATGGTGGAGAAGGTCGTCGATTTCGTTGGCGGCGACTCCGCTCATGACCAGGACAGGCGCCCGGATGCCGCTTTCCCGCAGTTCGATGCCCTCTTCAATGACGCCGACTCCCAGGCTGGTGGCGCCGGCTTCGAGGGCGGCCCTGGCGCAGGGGACCGCGCCGTGACCATAGGCGTCGGCCTTGACGACGGCCATGATATCGACCCCGACACCCAAGGCGGAACGCAGGGCGCTCAAGTTCCGCCGAAGGGCGCTCAAATCGATTTCTGCAAGCGTTGCCCTGTGATAGGCCATGAGGTTCAGGGGAGAAGATGTGACAGGTTGAAAGGCAGACCGGTCATCTTCGAGTTCTGCCGGTCAGGGAGGTTCGTCCCGTTGCCTTGACGGCGGGGCCGGAAGAGCGCACCGGACGGCAGGTCATGTTGCTTTCGTCGGAGGTCTTTTTGCGTACCTGGTAGGCCCGGTCGCTGTAAAAATTGTAGGCCATGGCGTTGATGCCGTTCTCCTCCGCGCACCAGTAGGTGAATCCACAACCTTCGGGAAACTGGTAATCGAGATGGACGATGTCTCCGTTAAAATCCGTGTTCTTGCATTCGTGGTCGTAAAGGTTGCGGCTTTCCTGGCTACTGGGCAGTCGCCAGTCGTCGTGGCCGGCGAATTTTTCCTCGTTCAAGCGGGCGACGAAGTTGTTGGCGCGTTTCCAGGAGCACCATTTCTCTTTCAACTGGTAATAATCTTTTTTCAACCACGTCAGGTTGTATTTGCTGTCGGTCAGAGTTCCGTCATTGTTATCCTTGAATCGTTCGGTCATGGTGGCCGTTTCTCCGGTTTAGAAACGCCTGTCGGAAAAAGTTTTTCATATCCCTTTATAATGGATTTTACAATATAATAGACAATATTTTTTTGCGGGGGCAAATAAATTTTCTCCCCGCCGGTCGCTTCCCCAGTCAACAAGGTGGGTTTATGGCAAGCATAGAAGTCGAAAGTTTTTTTTACGACCTGTTTCATTGCAAGGATAAAATCCTTGAGAGCTTCAACGAATGGGATGAAAAGTACAACGATGACGAACGCGGCGCTCTGGTGGCGGGAATACGCGAGTGCCCGGACAGCCGGCTCATCCCCTTTTTGATGAACGTGCAAAAACTGGCCGCCGGGTATGAGCGGATTCAGGAAATGATCCAGGCCGCCGAACAGGCCGAAGTGGATGCCGAATTGGAAGAAGAAGATGATGAGGATGACGATTAGCAGGAAAACCGTCGGCGAAAATGAATTTTAAAAAAAACTGTGTCATGGCCCTGGGAATTTTTCTTGCGGGCTGTTTGACTGCCTGTTCGGGGACGGGAGGTTCCCTGCCGCCGGTGATTACTTCCGAGATCGACGGCAAGGAGATGGTTTTGATTCCGGCGGGCGAATTTATTATGGGAACCAACAAAGTCGATACGGCCAACACGCACCGGAAAATCGGTACCGTCAAGCCGCTTTACGCGGATCAGCATCCGGAGCGGAAAATTCGTCTGCCGGCTTATTACATGGATCGTTATGAGGTGACCAACCGGGAATACCGCCGGTTTTTGGAGGCGACGCAGTTTGACCGGGAACCGGGGCACTGGGAAAACGGGGGTTATCCGGAGGGAATGGGCGATCGCCCGGTTACCAACATCACTTGGGATGAAGCCTTGGCGTATGCCCTGTGGGCGCATAAATGGTTGCCTACCGAGGCGCAATGGGAAAAAGCCGCGCGCGGGCCCGACGGGCGTCTTTTCCCTTGGGGAAACGAATTGTCCAAGAAGGCGGCGAATGTGGGGGTTGAGCAGGCGCGGGAGAGCCGGCCCGTGGGAAGCTACCCCGAGGATGTCAGCCCATACCGGATTTATGATATGGCCGGCAACGTCATGGAGTGGACTCTCGATTGGTACCGCGCCTATCCGGGCAACGATTATAACGACCCCCGCTTCGGCTCCGCTTTTAAAGTTATCCGCGGAAACGGGTTTCAAAAAGCCGGACACTATTTTCTCGATGCCTACCGTTATGCGTTTTACCGCACCGAGGCCAAGCCGGAAGCTTATTTTGAAAATGTCGGGTTCCGCACCGTCACGTCGTTTATCGAGGAAAAATAGGTCGTCCGGAGCTTGTCAATGGTTGTCGTCCAGGCCGGTGTTCTCCAGGTTGGCGCCTTGGGTGATGATCTTGGTCGTGTTGGCGTCCACAAAATAGGCGTCCTTGAGGTTGGCATTGGTGAAATTCGTTCCGTGCAGATTGGCCTCCAGAAAGAACGCATTTTCCAGGTCCGCCCCTTCCAGGTTGGCGTAGGTCAGATCCGCTCCTTCCAGGTTCACTTCCTGCATTTTCAATCCCGTGGCGATGGCGTCCTTGAATTCAACTCCAAGCATTTGCGAGTTGGCCAGGTTGACCTCCTTCAACGAACAGGAATTGAAGTCGGCATATTTCAGGTTGGCGCCGGTGATCTTCACTTCCGTGAGGTTGCTGAAACTGAAGTCGGCGCCTCTGGCATTGCCTCCGGTAAACGGAGTTTTTGAAATATTGATTTGTTTGAGGTTGGCGTACATCATTCGGCAGAAAGACAAGTCGCTGTTTTGGATTTGCGCCGAGTACAAATTTGAGAAATTCAGGTTGCAACCTTTGAAATTGCAGTTCGTGGCCTTGACGGAAGAAAAATTGCTGTGTTGGACGTTGGCGTTTTGAAAATTGCAGTTGACCAGGGTGGCCTCTTCGAAATCGGCGCCTTCCAGTTGAGCGTTTGCAAAATTCACATCTTTTATTTTGGCATTGCGGAAAGTCGACTTGTTTATTGTCGCCTGCGAAAAGTTTATTTCCAGCAACTCCGAGTCATCCAGGTTGGTCTCGGCGATGAAAGCGAAAACGAACGTCACGCCGTTCAGGCTGATTCCTTTTAAATCCTTGGAGTTGAATTCGGACCCGTCTTGATTGGGTTCTTTCAGGACCAGGGCGAGAACTTCATCGACATCGGACATTATCTTTGCTGATCGGGTGGTAAGAGGGAGTTCATGTTTCTCTGAATTTTTTGCGGGTTGAGTTTTTCGTTGATGCCCAAAACCCCGACGCGGATGGCCTTGATCAACATGGCTTCATTTTCCGTTCGGGTATTAAGTTTCGCTACGATGGGAGAGATGATCAAATTGGCCAGCATGAGGCCGTAGAAAGTTGTGATCAGGGCGACGGCCAGGCCGGGACCGATAGTGGCGGGGTCGTTGAGGTGCATGAGCATCTGGATGAGTCCAATCAAGGTCCCCGCCATCCCGAAGATAGGGGCTTGAACGGCCGCGAACCGCAGGATTTTCTGGCCCTGATTGTGCCGTTCGATCAAGGAGCTGATTTGCCGTTCCATGACCTCATTAATTTCCCTGACGTTGTAGCCGTCCACCACCATGATCACACCTTCTTTCAGGAACCGGTTGTCCAGCAGGCCCTCGGCGCTTTCCAGTTGTTTCATGCCGCCGGACCGGTATTTGGTTACCAGATTCATGATTTCGTCGATGTAATCGGTGGGATGATGCACGTCGGGCTTGAAGGCGTTGACGATGATGGGGAACATTCCCAGGATTTTTTTTGAGGGAAAGGCGATAAACGACGTTGCCATGGTTCCGCCCAGCACGATGAACATGCCGTTGACATTGATGAACGCTTCCGCACTGCCGCCGCGAATGATAGCGGTCATGATCAGGCCGACCCCGGCAAGAATGCCGAAGACCGTACCCATATCCATTCCGCCCGGCCTTGCGACTTCCTCGTTGGAAAGGCCCTTGACGGTTGCTTCTTTAACTGCTGTGGCCATAAGATTTCAGTTCAGGTTGCGACTTCTTCAGGCGAAGCCTTGGCTTTGGCTCCGGTTTTAAGGGCCAACATAATATCACTACTGTCCGGGGAAATTCTTGATCTCGTTGTTATAGTGTTTTCAAAGAAA
>JBHHYO010000002.1:0-107128 GCA_046757665.1 Nitrospinales bacterium
TGATTTTGCCTGATTTGCCGGAATGGCAAGCGGCGAATGAACACTTCACCAGTAAAAAGCGCCATGGCTTCACAAGTAAACATCATTACCGTTGGCGGAGGAAAGGGCGGGATCGGCAAAAGTGTCGTCGCTACCAACCTTGCCGTCGGCCTGGCTTTGGGCGGGCAAAACGTCGTCCTTGTGGATACGGATTACGGCGCTTCCAATCTCCACGCCCTGCTGGGCATCAGTAATCCCAAACGCGGTTTTCTGGACTTCTTTACGCAAAAGGACAAAAATTCCAACTCACTGCTTTTGGACACGGGAATCAGCAACCTGAAATTTGTCAGCGGCGCGGGCGACAACCCCGGTAGCGCAAACTTGCAGGAAGAACACAAAAACCGTATCTTTGATTTCATCAAAAATCTCCAGGCCAATTATGTCTTGTTGGACCTGGGGCCGGGCAGTAGTTACAATGTCATCGATTATTTCAACATCGGAACACAGGGCATCGTCTTAACCATCCCCGAAATGCCGTCGGTCATGAATGCGTTCAGCTTCATCAAAAACACCCTTTTCCGCCGCCTGGATATGGAATTGGGTGGCCAACCCAAAATCAGGGAATTGACCGATTTCTCGAAAAACCCCGACGCGGCCAACGAAATGTATTCGCTCGATCAGTTGAAAAAAAATGTCGGCAAAAGCAATTCCGCAATAGTCCGGAAAATAGACTCAGTCACCGCTTCCTTTAAACCTAACTTGCTGGTCAACCGCGTCCGCCAAAAAAAGGACCTCCTGCTGGGGCAACATCTGATAGCGCTTGTCAAAAAATATCTCGAGGTAGACCTCAACTACCTGGGTTACATCGTGGAAAGCGATCAAGTGCGAAGCTCCGTCAACAAAATGATCCCCTTTCTCATAAAAAACCCGCAAAGCAAACCTTCCGAGAATTTGCAACGGGTTATCGGGGAGTTGACCCATTCCGACATTCACCTGGTTAAAAAAGGTGGAATGATTTTCGTCTCGAAACAGGTTCGCCTTTCATCAGGTTGGGACAGTTAGGTTTTCAGGCCGATATTTCGCTTTCCCTGCCCCGCCTTCTCCCAAACATCAAAATCATTTCCCCGGCTTTCAAGAAATCCATGGATCAAAAAACTCAAAAGAACCTGCGCGATCTTGCCCGGCTTTCTCCAGCAAGCACCGTTTATGTCGTGGGTGGAACCCTGCGTGATTATTTTCTGGGAAAAACGCCTGCCGACTTTGATTTCGCCGTACAAAATGCGCCCCGCCTGGCGGAGCTTTTCGCGGCTCATATAAAAAGACATCCCATCCGCTTGCACGACACGCCCGGACGCGAGACCCTGCGCGTCGTCATGAGTGGCGGCGTTTTTTTCGATTTCTCCGAAATGCAGGGGAACAAGATTCAGCAAGACCTGGCGGGAAGAGACTTCACCATTAACGCCATGGCCGTTCCGCTCGAAGAATATCTCGAAGCCGACTGGAAACCTCTCGACCCCTTCAAGGGACGCGCCGACCTGGAAAGAAAAATTGTGCGCGTATTGCCCGGCCCTATTTTCAAATCCGACCCGCTTCGTGTCATTCGAGCGTTTCGCTTTTCGGGCACCCTGGGATTCGATATCGAGGACAACACCCTGGACAAAATCGCGGAAGCGCACACCGGCCTGAAATTCGTCGCGGCGGAACGCATTGCCAACGAATTACTGCTGTTTTTAAATTCAAAAAAGGTCTTCCCCCTGGCCCGCGTTATGAGCCGGACAGGCGTACTGGGACAACTCATTCCCGCTATCCATGCCCCCGGAGGAAATCCGGCCAAGGCCCGGGAAACCCTTGAAACTCTCGAGTCCCTGGAGGAGATCATTCTCCATCCCGCGAAAGTTTTTCCGGACAAGTTTCCCGGAGTCGAGCGATATCTCGAAGGCAACAAACCCGGCTTGCTCAAACTGGCCGCCCTCTCATATCCTTTGAATGAAGAAAAAAAATCATCCGCCGGCGCGGCGGCCGCCGCCTTCCTCAAGAACCTGCGGCTTTCCAACGCTGACATCCGCTTTATCCGCGCCGTTCTCGAACATCAACAAACCGCGCTGACGACGAAACTGGATTTTGCCGGGCCAGCGCGTGACCTCTCGCGCATTTATTCCTTCGTCAAAAACAGCGGAGCGCAATTGGTTCCCGCCTTACTGCTGGCGGCGGCTCGCCTGGCGCGGTCGGGGGAAAACGATATTGACTCCTTTATCCGGGCAATCCATAATCTTGTGGAATTTTTTCAGCGCCGTTATTTGCCCGCCCAGGGGCAACGCGCCCTGCTAACCGGCGACGATTTGATCCGACAGTTCAACCTGTCCCCTTCGCCGGTTTTCAAAACCATTCTTGACCGCGTGGAAGAAGCCCGTGTCCTCGGCTCGATTACAACCCGCGAAGAAGCGGAGGCGCTGGCGCGGCGTTTGATCCAAACTCTGGCTCAGGCATAACCCATGACCATCAAATATTCCAATGCCCGGTGGAACGAAAAAAAGGTTGTCATCGGCGAAACGGATATGCAGGCCGACGGACCGATTCATCTCGTCATCGGTTTCCATGGCGCCGAGTCCACGCCGGAAAACATGCTGGTTTACGGCAACAAACTGGAACTGACCAACGCCATAACAGTTTATCCGGAAGGCCCCGTCGACGCCGGAAAAGGCCTCTGGAGTTGGTGGCGGGACGGGCCAGGGCAAACGGAATCGGTAACGGCGTTTTTAAACTACGCATCGGAAATGCTCAACGCCGCTCGACGCCATGTTGACGAACTTTTCCCAGGACGACCCGTCCGCATATCGCTGTGGGGATTTTCGCAAGGTGGCGCGGCGGCGCTGGTTTACGCGCTCCTCGGTTCGCATCCCTTGCATAAAGTGGCCTCCGTTTGCGGGTTCCTTCCGGAAATTCCGGACGCAACACCCACGAAGAATCCGTCCGCCATCCTTGGCATTTTCGGGACCAACGACGAAGTCGTCCCCGCCTTCCTCGCCGAACACGCCCTGGACGAAATACAAAGCCGTGGACACAACGTCACCGCCCGGGAAACCCCGCAAGGCCACCAGCTCACCGCCGAAAACCTTGAGGAAATCAGCGCGTTTTTCAATTCCTGAATTGACAACACCATGAAAGATGCTATGCTGAAAACTTGAATTGCCAATAGTCGGAAGCAAGGGAAGACGGTGCAAGTCCGTCGCGGTCCCGCCGCTGTAACCGGGGACGAAACCCGCCACCGCCACTGTTTGACAACAAACGGGAAGGCGCGGGGAGTAGGATGATCCGGAAGCCAGAAGACCTTTTCGACCGCGCTTCACAAACTCTTCGAGGTGAAAGAGGTGAAGGTACGATTTTCCCAATCCCCTTCTCCCCTGAAACGGGGATTTTTTTTGCTATTCCCGGCGCGGGTGAAAACCGTCTGCCCTGCCCTGCTCATCTCCGCCCTCATCATTTTTTCTTGCAACATCCAGTGGGCCGCCGCGGAAAAAGTCAATCCGCCGCAACGCATTATTTCCCTGTCCCCCTCAATCACGGAAGTTCTCTTTGCTCTCGGCGCGGGCCGGCGCGTGGTTGGAGTCACCGATTTTTGCCTGTATCCCGAAGAAGCAAAACTCCTTCCCAGGGTCGGCGGACTGCTGAATCCCAACGCCGAGGCTATTATTTCCCTGCGCCCGGATTTGATCGTCTATCATCACGACAACGAGAAAATCAAAAAGTTCGCCAACCGGCTCGGCGTTCGGTCGTTGAGCGTTTCGTTCGACAGCCTTGCCGATATTTATCAAACCATAAAAAAAATCGGCGCCGCTTCAGGAGAGCAAGAAGAGGCCAGACGGCTTCTGGAAACCTTGCACAGTAAAATTCAATCTTACCGCGCCGGAATTCAGGGCTTGCAAAGCAAATCCGTTCTCCTCATCCTGGGCGACAGCAAGGACCCGATGCGGGACTTATACGCCGTAGGCAAGGGAACCTTCCTCGACGAACTGCTGACGCTGGCCGGCGGGCAAAACATTCTTTCGCAATCCCCGGCGTCCTACCCGAAAGTGTCGCGTGAATTTATTATTTCGGCATCGCCGGAAATCATCATCGTCGCCGGCCCAAGGGCCAGACTTTCCGCGGATGAACTGCAAGAGCGGAAAAGACAGTGGGGGCACTTTGCCACCGTTCGGGCGGTTAAAAACGGAAACATTTATTATATTGGCGCCGATTACATTCTCATCCCCGGCCCCCGGCTGACAAAGATCGTGGAAAAATTCGCGGCTGTCATTCACCCGGAGATCGTATTCGAAAAAAACCCGGCGGCCGGGTCAACCAAAAACATCAAAAATTCCGATGATGGAAAATAATTTAAAATCCGGCAAAAAATCGAACCCGGTTAAGGGCGCAGACTCCACCCCCCTTATCCAATTGCAGGACATTTCATTTTCCTACGAAAAAGCTCCGGTTTTGCGCGACATTGCACTGGAAATCCAAAAAGAGGAATTTGTCGGCATCATCGGGCCGAACGGCGCGGGAAAGTCCACACTGCTGAAACTGATGGGGGGCATTTTGCCAACCGACCAGGGGCAATGCTCGTTTAAAGGACGCAACCTGAACCGTTATAAAAGGAAAGAACTGGCCCGATCCGTTTCCTGGCTTCCACAGGAGAATTCCATGATTTTCCCTTTCCGGGTCCTGGAGGTCATCCTGATGGGACGCCACCCCTACCTTACACCCTTGACGTTTGAAGGGACAGAGGATTTCCGCATCGCCCGGCGGGCCATGGACCTGACCGATATTTCCGATTTTGCCGACCGCTTTTACAACGAAATCAGCGGCGGCGAAAAACAGCGGGTCATGATCGCCGCCGCCCTCGCCCAGGAATCTGAGATGATGCTCCTCGACGAGCCCACATCATCGCTGGACATCAAATACCAGATCGAAATTTTAAATATTCTGCAACGCCTGAACTCGGACGAGGGGTTGACGCTGGCGCTGGCCCTGCATGACCTCCACCTGGCCTCAAAATACTGTTCCCGGCTTGTCCTGCTGGATCAAGGGGAGATCGTAAAAGACGGGCCGCCGCACCTCGTCTTGCAAAAGGAAATCCTTGAAAAAATTTATGGAATTGAAATCAGAATCGTTAACGACCCGGACGATGGAAGCCTGATGGTTTTCCCCAGAGGACCATGCAAAACCCGAACATGATGAACCGGAAACATTATTTTTTGGTGATCGGCTCATTTCTCATGCTGTTTTTAGTTGTTTTGGCAGTGGCCCCGATGATCGGGCCGACAAAGATCAGCCTGATGAAGGTATTGACAAGCGACACAGATTTTTCCAACAACCCGGATGCCAACATTTTTTTTCTGGCTCGCTTGCCAAGAGTCCTTTTGGCCGCCCTGACGGGAGCCGCCCTGTCGGTAGCGGGCGTTGTGCTCCAGGCTCTGCTACGCAACGACCTTGCCGCTCCATTCACCCTGGGCGTTTCCAGCGGCGCGGCGCTGGGCGCCGTGATTGCCATTCGGCTGGGATTTACCACGATGTTTCCCGGAATCCCCGCCGTGCCCCTGGCGGCTTTCATGGGCGCGCTGACAGCCATCGTTCTGGTCTTCAGCCTGGCGCGAACCCGCCGGCGGGGGGAATTCACAACTTCGGTTCTGTTGCTGGCCGGGGTAACGGTCAATTTCTTTTTCGCCGCCATGGTCATGCTGGTGCACTATCTGTCCGACATTACGCAATCGTTTCAGATCGTACGCTGGCTGATGGGAGGGTTGGACATCATGGATTACGAAACGCTGGTTTCCATTTTCCCGCTGGTATTTTTGGGGATCGCTGTCCTGGCGTACATCGCCCGCGACCTGAACGTCATCAGCGCGGGGGTGGAATCCGCATTGAGCCGCGGGGTGAACGTGGCCGGCATACAGAGAACCGGATTCATCGCCGCATCCCTGGTTACCGGAGGAGTGGTGGCGGTCAGCGGACCCATCACTTTTGTCGGCTTGATCGTGCCGCACATTGTGCGGTTGCTGATCGGCCCCGACCACCGGCTGTTGATCCCGGCGTCGATGTTTTTCGGCGCGAGCTTTTTAATCGCCTGCGACACCCTGGGCCGAACGGTGATTGCTCCCACGGAAATCCCCGTGGGCGTCCTGACGGCCATTCTCGGCGGGCCGTTTTTCGTGTGGCTACTCAAAAGAAAAAGATGACGGCTAAAACTTTGATGATTCAGGGAACGGGTTCGGGAGTGGGCAAAAGCGTGATCACCGCCGCATTCTGCCGAAGGTTTTATCTCGACGGTTGGCGCGTAGCGCCGTTCAAGGCGCAGAATATGTCGCTGAACTCCTTTGTCACCGAGGACGGCGGCGAAATGGGGCGGGCGCAGGTTTATCAGGCCGAAGCCTGCGGGTTGAAACCTCACGTCGCCATGAACCCCATCCTCCTCAAACCCTGCGGCGATAACCTGTCGCAGGTCATTGTGCTGGGCAAGGTAACGGAAAACAGGGACGCCAGGGATTATTATTCGCACAGGGGAAAATACCTGAAGCCGGTTAAGGATGCCTTCGACTATCTGCGGAAAAACTACGACCTCGTCGTTCTCGAAGGCGCGGGCAGTCCGGCGGAAATCAATCTCAAGGAAATGGATTTCGTCAACATGCACATGGCCAAAATCGCCAGGACCCCCGTTCTTGTCGTCGGAGACATAGACCGCGGCGGGGTGTTCGCCTGGATGAAAGGCACTTACGATCTGCTTGACGAGGAAGAGCAGAAACTCGTGGCGGGCTTCATCATCAACAAGTTCAGGGGGGACATCGAACTGCTGAAACCCGGCATCCGCATGTTCGAGGACAAGGTGCAAAAACCGGTGGTGGGCGTCATCCCGTTTTATCACGACCTGTTGGTCGATGAAGAAGATGACATGCCGTTTTCCGCCGATCCCGGCGCCGTTTCGCCGGACGGCGACACACTGGACGTAGCGGTGATCCGCCTGCCGAGGATTTCCAACTTTACCGACATGACACCCCTGACGCGCGAACCGGGCGTTTCCGTGCGCTATGTCCGACGCGCACCGCAACTGCGGGACCCCGACCTCATCATCATCCCCGGGAGCAAAAACACCCTGGGCGACTTGCGGTTCATGAAGGAAACGAAACTGGACCAGGCCATCATCGAATGCCACCGGTCGGGAACCGTGATCCTGGGAATCTGCGCCGGTTTTCAAATCCTCGGACGGTCCATCCACGACCCGTGGAACGTGGAAAGCGCCCGGAAGAAGGAAGCGGGACTGGGCCTGCTGGATTTTGCAACCACGCTGGACAAGCAAAAAATTACCAGACAATCGACTTTGCGTACCTGCGATAGTCCATTTTTCAAACAAGGTTTGACCGTGCGCGGATACGAGATTCACATGGGAGTCACCAAATTCCACACTCCGTATCCGCCGCTGTTCGCAAGCGAGAACGGCGCGGACCCGCGGTGTTCCGGCATCGCCGATGACGGGCTTGTCGGCACTTATCTCCACGGATTCTTTGACGAGGACGAACTGCGGGTTGAGTTTTTGCGTAGCATACGCCGACACCGGGGATTGCCGGACGTCTCCTCCAACTTGAAGTACAAAGCGTTTAGGGAAAAACAACTCGACCGCCTGGCGGAAATGGTCGACCGTCATATCGACATGAAAAAAATCAAGGAGCTGTTAAAAACAAGATCAGTTAACTTTTCACGCTGAACATTTCCGGTTTGGGGAAGGACGGTCAAAGCCGACACTGCCCCGCAACTGTGAAGGGAACGAACGCCGCTGACAGCCACTGTCATCACGATGGGAAGGCGCGGCAAGTAGACAGCCCTAAGTCAGGAAACCCGGCCGGATTTTATTCACTAACCTTCGAGGGAAAGGAAACACCATGAACACAAAACCTCATTACTCACCAATTTTAATCCTGCTTGCCATCCTGTTTTTTCTGCATCCAGCCGTTCTTTTCGCAAGCGACCTGGTAAAGCTCGATCCCATCGAAGTGAAAGCGAGCCGGTCGGACCTGTCCGCAAAAAACCTGCCGGCCTCGGTGACCGTTATTAGCCGGGAGCAAATCAAGCGGAGCCAACACGTGCAGGTGGAGGATATTTTGCGGCAGACCCTGGGAGCCGACGTGGTGCAAAACGGCCCCATGGGGAGCCTCACCAGCGTATTTTTGCGGGGCGCCGGTTCCAGCTCCACCCTGGTGATGATTGACGGGATACAGGTTAATTTAAATACCAGCGGCGCATTCAATTTCGGCAATCTCACGCTGGATAATATTGAACGGATTGAAATCCTTAGAGGAGCGCAAAGCACCCTTTGGGGAGCCGACGCCGTGGGCGGAGTCATCAATATCATCACAAAAACAGGCAAGGGAACTCCCTCGCACTTCGCATCCTTCGAGGGGGGAAGTTTTTCTACCTTCAAGGAAACCCTCGGCAGTTCCGGAACTCTGGGAGACTCCAACTATTCGTTTACGGCCTCGCGCATCGACAGCGGCGGGTTCTCCGCGGCCAACGAGAAAAACGGCAACACGGAGAATGATGGCTACGAGGCCACAAACCTTTCGGGACGCCTGGGCCATAATTTTCTGGGTGACGGCAGGATTGAGTTTGTCGGCCGTTACACCAAATCCCGCCTGGATTTCGACAAATTCGATTTTTCCGCAAACCCGCCGTTCGTCGATGGCCCAAACCACAGCAACAACGAACAGTTTTATATCGCCGTGCCCATACAAAAATCGCTGGCGGAGTGGTGGGACATGCGGCTCAATCTCAATACGTCCTACGATAAAGCGGAAAGCATCGATGAATCGTCAGTCGCTTCACATAACTTCAATCGGACCTACACGGCGGACTTGCAGAACAACCTGAAGCTGGGCGAGTTTTTCTCCACGGTGGTCGGCATGGAATTCCAAAGCCTGAACGGTCATAACGTAGAGCAAGGGCTGAACCGCAACATCGACCAGCAGGGATACTTCCTGCAAACTCAGTTCAATTACCAGGACCGGTTTATTTTGACGGGAGGGTTCCGCGAAAACCTCAATTCCGTCTTTAAAGACAAACTCACCTATAAGTTCGAGGGAGCTTATCGTTTTATTGAGTCAGGGACAAGAATCCGGGCCGTCGGGGCCACCGGGTTTCGCGCTCCGACCATCAACGACCTGTTCTTTCCAAACTTCAGCAACCCCAACCTGCAACCGGAGGAAAGCAAAAACTGGGAAGTCGGTATCGACCAAACCCTGTTCGGCGGACGTCTCACTTTCGGCATTACCTGGTTCGACTCGCACTTTAAAAACCTGATCCAATTCGATTCCCAAACATTTCGCCCGGAAAATGTCGGCAGGGCCAGGTCCAACGGCCTTGAAAGTTTCTTGAATTTTCAATTCACCGACAACCTGGATATGTCCCTGAACCATACCTGGAACCAGGCGGTCGACGGCGACGGCGCCCGATTGCGAAGGCGGGCCAAACAGAAATTGAACGCCACACTGCATCATAACTGGAGAAACAAGCTGGATTCGCAGGTCAGCCTGTCTTATAAAAGCGCCATTCGAGACGGCGTGGTCGGCGCCGCCGGATTCACCACCGTCAGGGCGGTCCTGAGTTATCAGCTTTTGGAAAACCTGAAACTCACCGCGAGAGGCGAGAACCTGTTCGACGATGCCCATGAGGAAATCCCGGGCTTCGGAACGGCGGGGGTTTCCGGATACGCGGGTTTGACTTACAATTTTTAGGGCAGAGCGAAGCGTGGTATGATCAAGATGAATATATCGAGATTCTTCGCCGCCCCCGGTGTCATCGCGAGCCGCGCCAGCGGCGTGGCGATCCAACTTTCTGGATTGCTTCGTCGCCTTCGCTCCTCGCAATGACAATCAACACTGATGCAAAGCTCTCATATCGCCAGGGATACCGAGTATGGTCCGAATCAACAAGGTTTACACAAAAACCGGCGACCGGGGTGAAACCCGCCTGGCAAGCGGAGAACGAATTGCCAAGGATCATCCCCGCATCGAAGCCTACGGCACGGTGGATGAGTTGAACTCCCTGGTGGGGATCGTGCGATGTTTTAATTTGCAAAAACCGGACTCCGAACTCCGCAACAAACTGGAATTGATTCTACTGACCATACAACAGCGACTGTTCGACCTGGGCGGCGAGCTGGCTTCAAAACCGGCGAAAAACCAAAAACGCAGGCTTTCTCTTTCGGAAGCAAATGTCCACTGGCTGGAAGAGGTCATCGACGCCATGAACGAGGAATTGCAACCGTTGAAAAGTTTCACACTGCCGGGAGGCGGCCCGGTGTGCTCCTTCCTGCATCAATGCCGCACGGTATGCCGCCGGGCGGAACGGCAAATGGTGGCCCTCGCCCGTCAGGAAGAAATTGGTCCCTGGACGATACCTTATATCAACCGGCTTGCGGATGCGTTTTTTGTGTTTTCCCGGTGGGCCGCCCACCGCCTCGGCGAGGAAGAGCCCTTGTGGGAACCGGGCCAGCCGGACCCCGACAACTGGCGCTGGGAAAGTAAACCATAAAATCGCCTTTCCCATTGCCTACCGTCATGCAAACCTGCCACCAATCCAGCCAACTATGGAAATAATTCCGATCTTGTGGTAAAAATCACGTAAACTATTCGCTGTCCATCTCCCGAATGTCAAAGCAACCGTGAAAATCCGAAACGGCAAACAACTCCTGCTTGTTCTCATATTCTGCCTGGAAGCCTCCGGCGCCGCGGCGGACGTCCGCCAGATCGACACCAACTTCGACGGCAAAATGGATATGTGGGACCATTTCACGCCCGACGGCAAGCGCCTGTTGATCGAGTACGACAAAAACTACGACGGAACGATAGACCAAAAAGAAATCTACGACACAAAAAAATCCGTCGTGCGCGCCGAAATCGACACGAACTATGATGGGAAAATGGATCATTTTCAGTTTTACTTCAACGACGGAAAACTGATCCGGGTGGAAAGGGATACGACATTCGACGGCCGTATTGACACCAGGGAATTTCTGGACGCCCGGGAAAAACTAAAAAGAGTCGAGATCGACAACAATCGCGACGGCAAGGCGGACGTTTGGGAGTTCTACAACAAGGACGGGAAACTGGTTCGAGTGGAGCGCGATTCCGATCGAAGCGGAGCCGTCGACCGTTGGGAGTTTTTTGAGGAAAATGGCGCTTTGTCGCGTGTCGCCTTCGATACCAACGGCGACAAGAAGCCCGACCAATGGCAATATCTCATTGACTCGAACATTCCGCAAAAAGCCGAGTTCGATACCAACCACGACGGCAAACCGGATCGCTGGGAGTTCTTCGACCCATCGGGAAAGGTTAACCGGATCGAACTCGACCGGAATTTCGACGGCAAGGTCGATACCCGGGAAATCAGAGAACCCTCTCCATGAGTCCGATCAAGCCTCACGCCTTTGTCGGCCTCATTATTCTATTAACCGCCTGCGCCCCGCAACCCACCATGGACGTGCCGCAGGAGTTCAAGGCCGGCCAGAAATATTTCCACAAGATATGCTCCAACTGCCACGGTTCAGACGCCATGGGCAAACACACCAAGGCGCCGCGGCTGATCGACACGGATTACCTGCCGGAGGAATTTTCCGATGACGACATCCGGCAAACCATTCTCAACGGCACAGATAAAATGCCTTCGCAGAAAAACAAAGTCTCTAAAGAAGAAATCGAGGAAATCATCAAGTATCTGCGTTATTCCCAGGAAGCCGCCGGGCTGGCCGTGGCGGAAGACGACGAAGAAGAAGAAACCATGTAATCGACATTCAGGAGTCTCCTTTTATGACTGAGAACGAAAGTTACATCCAATCGCTGTTCGCGGACCGCCTGGGCGGAAACCGCTTTGGCAAGGACAGCACCGTTTATAAGTTCGAAAAAATAAAACGCGCCAAGCGGGCCGCGCTGGCGGCCAAACCCGATAAAGAGCTGTTCGACCTGGGCGTCGGCGAGCCGGATGAGCCCGCCTTTCCGGAAGTGATCAAGACCCTGCAACTGGAAGCGGAAAAGCCGGAAAACCGCGGCTACACCGACAACGGCATCGAAGAGTTTAAAATCGCCGCCGTCACCTATATGGATAACGTTTTCGGCGTCAAGGGCCTGGACCCCAGCCGGCACGTCAACCACAGTATCGGTTCCAAACCCGGGCTGGCCATGACCCCCTTGATCTTCATCAACCCGGGAGACGTCGTGCTTATGACCGACCCGGGGTATCCCGTTATGGGAACCCATTCCCGGTACTTGCAGGGAGAAGTGGTGACACTGCCCTTGACTCCGGAAAACAATTTTTTGCCCGACCTGAAAAGCATCGATGAAAAAATTTTAAAGCGAACCAAGCTACTTTATTTGAACTATCCCAACAATCCCACCGGCGCCCAGGCAACACGCGAGTTTTATGAGAAAGTCGTCGCCTTCGCGAAAGCCAACGATATTGTCGTCATACAGGACGCCGCCTACGCCGCGCTGATTTATCAGGGCGAACCTTTGAGCTTTCTCTCCATACCCGGAGCGCTCGACGTCGGCGTGGAATTTCATTCCCTGTCCAAGGCCTACAACATGACCGGCTGGCGCATCGCCTTCATCGTCGGCAACGAGCTGGTGGTCAAGGGATTCGCCAGCGTCAAGGACAACATCGATTCCGGCCAGTTCGCCGCCATTCAAAAAGCCGCCATCCACGCCCTGGAACATCCCGGCATCACCGAGGAAATCATCACAAAATACAAACGCCGATTGGCCCTGCTGGTGCAAACCCTCAACTCGGTCGGTTTCAACGCGCAAATGCCGGGCGGCACTTTTTTTCTGTACGTCAAGGCCCCCAAGGGAGTCAAGAGGCAACGCCGATTCGATTCCGCCGAGGACTTTTCCCAATACCTGATTACCGAACATTCGATCTCGACCGTGCCTTGGGATAATGCCGGCTCGTTCGTGCGCTTCTCCGCGACTTTCGCCGCCAAGGGGGGCGAGGACGAAATACGGATCATGGAGGAAATCAAAAAGAGATTGGCAACGGTTGAGTTTGAGTTTTGAATAAAAGCTCCCACACTCCTTACCTCTCGTTTCCACGCTCCGCGTGGGAACATTTAACTCGACGCTCCTGCGTCCAATGATTGCCGCAGAGCGGCAAAAGCGTTCGTTCCCACGCGGAGCGTGGGAACGAGGGAATCCAAAATGTCCGAAACTGTTTACATAGGAATAGGGTCGAACATGGGGAGTCCCCGGGAAAATTGCCGGCAAGCGATGGCTCGCCTGAACGTCCGTCCGGGCATCACGGCCATGGGGCAATCCTCGCTTTACGAAACGGAACCCGTGGGAGTCGAGGAGCAAAACTGGTTCGTCAACGCCGTCATGGAAATAAAAACCGATTTCAATCCGGAAGAGTTATTGACGGCGCTCTTGAAAATCGAACAGGAGATGGGACGGGTGCGGCGGGAAAAATGGGGACCGCGGATCATCGATCTCGATATCCTTTTTTACGGCAACCGAATTATCGACACGGCGCGTTTGAAAATCCCGCATCCGGAAGCCGCCCGCCGCCGGTTCGTCCTTGCGCCCCTGGAAGAAATCAACCCAAACCTTCGCCACCCGGCGCTGGACAAAACCGTCCGGGAACTGCTGGCGGCATTGCCGAACGAAGAACAGACGGCCCGCCGGCTATCCTGATTTGTCCAGTTCAACAATTTCTGTTTTCTGGATCGCCTCCTGCATCAAGGACTGCCAGGGAAAACCCGCTTCGTCGGACTCCAGGTGCGGGATTCGACTGCGCGTCGCGGGGTTGGGCGGCATGAATACGGAACAACAATCGGGATGGGGTTCTATGCTGACGCCGTAGGTGCCGATCGTTTTTGCCCGATCGATGATTTCATTCTTGTCCATGCCGATCAGCGGCCGGAAAATGTTGCAGGAAACCACGGTGGACACGGCTTCCAGATTTTCCAACGTCTGGGAGGCGACCTGGCCGAGGGACTCCCCGGTCACCAGCGCCCAGCAGGCGTTTTCCCGGGCAACGGCATGGGCGATGCGGTACATCATTCGTCGGTAAAGCACCACGCGATGCGCGGGCCGGCAACGGTCGCGGATGGCTACCTGGGTGGCGCCGAACGGAACCACGTAAAGCCGCCCTCTTCCTTGAAACCGGTTCAAAATACCGGCCAGTCGCAACACCTTGTCATATCCTCCGCGGCCCAGAAACTCGCGGTTCTCAAAAAATATAAAATGCACGCGGCACCCCCGCCGCATCATCAGGTAAGAGGCTACGGGACTGTCAATGCCTCCGGAGAGCAGGCTCAACACTTCGCCGGAACTGCCAACCGGCAAACCGCGTAAGCCCGGAACGCGGCGATGGAAAACGACCGTTTGCTTTTGGCCGATTTCAACCTCCAGAACGAACTCCGCTCCCTTGATATCAACCGTGAGTCCCTTGCCGCCAAGCCGCCCCATGATCCGGGAGCCGATCTCGAAATCGCATTCGGTGGAAATTTTGTGAAAGGTCTTATCCGATCGCTGAGTGCGAACGCAGAACTTGAGAGTTTTTCCCGGGGCCAGGAGAGGCTCAATCCAGCGGATGCCCAAATCGGCGATTTTATCGAAATCCGGTTCCAGGGCCACGCCGACGCTGAACGAAGCGATCCCGGGGACCTCGCGCAAGCGGGAGCAACACTCTTCAACCGCCACGGCGGGCAGGTCGATGAATATTCTTCCCCGCGGCGCGCGAAACCGGACTTCCTCCAGTCCGGCGAATTTGCGCTTGATGTTTTCAACCAGGCAGTTGACAAAAAAATCGCGGTTCTTGCCTTTCAGCCCGATTTCATCGTACCGCACGACAATGACGTTTGCGCCGGTCATCCGACTTTCCGGGAAAAGGTTGGATACAGCGCCTCGTAAGCGCGGGCAAATTCCTTGAGAAAAACATCCACCTCCTCGACCGTATTTTGCCTGCCGAAAGACACTCTCAAACTGCAACGCGCCTCCTCCGTGGACAGGCCGATGCCGGTTAAAATTTTGGAAGGCTTTTTGGACTGGGCGCTACAAGCGCTACCCGTTCCCACAAAAATATCCTTTTCCTCCAAATGATGCAGTAGCACCTCCCCTTCCACCGGCGGAAAGCTGAAGTTGACGATGGCGGGAGACTGGTGATCCGGGGAAACCGAAGAATTAAAACGGAGACGCAGGTTCGGCAAGCGTCGGGACAAGTCCTGGAGCCCCTCAATCAAACGACATCTCAACTTGCCCAAATGGACACGGGTTTCGTCCGTCCGCTCCAGCGCCAGTTTCAGCGCTTCCGCCAGGCCGAGGATCAGCGGCACGGGCAATGTGCCGGATCGAATCCCGAACTGCTGTTGGCCGCCATGAATCTGCGGAGCCAAGGGAAAACGCGAATCATAAATCAACAAGCCGATGCCCTTGGGACCGTTGATTTTATGCGCCGAGACGGAATATCCCGCCACCCCGTCCCAGAAAGCCGGCGTGAATCGTATCTTGCCGACAGCTTGCACTCCGTCGAGGAACAGGCGGACCTTCGGCGCATCGGATTTCAAGATCGGAGCAATTTCTCCGGGATCATTGATACTGCCCAGTTCATTGTTGACATGGGAAAGGCAAAGCAACCTGATCCGATGGCGGCCCAGCTCGGAGATTTTCGCCGGATCCAATCGTCCTTCTTTTTGAAAGCCGGAAAGGATTTCGCCGCCCTTTTCCTCGGCGAGAGCCAGAGGAGCCGTCACGCTGGGATGCTCGAGGCCAAGGCACGCGGCTTTTTTGCCGGCGTTTCCCTTGATAAAAAGGTTATTCGATTCGCTCCCGCCGCTGGTAAAGATAATTCGGTAGCTCGCCGGCAACCGCAAGAGAGTGGCGATTTCCTCCCTGGCCTTTTCGACACGGTTTGCGGCGTCGAGGCCGATCCGATAAACCGCGCCCGGATTGGCAAAATCCCGGCGCATGGATTGGCTGACCACTTCGAACACCCGCGGGTCGACCGGGGTGGTCGCCGCATGATCCAGATAAATCATAACCGTCAAATAAAAAAATGATCAGGGTTCGTAAGGGGGAACCATGTCCTGTTCCACCTCAAGTTGCTTGAGGATTCTGGCGACGACAAAATCGACCATATCGTCCAGGCTCCTGGGTTCGTGATAAAACGCCGGGGACGCGGGCAAAACGACCGCGCCCGCCCGGTCCAAGGCCAACAGGTTTTTTAAGTGGATCGCGTTGAAGGGCGTTTCCCTGGGCACCACAACCAGTTTGCGTTTTTCTTTCAGAACGACATCCGCCGCGCGCTCTATCAACGTCCCGGAGATGCCGCCGGCGATTCTGCCAACCGTCCCCATGCTGGCCGGCACCACCACCATGCCGTCCACGGGAAAAGACCCGCTGGCAATAGGCGCGTTGATGCGAGTATTTTTATGAACGGTAACGGATTCCCCAACAAAATAGGATGGCGTCAAACCCAATTCTATTTTCAACAGTTCCCGGCCGCGATCGGAAATGATCAGGTGCAGTTCGGCCCGAGTTTGAAGGTAGTCAAACAATCGTTTGGCGTAACAAACACCGCTGGCGCCCGTTATGGCTAAAATAAAACGTTTCATCGGCTAAGGTAATCGGGAAACAAGGCAACCATTTCATCACGGAGCCGGGCCTGAACTTTTTCCTGAGAGGCCGAACTGTCAACCCTTCGGAAGCGGGGACCGGTAAACGTATCGAAAATTTTCTGCACTTTTTCCAAATATTCGAGTTTTTCAAAAGTATCCGGCCCGGAATTTCGTGACTGGCGGATGCGCTCCAGGCAAACCGGCAAAGGCGCGGTAAAAATAAAAACCCGGTCCGGCGCCGGCGCAAACGCCTCGTTCTCGCGGAGAATCGTTTCCGGATTCAGCCCCAACGCTCCCTGATAGGCCGTCGTGGAAAAGTAATACCGATCCATTAAAATAATTTTTTTTTGATCCAACGCGGGACGGATGTTGCGCTCCACATCCTCCTTGCGGTCGTTAATGAACCAGGCCAGTTCCTCCTCGGGGGTGACGCCTCCCCGGCCCTGGACAAGAAGATTTCTTATCTTCCGGCCCCAAACTCCCTGAGTCGGTTCACGCAGGCGCAAAACCGGCAACCCGTTATCCTGAAAATATTCTGTCAGCAAATGGCAATGCGTGCTCTTTCCGGTGCCATCGATTCCCTCAAAAACAATCAAGTATCCGCGATCGAGTTTCAAAATCAGTCCTGTGGAAAAGTTTTGATTAGTTTAGCTTAGAATGGCTTCTCATTAACAGGTTTTTCGAGCATAAAACTCTCCACAAATTTTTTCAATGTGCTCAAAAATAGCGGTATAATTGAGCACACCGGACCATTGCTTTTCCAGCGATTTATCTGTCATGTTCCCTCACAGGTGAAAAACAGTTCTCGGTTCAGAATGAAGAAAAGTTTGAAAATTCTCGGTTGGATTTTTGTCGGGGTTTTCCTGCAATTCAAATTCAACGTCCTTTATGGAATCGTTTTTCTGGAGAACCTGAATTTCCATGACCGCGCCTACCAGGTCAAAATAAACTTTACGCCAGCAAAGGAAACCATCGGGGCACTGCATGTTGAATCCATTGTTCATCATTCCCTTGGCGCGGATTATTTTGCCACCGTTTACATTCCGGACCAATACGACATATTGAACCAAAAACCATACGTCAGCGCCGAGCCCTTGCCCGGATACCGGGCCTACCAAATGAATATGAAGCGGAAATACCGCGACGTTTTAAGCGCCAAGGATTTTCTTGTCAGTCCACTCAAAACGACGGACATTCCTCCGATGCCCATCATCGTAAAATTTGAAAACATGACCCAACATCTTCACACCGACAAAACGTATGTTCTTTCCACAGAAAACAAAGTCATTCGGTTAAAGGGTCCAGCGATAGCCGAAGCCACTTTCCCCCAGCAATGGGGAATGTAGATCACGCAAATTCCGTTGCGTTGAACAATGAGACAGACGCCAAAAGATTATTACAAAATACTTCGCGTTTCGGAAAGCGCCGATGCGGCGGAGATCAAAAAAGCATACCGCAAGCTGGCCATGGAGTTTCATCCCGACCACAACCCCGGGGACTCTGCCAGCGAGGAAAAGTTCAAGGAAATCACCGAAGCTTACGGAGTCCTGATCGATCCCTTGAAGAGGCGGGAATTCGACCGTTACCGCCACGGGGCTTATTCCGGAACTTATGGGGGCTCTTCCCCGTTCGACTATTCCCAGCAGGACATTTTTGAAAACTTGTTCCGCAACGCCTCCGCGCGCCAGGTTTTCGAGGAGTTGAACCGGGAATTCAACCGCTCCGGGTTCCGCTCCGGACGAGGTTTTTTTGAGAACATATTTTTCGGCGGGGCCGCTGGAGGCCTGGGCCGCCTGCTGTGGATGCTCCCCGGTCCGCTGGGACGAATCGGCCAGGGCATCCGCCTGGTTCAATTGGTGGGCACTTCACTTCTGGCTCTGAACCAATTGCGAAAAGCTCATCAAAAAGTTTCGACCAACGGGGAGGAGGAACCCCGCCCGCTAACCGATTCTTTGAAGGGTTTGTTCGGCAAAACAACCAAAACCTCTCCTTTGGACCTGAATTTTCAGATTACCCTCACCTCGTCGGAGGCCGACCGCGGCGGCAAGAAAGAAATTTCCTACAAAGTCGGCGAGGAATTGGAGCGGCTCCGTGTCAGCATCCCGCCGGGAATCCGGAGCGGCCAAAAATTGCGTATCAAGGAGAAGGGATACGAAAAAAACGGCCGCCGGGGAGACTTGGTCCTTTCGTTTCTGGTTCGGGAACATTGAGTAATTGAATCGGGGACACAGATAACTATTCGCAACGTTCATCCCGGAATTCATACACCTACCCCGTGGGGCCTTGCAAACCGGCAAATCGACAGGGCTTCCGCTACCGCATACCTGCATTTCGCGCTATATATAGGGGGATAAAAACGGAGACCGGAGGCCGGAGGCGGCCAACCGTGATCGTCATTGCGAGGCGGCGAAGCCGACGAAGCAATCCAGAAAGGACCATTCCCACCGGGCGTGGCCCGGCTGGATCGCCGCGCCGCCGGTGGCGGCTCGCGATGACGCCGGGGCGGCGAAGAGCGAAAAACGCAAAGGAAAATCCCCCAAACCCCCTGCCTTGAAGGGGGCTTTTCTGTGTCCATCTGTGTGCCCTTCGACAGACTCAGGGCAGGCATCGGTGGTTCAACTTTTTTGCTTTTCTCTGCGTTCTTGGCGGCTTTGCGCTGATTTCGGTATTGTAAATTTTAATCTTCAAAACGCGGGGTTCGGCATGGGAAAATATGAAATAAAAATATAATTTAATATCAAATAGTTACGTATAAATACTTAAACCTTTTTATAGCATGGTTTTTCCGCGAAATCCGGTGATTTTTCACCTGACGGGAGAGTTGGAAAACCGGTTGCATAACAAGGAATTGCCGGGTTTACGACCTGACGTTTCGACTATTTCGTTCCTCGTTTTTCAAAAAAATTTTTTTGCGAAAATCGGCTCCAGTCAGGCATTTACTTCATGCAATAACCGGGCTAACCACCCGAATTTTAACCCGTTCCTTCTCCTTTTACTCAAGGTAACTGTCGGTTTTGCCGTTGAATAGACAAGCCACACTATCATAATAAACGGAAAGCGGATCAAGCGCCAAATCCCGCTTTCCATAAGGATAAAAACAGGGTCGCCACAAACATGCGTTTATTCCTGGCATTGCTTCTGATACTTTACCAAGGTTCCCCGCTAAGCGCCCAGCCCAGCTCCGGGCAAGGTGTGCCTGTTGGAGTTGCCAAAACGGTTTTGCTTTCCGCAAAATCGAAAATAGACCTTTCGGGGACGGTGCTTCCCTGGGCGACGTCCCGCCTCGCGGCGGAAACGGATGGCCGGGTGGAACGTTTGTACTTCAATGAGGGACAATATGTCAAAAAGGGAGCCTTGCTGGTTCAGTTGGACACACGCCCGCTGGAACTGGAGCGTGCCTTGGCGGTTGCCGAGAAGAAGCAGGCGGCAACCCGCCTGGAAGAACTGCAAGCCGGTTCACGAAGCGAAACCATAGATGCCGCCACGGCGGCGGTGGCGCAGACGGAAGCCCGTCTCAAGATGACTCAAATCGAACTTAACCGTACGGAAAAACTTTACCGGGAAGGCGTATTAAGCGTTCACGATTACGACAACAAACGCGCCTTGCACGACGAAACCCTGGCTCAGTTCGCGGAAAAAAAGGCGCGACTGGAAGAAGCCGTTGCCGGGCCGCGCATCGAAAGAATCCGGCAGGCAGAGGCCGCTCTTCTCGCCGCGGAAAGGCGCATCCGCATCATTGAAGATCGAATCGAGCGTTCATTAATCCTTGCCCCCTTTGACGGTTCCATCGCAACAAAGGACACCGAAGTGGGCCAGTGGCTGGAAAAAGGCGACCCGGCTTTGACCTTGATCGCCATCAATCCCCTGAAAGTCGAGGTGCACGTGCCGCAACAGCATTTCAACAAAATTGAACTGGGCGCAACAGCAAGAATCATCCTGGAGTTCAGCCAACCCAACTCGCCCGGCACGGCGTTTCAAGGAACAGTCATCGAAAAAATCTATTCCGGAGATGTAACGTCGCGGACGTTTCCGGTGCGCGTAAAAGTGCATCCAACCCAGGCAAAACTTGCGCCGGGAATGCTGGTTCGGGTGGAGTTTTCTCCGCAAGGCAAAACCGCCGGCAACCTTTACGCGCCCAAAGACGCGATTGTGCGAACCCCCAGGGAAACCGCCGTGTGGGTGGCGCGCGAGGACAAGGACAAGAGCATGAGAGCCTTCAAAGTCCCGGTGAAAACAGGACAACAAACCAACGGTCTGATCGCCATTCAACCGATCGGCAAACAAATCGCGCCTGGGGAATGGGTCGTCGTTCAGGGTAACGAGCGGCTTCGACCCAACACGAAAATCGAAATCCAGAAACGGTATTAGCGGCGGACCGCCTTGGCGCGGGGTGTACTTCAGCAGGTTGAACCCGATGTGCAACAACCCATTCCACCGCTACCTTGAGCGGACGAAACCTATTCCATGAAACTGGTCGAACAATCTCTCAAATACGGGGTAACGGTGGCGGTAGGGGTGATTTTTATCATCATGTTCGGCCTGTTGTCGCTGTTTCGCATTCCCATCCAGTTGACACCCGAGGTCAGCCAGCCGGAATTGACCATCTACACCGAATGGCCCGGCGCCAGCCCGGAGGAGGTGGAGCGGGAAATCATCGATGAACAGGAAAAACATCTGAAATCCCTGATCGGCCTCGTGGAAATGAAAAGCCTGTCGCAAACCGGGCGCGGCGAAATTTATCTCACATTTCAAACCGGAACGGATTTGCAGGACATCCTGGTGCGCACGGCAAATTCCCTGCAACAGGTTTCCTCCTATCCGGAAGACGTCGATGAACCCGTCATCAAAACGGTCAATATTTCCGACCGGCCCATTGCCTGGTTTGTCCTGCAACCTCTGCCGGGACAGGAAGACAAGGTCAACGTCTACCATTTTCGCGATTTTGCGGAGGACAAAATCAAGACCCGGTTCGAGCGGGTGCCCGGCGTTTCAGACAGCTCGGTTTACGGCGGGAGCAGGCTGGAAGCGCATGTGACCTTCAACCCCGCCGGACTGGCCGAACGCGGCCTCAGTATCTTCCAACTCCGCGAAGCCCTGCGGCGGCAAAATCACAACGTCAGCGGCGGCGACTTCGATGAGGGCAAGAGACGGTATATTATCCGCACGGTGGGAGAATTCCGCACGCTGGAGGACATCGAAAACACAATCATATCCGAGGTGGAGGGAAAGCCGGTTTATGTAAAAGACGTCGCCACGGTGACCCTCGGCTATGATGAACTGCGCGCCTACGTGCGGCAAAACGGGTTGCCCGGTATCGCCATCAACGCCCAGCGAGAGATCGGCTCCAACATCATCAAGGTCATGCGGGACCTCAAAAAGGCGCGGGACGAACTCAATGAAAATCTGCTGAAACCGCTGGGGCTCCACCTGGTGCAGACCGCGGACAAAACGGAGTACATTATCCGCGCCATCAACATGGTGCGATTCAACATCATCGTTGGCGGAACCTTTGCGATCATCCTCCTGCTGGTATTTCTACGCAGTTTTTACAGCACCCTGGTTGTTGCGCTGGCTATTCCGATCAGCGTCATCGGGTCGTTCCTGGTCATCACGCTCATGGGCAGGACGATCAATGTCATCATGCTTGCGGGCATGGCTTTCGCCGTTGGCATGGTCGTCGATGCGTCAATCATTGTTCTGGAAAATATTCACCGCCACCGGGAAATGGGTAAACCGGTCGCCCAGGCGGCCCGGGACGGCGCCCTGGAAGTGTGGGGAGCCATTTTGGCCAGCACGCTGACCACGCTGGCCGTTTTTATCCCGATTCTTTTCATCGAAGAGGACGTGGGACAATTGTTTCGGGACATCGCCGTCGCCATCAGCGCGGCGGTCACGCTGTCGCTGATGGTGAGCATCCTGGTAATCCCGGTTCTCAGCAAAAAACTTTTGCAATATGAATCCACACACAATCAAATCCCGACTTTCAGGAATCTCCTGGGATTGACGCCACTGGCGGTGAAATTCAATGAGGCGGTTATCTCCCTTCTCAAAAAATTGTTTCAATCCCGGCGAATGCAAATTGCCGTCGTTTTAGTTTTGATCCTGTTGCCGATTTTCATCACGTTGCAGATCATCCCCAAAACCGAATACCTCCCCGAAGGCGACCAGAACGTCATCATCGGTATAATGATTCCTCCGCAGGGCTATAACATTGAGGAGGCGCACCGCATCGGAAGGGAAATGGAAGCCGGCTACCGTTCTTATTGGGAAACGGAAGCGGGAAAGGAAAAAGAAGCCGGCCTCGAAGGCCCGGCGGTGCGCAACTTCCTGTTCATCGGCACCGGAGGGAGCTTGTTCACCATCGTCAAGGCAAAGGACCCCGCGCGCGCCAAGGATTTGATTTTGCCGTTGAAGAGGGAACTGAAAAAAGTTCCGGGCATGATTGCCATCACCCGTCAGCTGTCGCTTTTTTCCAGCGCGTTTCGCGGTTCACGCGGTATCGAAATCAATATTCTGGGACCCGACCTGGTTAAATTGACCACCCTCGCGCGAAATGCTTTTTTCAAACTGAAAAAAATCATGCCGGGCGCGCAGATCCGCCCCGTCCCAGGCATGGAGCTGGGGCAACCCCAAATTCAGGTGCTACCCAAATGGGAAGAAGTTGCGGATATGGGAGTGAATGTATTTGAGTTGGGTTACTCCGTCTCCGCCCTGGTGGACGGCGTTTACGCGGATGAAGTCTATCTGGACCCGGACAAGTTGAACGTAACCTATTTGCCGCGTGACGGAATCGACCTGATCCTCAAAAGCCGCGACTCCGATATCACCCGCACCCAGGAAATCGATACCGCCATGGTAAACACACCGACGGGACAAACCGTTCCTCTAGGCAGTATCGCCACTACCGTGGAAACCGTCAGTTCGGAGCGTATTCAACACCTCGAACGCGACCGGTCCATTACCCTGGAGGTACTGCCACCGGCCAACTTGCCCCTGGAGGAAGGCATCGACCTGGTCAGAACGAAGATCATTCAACCCCTCAAGGATGATGGAACACTGACGGGTGGATACTCCATTCAATTGACGGGAAACGCCGACAAACTGGAACGCACCCGGCAAGCCATGTCGGGAAACTTTGTCATGGCCATAATCATCACTTACCTTTTGCTGGCTGTTCTCTTCCAGCACTGGGGCTATCCGTTGATCATCATGCTGAGCGTCCCAATGGCCGCGGTGGGCGGCGTTTTCGGACTCTGGCTGATCAACCGCTTTGTCCTGCAACCCCTGGATGTGCTGACAATGCTGGGGTTCATCATCCTCATCGGCGTGGTCGTCAACAACGCGATACTGATCATCTATCAAAGTCTGAACAATCTGCGAAGCGGAGAAATGACCCCGCGTGACGCCATCCTGGAAAGTGTCCGCACCCGCATCCGTCCCATCTTCATGAGCACGTTTACCAGCATCTTCGGCTTGATGCCGCTGGTGGTCCTGCCCGGAGCGGGAAGCGAGATTTATCGGGGGATCGGGACCGTAATTCTCTCCGGATTATTTTTCAGTATGCTGTTTACGCTCATCCTCATTCCCTCCCTGCTGAATCTCAGCATGTCGCTGAGAAAGGAAAAAAGACAAGCGATGGAAACATCGCCTTTATAGCTCAACCACCCTTTCGTACGCGCCCAGATTGACTTTCAATCCATTCTCAAGACTGCGCGACCGGGGAACGGCAAAGGTTCCGTTCAGGGTTATTGCAAGTACGCTCTTAAAGTTTCGATATTCTTCATCGGAATAAATGGCACAGGAATTTTCAAGAAGCTCATCCAGGTCTCTCTTGTCAAAAACGATTTTCCCCGTTTCATTTTCAAAGGCCTTCTCCACCGCAACAGTAAAGGGAATCACTCCCTCCTCCACGACCTGGCAACTGTTGCTTAAAAATCCCCGATGGAACAAACCCGATTTTACGACGTGCTCTATTACTCCTCCCGCCGCTTGCTCCGAGCCGTTGCCGAAGTTGGCCGGGCATATTATCGCGTCGGATTTCAGGTCCCGGGCATCGAACAGTGGAAGCACGTACAGGTCCGAGCAGATGAAAAAGAAGGCCGCATACGCCGCGCCATTTTGCCTCAGTGTGACCTTGTTGAGATAGGAATAGGGTGTCACATCCATCCTGGGAAAAGATTCGTCCCGATGGCGCAGTTCAAACGATTGCGGAGTTATTTTCGCCTGCGGCGAATAAATCCGCCCGGTTCTTGAGAAAATAAAAAGCGTGTTGTAATTGGTTTTCGGAGAGGCGTGGGGCAGGTCTTCGCCGGGATGGTTCAGGGAAGTGATCAGGGTCACGCCATGGTTTACAGCGGCCTTGGATAATTCATTATAAGCTTTTTCGGACCCCTTGACGGTATACGCTCCATACTCAGGGAAGAGGATAGCGGTACCCGGTGCGGCGGCGGAGGCTTTTTGAAGAATCTCCTCAAGTTGTTGCTCCTCCCGCGCCATCCTGAATGTTTTTGGAACTATTTTTATAGGCATGAGAAATGCCGGCGGCGGTTTTTCAGGAAATCTTCCCGGACCTCTTATAATACTTTTCACACGCTATGTTTTTTTACTTCCATACCGGCAATGATATTTTCCAACACTTCCGGCACCGCTTCCCCGAAATAATAAAGCCAGCTGTCCAGATAATGCTTCATCATGGGATTTTCCTTGACGACGGAACTTGCGCCGCCAATTTTAATCAGATAATCACAGACTTTCTGCGCCACCAGCGATGTCTTGAGTTTCGCCCCGTTCCCCTCAAGAACATACTCACGCAGAAACTCCGGGTTGTCCGGGTCCGCGTCATACCGCCCTTTCAGCCATGCGGCACGGTAGGTCATGTCCCTGGCGGCGTTGATTTCCATGGACATCTCGGCAATTTTCGCTTTTGTTCTGTCGTATTCCACCAAATGCTTGCCGGCGGACTTTTTCCCCTCCATGGCAATATTCAGATACTCCTCAAAAGCTCTCTGAGCCAAACCGGTAGCCAAAGCGGCAATAGTCACTCGGCCGGAATTCAGCATTCTGACGGCATACTGCATTCCATAACCCGGCTTGCCGACCAAATTATCCAAGGGAACTTCGACGGCATCCAGCACCAGTTCTCCCAATGACGAATTTTCGACGATTCTTTTTTCAAACAACTGTCCGATGTTAAATCCGCGAGTTCCACGCTCGACAATAAACAAGGAAATCCCGTGCCTGGGATCATCCGACGTTCTGGCAAAAATTGCGTAGACATCCGCCGCACCGGCATTGGTGATGAACATTTTATTGCCATCGATCCGGTAATGCGCTCCATCCTCGGAAAGTACGGCTCGTGTCGTCATTTCCCGCATGATGTTGGATCCGGAAGCAGAAGCTTCGGTCAAACCAAAAGCGGCAAGTTTTTCACCCGCAACCAACTCCCTGAGTATTTTTTCGCCATATTCCGACAAGGTTCCGGCGGCATGATTGAAACGCAGTCCCTCCGCCACCGTATTTGAAATCGCATATCTCACGCCGATACTGGGAGACGCTTTGCCAAGAGTTTCAAGAAAAGCGATGAATACCGGATAGGGGAAACCCACTCCACCTAATTCTTCGGTGAAAGAGGCGCCGGGAAGTCCAAACTCCACAATCCGGTCGTAAATTTCGCCGGGGATTTTTTCTTCGCTTTTTATTTCATTAATAATGTCTGCAATAGCCGCCCGGTCGATTTGTTTTCTCTCTTCCAGGCTTTCCTTAAAATGTTCGAGGGGATTTCTCGACCTCCGCAGTTCGGTTTTTTGCTCGGCGGGAAGCACCGTTTTTTCCACAAGTTTTCCGAAAGTGTCCAGCATATCCAGATAGATCGAAAGGTTCTCCTGGCCGCCATATACCATCTCGATCCAGTCTTTTTGCTGACGTGTCACATAGCTCATCATTTCACCCCGTCATCGGAAACGCCGCGGATTATTCCGGATTGGACGCATCTTAAATCTTATAATATCTGCTTTGGACATAACCTTCCGGCAGTTCCCGGGCATTTTTCATAACCCACATCACATCACTGGCGCTGGCCCGCGGTTTCTGCCGGAATACGGGCCGCAACTCGTCGCCCTTT
The DNA here is from genome assembly GCA_046757665.1 of Nitrospinales bacterium. Classification (GTDB taxonomy): domain Bacteria; phylum Nitrospinota; class Nitrospinia; order Nitrospinales; family JAJDAT01; genus JBHHYO01. Next base: position 26,730 of record JBHHYO010000002.1, read on the forward strand.
TTAAGTCGCGAATAATCCTCGGAACAAACCATGCCCGCAACCAGGGTATCCAGTTCCACCGAGCCGTCACCCGGTAAAACAGCCTTTATCCAGGCGACGGTAACGGGAAGTTGATCCATAAAGCTGATCCCCGCCAGTTCAATCGCGGTGGACAGTGTATTCACATAAAACCCGGTATCGTCCGGCAGTTTTTCCCACCGGGTTTTCTCATAACATTCCGGACAGTCCGCCCTCGGCACTTGAAACCTTAAAATCCCCAGATCATCGTGGCCGTCCACATTGTCGCAAACTGTATAAAAAAGCTCTGCCTCCTTGCCGCCCATGATCCCCTTTATATAAGGAGACATGCCGCCATAGCTTTTTTTGTATTTTATGCTGACCTCACGTTGCACAATCACAACATCGCTCCGAGCCGGTTTGTAAGCTTTATCTCCGGCAGTCAGCGCTTTATCCTCAACCGGCATAATTCACCACCCTCTTTCGACAGTCGTCACGGTAATATCGCTTCCCGTTCCGGCGTGGCTGTGAAACAACGCGATTTTGGGGTCCGGAACCTGCAATTCCGGGTGACCATATTTGTTTTCTATTTTCCCTTGCATCTGCCAAAGTACGTCAACCGCTTGTGTGTTCCCCGTGGCGCCGACCGCGTGCATCTGGCCGATAAGCCCGCCGGAGGGATTGACATACAGTCCATTTTCGCCGCCTATTTTCGGATTGATGGGAACCTTGCCATCATCCAGAGGCAGGGCGTTAAACAGCTCGCTCGCGTGGCCGTAAGGCACCATGCCCAAATCTTCCATGGTCTGAATAACTGAAATGACAAAAGCATCATGAATCTCAATGAGGTCAAAATATTCCAGTGGTCTCCCGGTAACACCGGCCATCGCGTAAGCTTTTTTTGCCGCCCATCGCCCGGCCCGGAAAGAATGCAAACCCGGATATTCAAGCCGGCGATAATAATCCACCAGTTTCGGGTCGTCTTCTTCGTGCGGCAACAACAAGTCTTCCTTCACCAATCCGCCGACGGTTCTCGGTCTTTCTCCCGTTCTCATGCAATCCGTACCATTACCTATTCCAGTAATATAAACGGGTTGGTCGCTAAGCTGTTTTGCCAAATCCTCAGATGCAACGACAACCGCCGATGCTCCATCGGTCATCAGACAACAATCCAGCCGGTATGAGGGTGTAGCGACAATTCCCGAGTTGACCACATCGTCCACCTGGATGAACCCGCAGGTGGAAACGGTCGCGTAAGGATTATCGCGGCTGGTTTGAGCCCTGCGGTTATATTGCGCATTGTTTCGCATCAAAACGGCGATTTTGGAAAAAGCGTCCCTTATCTCCTCTGCCGAAACGGTTCTGCCCACGAAAGTATCAAGATAAGCTTGCGCCATGGCGGCATAGTAAAGCGGGTAGTAACCACCGTTGGGAAAGTCCGCCACCGTGTCGGAAGCCAAGGCAATAAACTCGTTGCCTTGAAACGTATTCACTTCCGACATTTTTTCATACCCGACGGCAAGAGCGAGGTCCACTCTACCGGAGGCGACTTTTTCAATGGCCGCCTGAACCCCCAGTCCGCCGGTAGCCCCGCCGCCCACAACCCGGCAGGCTTCAACGGGATTCAGTCCCAAGTAATCCCTTGTCAGAGCTTCTCCCAACAACTGCCCCGCAAAATGGTCGGCAAAATGGGTAACCACCATCCCACCCCGTTCCCGCATCAATTTTCTAAAAGCCTTCGGCTTCATTTGCAAATCCGATACGGCTTCCTTCACGGCTTGCAAAGCCATTTCAAAAAACATCAAATCCGGATTTGCCTTGGCAAAATAATCGACTTTTCCACCGGCAATCAACGCAACTTTTCTGTTCAATGAGCCTGACATATCAAACCCCCCTCTTGTTTTAATTTTATCACGCAGTCAATCCAGGATTTGGGTTTTTAAACGATTTTTATTTCCTCCGGACGGCAATTCTTCCGCAAATGCTTTATAATGAAAAAGAGCTCCTCAAAGAGAAATAAATACCCTGTGGAAGAAATTTTTCTTGGGAGTCTAAACATGACCAATAAACCCTGGTTGGACCATTTGACCATCGGGCAGGTCTTGAACACCATATCCGACCGTTTCCCCGATCACGACGCGCTCGTTTTTCCCGCCGCGCAATATCGATCGTCCTATAACGAGTTTAGAACTAATGTAGATGCAACGGCAAAAGGTCTGCTTGCCTTGGGCATTAACAAGGGAGACTGTGTTGGGATTTGGGCCACCAATGTGCCCGAATGGGTCATTCTGCAAATGGCCTCGGCGCGTATTGGCGCCGTAATGGTGACAATCAATCCGGCTTACCGCCCCTTCGAATTGAAATATGTCCTCGCGCAAAGCGATGTAAAAGCCCTTTTCCTTATAGACCATTTCAAAACATCCGATTACTTCGGGATTTTTGATGAAGTTTGTCCAGAGTCCGCAAAGTCCGAACCCGGCGGACTCAACAGTCCCACCTTTCCAAAATTGCGCTGGGTGATCAGCCTTAGAGGCAAAACACCACGGGGAATGATTTCATGGATTACCATGTTGGCCAAAGGTTCCGAAATCAGCGATGAGGTACTGAACGAATCGGCAGAAAAACCACAGGCATCCGACCGGATCAATATCCAATACACGTCCGGAACAACGGGCTTCCCCAAGGCCGCGATGCTGACGCACCGGAATATTTTGCTGAATGCTTTTTATACCAGCGGCAATCAAGGCTTCACGGAAAACGACCGGGTATGCATTCCAGTGCCGTTTTATCACTGCTTCGGCTGTGTACTGGGCGTCTTGGGGGCCATGGTTCGCGGAGCGGCAATGATCGTTCCCGCCGAATATTTTTCCTCCACCGCCACACTGGACGCCATCGAACACGAGGGGGCAACAGCTATTTACGGTGTGCCGACCATGTTTGTTTCCATGCTGGAAGACTCCACTTTCGCCAGCCGGAATTTAAGCTCCCTGCGAACCGGCATTATGGCCGGGGCGCCTTGCCTGATTGAAATCATGAATCGGGTCATCAACGACATGGGGGCTCACCAAATCACAATCGGCTATGGACTCACGGAGGCTTCGCCCGTGTTTACTCAAACCCGAATCGATGACCCGGTGGAAGTCAGGGTCAACACAGTCGGTTCCCCTATTCCGGATGTGGAGGTCAAAATCATCGATCCCAAATCCGGGAAGGAACTCGGCGATGATGAACAAGGCGAAATATGCGTCCGCGGTCACGTTGTCATGCAAGGGTATTACAAAGATCCGGAGGGCACGGAACAAACCATCGATAAGGATGGATGGCTCCACTCCGGCGATCTTGCACTGCGTCGAAAAGACGGCAATTACCGCATAACAGGCCGAATCAAAGACATGGTGATTCGCGGGGGAGAAAATATCTATCCGCGCGAAATCGAAGAATACCTGTTCACTCATCCCGCGGTCGAGCAAGTATCCGTAGTAGGCGTCCCGGACCATAAATTTGGAGAAGAGCTGTGCGCCTGGATTCAATTGAAATCCGGGGTACAAGCAACCGAAGATGAAATTCGCAACTATTGTCGGGACATGCTTGCCCATTTCAAAATTCCGCGCTATGTGCGAATAGTTAAATCTTTTCCACAAACCGTGTCCGGTAAAATCCAGAAATTTAAAATCCGCGAGCAAATGATCCGTGAACTTGGACTCAGCGAGGTAAAATCGAATTAGTATCGGTTCTCATGAAAACTATTTCACCAAGACCCTTTATGGATAAATTTGAAACACAGATCACCAATTATGTGCACGGCTTAACTTATCGCGACCTGACGCAAGATGCCGTCCAAGCCGCGAAAGAACGGTATCTGGACAGTTTGGCCGTTGCGCTTGCCGCATTTCATACCCCTCCGGTGAAAGCCATGAGGAAGTTTGCTCTTGAATCTTCCTCGGCAACAGGCGCAACGGTACTGGGAACCAGGCACAAAGCTCCGGTTGATTACGCAACGGTTTACCTGGGCACGATGATCCGGGCGCTTGATTGGAACGACACGTATCTCAACCGGGAGCCGGCCCATCCGAGCGACAACATTGCCGCCTGTCTCCCCGTGGCGGAAGCGAACGGTAAAACGGGAAAAGACCTGATACTGGCAACTGTTGTTGCATACGAATTACATTGCCGGCTTTGCGACGCCGCAGGGATTAGAAAAAAAGGATGGGACCACGTGACCTACGGTTCCGTGTCAAGTTCCGCGGCCGCCGCAAAGTTGATGGATTTCTCCAAGCGGCAAATCCGCGATACACTGGCCATTGCCGTCACGACCGGCAATTACCTGCGGCAAACGCGGGTCGGCACGATTTCGCAATGGAAAGCCGCCGCATTCGCCCAGGCCGCCCAAAATGCCGTGCGCGCGGCGCTTTACGTCAAACACGGTTTCACCGGGCCCAGCGACATCTTTACTGGCCAACACGGATTTATCAATCAGATCACCCTAGGAGAGTTTGACCTTGCCGGGCAATTCGCCGGACCCGACAGCAAGGATTTCAAGATCGCCGATACCTACATCAAATTTTTCCCCGCGGAATATCACTCCCAAAGCGCCATATGGGCGGCCCTGCAACTCAGGGAGTCCATCGGCCATGAACGCTTGCGGGAGATCGCAAAAATTCATATTGAAACCAGTTTTCATTCCTATGAGATCATCGGCAAGGAGCCGGCCAAATGGGCGCCGGAAACAAAAGAAACCGCCGACCACAGTCTGCCCTATATCGTGGCCGCCGCTCTGATAGACGGAAACATCACGCTTCAGCAGTTCGACGATTCTCATTTGAATAATCCCGAACTTCGCTCCCTGATGCAAAAAGTTACTGTCGCCGAAAAAAAGAAGTACACGGAAATTTATGGAAAATCGTTTCCCAACAAGGTTATCGTCACACTGGCAAACGGCGCCGTCCATGAAAAGGAAGTTTTGGATCCCAAAGGCCATCCCAACAACCCGTTGACACCAAAAGAAATTGAAACCAAATTCAAAACAGCGGCCGCTCCACTATTGAGCGAAGAAAAACAAAATCAAATAATCGATTCCATAGGGTCCCTCGAGAAGATCGAAAACCTGACCGACTTGATGCGGCTGTTGGAGGTCAAATAAAATGAGCGGGAAAAAACTCCGCGCCTTGCTGAAACAAGAAGAGCATGTGGTGATGCCCGGCGCTTACAACGCATTCGTAGCAAAACAAATTGCCGAAGAAGGCTTCCACGGCGTTTATATATCCGGCGCGGGCCTTTCCAACAGCCTGGGCGTCGCCGACGAGGGCGCACTGGGCCTTGAGGATTTTCTCTATATCGGCGGCTGGATTACCAAGGCCGTCGACATCCCCATCATCTGCGACGCAGATACCGGTTTCCAAAACATTGGAGAAACCGTAAGGACATATATTGAGGCGGGGTTTTCAGGATTACATATTGAGGACCAGATTTTCCCAAAAAGGTGCGGTCATTTATCCGGAAAGGAAGTGATTGCAAGAGATGAGATGATTGCCAAAATAAAAGAAGCTTGCGCGGCCCGCGACCGGTACGATACGGAATTTGTCATCATCGCCCGAACCGACGCGCGTGGCGCAACCAATATCGACAACGACTCCCAACTCAATGAATCCATCACGAGAGGAAAATTGTATCGGGACGCGGGAGCGGACATGATCTTTCCCGAGTCTCTCAGAAATAAAGACGAGTTCGCGGAGTATAGAAGCAAAGTTTCCGGCGACTTACTTGCCAACATGACGGAATTCGGCAAAACACCTTACCTTAAGGCAAGGGAATTCATGGAACTGGGGTATAAAATCATTCTCTTCCCCGTTTCCCTGTTCAGATACCATGCCGGACAGACGAAATCTTTTCTCGCCAGGTTAAAAGAAGAGGGCAGTCAAAAGGAATTGACGCCGGAGATGATGCACAGGTCGGAAATTAACGACATCCTCAATTATAAGCCATAGGAACTGACAATGAATACAATTGACACAGGTCTTGACGGTGTGCCCGTCTGCACCTCTGATATATCCCTGACAACATTGGGAGCGGATGGAAACCCCATTCTCCTGTACCGGGGATACAGCATATTTGATCTTGTCAAAGGTTTTTTTGAAGAAAGCGTTTATCTGCTCCTTCAAGGCCATCTACCCAGTAAGGACCAATTCGACGCTTTCACCCAGCAACTCAACACAAACCGCAGTCTCGGTCGACGAATCATCGAACACATGAAAAGTTATCCTGAAAATGTTCACATGATGGACTTTCTCCTGACCACTCTGTCCTACGCGCGAATGTTCGATGAGGATTATCACAACCCTTTGTGGCAAAGCCCAAAGTCGGAGGCTGACAAGCTGGCAAACCTTATTCTCAAAACCGGGATGCGCATGGGCGCAAAGATTCCAACCATCATCGCCAATGGATACAGAATACAGAGCGGAAAACCCGTTGTTCCACACAACCCATCCTTGAACTACGCCGCCAATTTTCTGCACATGCTGGGCATCGAACCCGAAGACGAAGCGGTAAAAGCGCTGAACACCGTGCTTATTCTTTATTTGGAGCACACCATCAACTGCTCCACCTTCGCCTCCCTGGTTGCGGAATCATCGGGAACGGACCCCTATTCACCTCTGCTGGCCGGGGGAATCTCTTTAAAGGGAGTCTTTCATGGCGGGGCAAATGAGTGCACGGCCGATATGCTGGAAGAAATCGGCAAACCGGAAAATGCCGAGGCATATATCCACGGCAAGCTAGAAAGAAAGGAAATCGTTCCCGGGTTCGGCCATCGCTTGAAACACTATAAAGATAATGTCGAATCAAGAGTACGCATCGCCGAAGGAATCGCCAGGCCGCTTGCGAAAAAAAGGGGGCAAGGTCATTTATTTGAGATCTATGACATCATCAGCCGGATCATGCACAACGAAAAGGGACGCACCCCAAATGCCGATTTGCCCATCTGTATTCTTTTAAAAATCATCGGCGTGCCCAAAACCCTCAACACACCCCTGTTCCAGGCAAGCCGGCATTTCGGCTGGGTGGCCAACAACGTAAGACAACGAAAGGCCAACGGCCCTTTATATCGACCCACGCAAAAATACACCGGCCCCGGCACGGATAAAATAAAAACTTATGTCCCCCTGGAAAAACGATGATTCAAAATGACCCAACATAAAATTCGCGGTTTCATCGGTGTCAAAAGCAATGACGGCCACGACGCCGCCATTCTGGTCGTTGCCGACACCCTGAAAAAGGGTGGTATTGAAGTGATCCTTGGCGGTTATGATCTAAGCGTCGACAAATTTGTCGAAGCCATTATCCAGGAAGGCGTACATTTCGCCGGCATCAGTTCATACAACGGCGGTCACATCCCCTTTTTCAAGGCGATAAAAAAAAATTTACAAAACCGTCATTACCCGCATATTCATCTGATCGGCGGCGGCGGAGCAACAATCACACCGGATGATATTGAACGTCTCGAATGCGAGGCCGGCATTGATAAAATTTTTCGAAGCGGCGAGGCAAACCTGATCGTACCATTTATCAACGACCATTATGATTTTTCCGTTGTTCCCGACCATCCCGAAAAGCTTCTGAAGGATTTGCCGGAAGGTGACGTAGCGGCCATCTCCTGCTTGATGAATCTGGCCGAGGAAAAAGCTCGCCTGGATACTTTGCTCGACAAAAAGAAGGCGGAGCTGAACATTGCGGCCGATCCGCAACAAGCTCACCGATTACTGGATGAACCTCTTGAAGAAAACGGACCGACAGGACGGAAGGTATTCGAACAGTCGAAACGCTATGCGATCTGCTTGTCGAAACTGGACGGCCTGACCGACAAAGCCCCAACCAGGGTTTACGGAATAACCGGCCGTGGCGGGTCCGGCAAAAGCACCTTGCTGGATGAGATCATTCTTCGCTTCTTTCACGACAAGCGAATGAACGACAGAAAAATTGCCATCCTTGCCGTCGATCCCACCTCAGACCGTTCCGGCGGCGCTCTTCTGGCAGATCGCATCGCATACATGTATGCCACGGACAAAACCTGGGTCGATACAAGTAGAATTTTTATACGAAGCGTCGCTTCACGCGGTTACGGCAACGGCGTCGCCCGGGCGCTTCCGGATATGGTGAAAATTTTGAAAACCGCCGGATATGACGTGTTTATCGAATCCTACGGAACCGGTCAACCCGACACAGGAATTACCGGCTTGACCGACCAATCCATCCTTGTCATCACACCGGATATCGGCGGCGCATCGCAAATTGCCAAAGAGGAAATGCTGGGACTGCCGGAAGTCTACATTGTCCTGAACAAAAACGAACTTCGCGGCGCAAGACACGTCATAAGCTTATTGCAAGGCAAGGTCAGCGACGACCGGTTGTTCCTCACAACCGCCATCCAGCATCGCAATTCCGGTGTCGACCGACTTTATCAATCGCTAACCGAAGGACATGTCTGAGATGTCCCTGGCCGAAATTATCAATGCAAATGAAAATTATAATCGATCCGTCGAAGCCTCAGTGGAAAAGGCCAAAAAGAACCGGGCCTACCAAAATAAACTCCAGCGGGAATGGGATGAAAAACGACACACCATCGTATCGCACAAATTGCCGACAGGAATTGACGTCCCCCTGATTGCGGTTCCCTGTATGGACCATCCGGCACAGATAGCCCGTTACCAAGGAGAATGGGGGTTTCCGGGAGAGTTTCCATACGGTTTATCCATTTATCCAAAAACTTTCCTGATTATTGACGGAAAGCGCGAGCACGAAGAACCCACCAGGATATTCGCGGGCCTTGGATCTCCCGAAATGACCAACGCCCGATTTCATCTCATCATGGGGCAACAACAATCCAGGCGGCTGAGCACCGCATTCGATACCAATACTCTGCTGGGAAGAAGCGCCGACAACCCCGATTACCTCCTGGACGTCGGCGAGGGCGGCGTATCGGTTTCAACCTACCAGGATATTCTCACGCTATATAACGGTTTTTTTTCGGACGATGCCAGCATCTCCATGACGATCAACGGCCCTTCCCTTTGGATGACCGCCGCCCGTTTTCAAGCGGCCAGAGAACGCGGACAGAATTTGAAAAAAATCCGGGGAACCTCGCAAACCGATCCGTGCAAGGAAGATGACGCCCAAAACGAACTGCTTTTTCCCCTGGATAAATCCATCAAGCTGGCAATGGACATGTTTGAATGGTGTGCGCAAAACACCCCATCTTATTATCCGATCAATGTCAGCGGTTACCATATCGAACAAAAAGGCGCCACGCCGATCCAACAAGCCGCCTTCACCCTGGCAAACGGATTCGTTTATGTCGATGCCGCTTTGCAACGCGGAATGAGCATCAATTCCATCGGCAAGCGTCTTCCTTTCTTTTACACATCGGGGATGGAAATCGAATACATCGCCCTGTTAAGCGCCGTGAGAAGAATCTGGGCGGTAGCCTTACGGGATGTCTATGGCGCGGATGACCCGGCCGCGCAAAAATTGAAGGCCCACGTACAAACATCCGGAAGAAGCCTGTACGAGCGGGAAATCCGGAATAACATCACTCGGACGGCTCTCGAATTATTTCATGCTTTGTTGAATTATCCGCAAGCCCTCCACAGCAATTCGTATGATGAACCAATCACGACACCCACGGAAGAAGCCGTTCGCATTGCCTCAGATGCGCAAGCTATCCTGTTTGAAGAAATGGGCGGATTCAAGGATATGATGGCGCACTTAAGCGACGGCTCCGGGCGAATGCAAGTTTATCATTTGGTCATGAAAGGTGTTCTGGATTATTTCCGGCAAATTGACGAATTCGGCGGCACCCTGCAGGCAAAAGCCGACGGATTTTTCCGCGACGAAATCGCACAATCATCCGCCTTGTACGACAAACAGGTGCACACCGGTGAAAGACGGATTATTGCGATCAATCGCTACCGGCAAGGGCGGAAAGAAAACAAGGCCGTCCCGCGCGTGGAAATTCCATGGGACCTCAAACAAAAGCGTTTTGAAGACGTAAAACGGTTCAAGAGCCAAAGGGACCAAAGAAAAGTCAAAGAAAAAATCCTGCAATTGCAAAACACGGCGGACAAGGACGACAATATCTTTGAGATAACACTGGAAATCGTTAAGGACGTAACCATTGATGAATGGACCCGAGCCCTTCAAGAAGTTTATGGAATGTATCGAAGAAAAATTTAGCCCTCCAGCCGGTGGTTGCCCCGACCACGAAAAATCCATGGCCGGCAAGTCGCTTTCCCCGCTAATTTTTCACCTTTTTCTTCCCCTCCTTTCCTCCAGGAGCGTTACAATAATAAAAAGGAAATCATTTCACCTCTACTCCCAATAACCTGAAAATTTTCAGGAGCCAGTTTCGATTCCAATTTTAATTTAGGAGGTATTATGAGCCGCCTAATGTATAGAACATTCGATATTTTTTGGCATGGGATCCAAAAGAACGTCCACAATCATCCTGTCATTACCCGCAATCCTTATTGCAAATGGTTTAAACAAGGGGAAATAAGCCACAACCAAATGGTCAACTTGTTTGAACAGTTTGCCGTCTTCTCCAAGTGGTTTTTGCTGGCCCAATTGATGCGAGTCCTCCACGCATCAGACATTGAAGCTGAAACGCACGCCCGGTTTATTTTAGCCAATGAATTAGGAGTTGGAATAAATCCGGACGGGTCAACGGAAAACCAGCCGTTCAAAACTCCCTGGGCGCATATCAATTGGCTACGTGAAACCGCAAAACCTCTCAAACTGAATACGCAAATACTAGGGAATTGGGAAACCGCTTCACCTTCCACCCGGCATTTCATCGGTTCACTTGAAAAAACCTACGGAAGCAAAGATGCTGAAATCAGCCGAGGCGCGAGCTACGCCATCGAAACCTGGGCCGCATGGGGTATTGGCAAGGGAGAAGAACACGAATCCAACAACTTCTGGAAAGAGCTGATCACAGGTATTGAGCGATATAACGAAACGAACCACCTAAATGGAAACCGCGCTATCCCCCTCGATTTTTTCCTTTTCCATTTCAACAGTGAAAAAAGACACGGCGACAATGTGCTTGATGAAATGAAGACCTCTTTTCACAGCCCACGCTTTAATGCCCAAAAGTTTTTTAAAGGAGCCCATCAGGCGCTGGAGGCCATATATACATTCTGGCTTGGCCTGGACAAAACAAGAAAAGCTATCGGCAAAAAATCGGCCGCATGATTTTTTTAGTGAAAGCGTTTCCAGCAAAAGAATCCCCATTGGACAAGTGATCATCCTAAATTCAAGACCATCCTTGGAGGCGCAACCTCAACAAGGCACTGAAAAGCCTCAAAATGTATCAGCTTTAAGATTCACACTCCGCGTCAAGTTTCTCACCAACCCGGAAAGTTTTGAATATCATGTCACACGGATCATCCTTAGGCATAAACAAACTATTTTCCATCGAATTTGTTGTTGATTTTTTCGATCGCTCCCGCAATTTCTACGCAAAAAAAATGGGCTTTGTAGAAACCCACCATTCCACTCCGGAATGGGAGGCTCTGTTCCACAGCAAGGGAGTTTTTTTCACTGCAAACGACATCAGAGTATTGGTTGTATCTCCAACGTCATCGCACGGATACACGGCCGAATTCTTAAAAATTCTTTCCCCGGGGATACGAAGAGTCACTTTTCAAGTGAGCGACCTGGATAAGACGATCGATTACCTGGCTGATCACGATGCAACTTTTCTCCACGGCGACAAGGAATTTTTTTCTAAAAACACCCGTCACCGCTTTATCACCATAACCACGCCAATTGGTTTCCTGGAATTTACCTTCTTGCAAATCGACGGAGACGAGGACGAAATTCCCATGTTTGAAAAAATCGAATCAGCCCCTGCCTCACCAATGCCTTCCTATTTGAAAATCGATCATTTGACCATTAACTCGCGGACTCTTTACCCGGTCAGTCATTTTTTCGAACATGTAATGGATTTAAAAAAATTCTGGACGGTGGCATTTCATACGCCAGATTTTAAATCCGGAAAAAAGGGAACCGGATTATCATCAAAAGTGATGTGGGATCCTCAGTCGAAAATAAAATTCGCCACCAACGATCCTCTTTACCCTCATTTCAACAGTTCGCAAATCCAGACTTTTATCAACCAGAATCACGGAGCCGGCATCCAGCACATTGCCCTGGAAGTTGATAATTTAATCGATACCGCAAGAACTCTGCGGTCCCGCGGCATCGAATTTTTGGATACGCCCGACAGTTATTACAACCTTTTGCCGGAAAGGATGAAGACGCTTAATATCGGCGAATTAAAAGAGGACCTGGAGGAACTGAAATCCGAACGCATCCTCGTGGATGGAAAAAACGGGAACTACCTGCTACAAATATTTTTAAAAGATGCTTCCCTCCTTTACCACGAGGAAAAAGCCGGACCGTTCTTCTATGAACTGATCCAGCGCCACGGCCACGAGGGTTTTGGCGAAGGAAATTTTCGAGCTTTGTTTGAAGCGATTGAGTATCAGGCTCCCCACTCATGAAACTACTACGGTATAAAACCAAAGAGGGTCGGCAAAACCACGGTATTTTAGTAGATCAATCTATTTTCCCATTGGTCGATTTGAGCACTACCGAGGCGCTTAGCCAACCCGACTTAATAAATAGTCATGGGAAGCGGATTATGCAACAACCACCCGTCTCCATCGGAGATGTCACTTTGTTGCCGCCGGTTGAAAACCCCGGCGCTTTTTTGGATTTTTACACATTTGAGGAGCATGTTAAAAACGCCCGCAAAAAACGCGGCTTGGACATGGTAGCAGAGTGGTACCAATTCCCCGTTTGGTATAATGGGTCGCCCCGTTGTTTTAGCGGGGACCGCTCTACAGTCATTTTTCCCGCAAACGAGAATAAGAAGGATTTTGAGCTGGAACTCGCCATCGTTCTTAAAAAAAAATGCTCCAAAGTAAATGTGGAGCAAGCTTCGGAATATATCGGCGGGTATACCATCTTGAACGATTTTTCGGCCAGGGAGTTGCAAGGAAAAATCATGCGTATTGGGCTTGGCCCCGCCAAGGCCAAGGATTTTAGCACCGGTCTGGGCCCTTATCTGGTCACCCCGGATGAAATCGGCGATCCCCGAAACCTGAAAATGCGGGCTTGGGTCAACGGTCAATTGTGGTCGGAGGGTAACAGCGGCACGTCTCACTACACGTTTGAAGAGATGATTGCTTTCGCTTCCGAATATCAAACATTATATCCTGGGGATGTTCTGGCAAGCGGAACTGTAGGGTCCGGATGCGGTTTGGAACAAGACCGGTTTCTGAACAAGGGCGATCAAGTTGTGCTGGAAATCGAAGGTATCGGCAAACTGACTCATTTTGTGGGGTAATCCTATGTTGAAATATTTACAATTTGGTTCGATTCCACCCCGGCGTCATATCGCACATTACAACGGCAACCAACTTTTGAACGAATATTGCTTCACCCGCGAGGGTTTTGAACAGCCTCACTCCACCCTGTACCTTTATAATCCGCCCACGGGGGAAACAGCTTGCGAAGCCTACCCAGAGGCCTTGTGGGCCAATCCAACCAAACGAAGAGATCCTCTTTTGCAAAGAAGACACTTTAAAAGTGGACTTTTTCCTCCGCAAAAGAATTTCATCACCGGACGCACAATCCTCGCGTTTAACCAACACCTGCGCTACGGCCTGTGTCATCCGCAATCCCACGAGAACAGTTTTTTTGCCAATAATGACGGGGATGAATTGTTTTTTCTTTTCGCGGGCGATATTGAGGTTCAGTCCCTGTTCGGCAAGCTTCAGCTAACGGCGGGGGATTATTTGATCATTCCCCGGTCTTGCCCCTACCGATTCAGCTTTTCCCAATCGCCCCAGTTGCTTTACGTCGAGGCAAGAGGCCAAGTCCGGATTCCCCGGGCCTACTGCAACGATGCGGGGCAATTAAACATGGACGCCCCTTATTCCGAACGTAGCTTTAAAACCCCGAGCTGGGACAATCTTTTATTTGAAAACGACGACGCAACGACGATCATCCGCAAACGCCAGAAGCAATTCACCAAAACTGTTTACGAAAAAAACTTTTTCAAAATGACCGGTTGGGACGGCTACGTCTATCCCCTGGCCATCAATTTAAAAAACATTCAACCCAAAACCGGCAGAGTTCATCTTCCCCCCTCATCCCACATGACTTTTGCCGGAGAGGGTTTTGCCGTCATGAGCTTCCTGCCCAGGATACTCGACTTTGACAAGGAAGCCATCCCTTGTCCGTTTTACCACTCGTCCGTGAATTGCGACGAACTCCTTTTCTACTACTCTGGAAATTTTACCAGCCGGAAAAACATCGGCAAAGGTTCCATCAGTTTTCATCCGTCGGGCATTCCCCATGGCCCACACCCCGGAGCCTACGAAAAATCCATTGGACTCAAGAAAACGGAAGAGGAAGCGGTCATGGTCGATACTTTCGATCCCTTGTTCCTGACCGAAGAAAGCCAGGCACTGGAGGACCCTGATTATCCTGCCAGCTGGAGGAATGACCAACCATGACCGTCCACACGGAATTCCAAACCATCAGACCTCGAGAGCAGTATTGGGTGGATATTTATCACTTGATGAATTCCATCATCCAACCCCGGCCTATCGCCTGGATTTCCACCGTTTCGGAAAACGGTATATACAATCTGGCTCCGTTCAGCTATTTCAATATATGCTCGATGAATCCACCGATCATTTCCAATTCCATTTTTTATAACCGGGACGGATCGGAAAAAGACACACTGAGAAACATCAAATCGAACGGGAAATACGTCGTTGGAGCGGTGGGCATAAATTCCGCGGAAAAAGCCAACGTCAGTTCCGCACCTTTCGCCCCCGATGCCGACGAATTCAAGAAGGCACAGGTTCCATTTGTCGATTGCGGCGCCAACGAACCCCGGCTGGTAGCCGAAAGTCCCGTGCAACTGAAATGCACGTTGAATCAACTCATCAAATTAGGGAACGGCGCGGGTGTCGGCACATTGGTACTGGGAGACGTCAACGAAATTTTAATTTCCCGAAAATTGAATCACCCTCAATGGCAAAAAGGCATTCCTCCCGACCGCATGAACAACGTTGGCAGAATGGGAGCGGATTATTACGCCAAGACAACCGATCTTTTTCAAATGCCTCGGCCCGTCATCAAAAAATAGCCGATTGCCCTGGGCCATCCCATCGGCGCCACCAACGCAAAAATCCTGATGAGCACGATACTCTGGAAACCCAGCCCGGAACAAATCAAGCAATCCCGGATGTATCAATTTCTGGAAGCGGTGAATGAACATTATTCCCTGGACCTGAAAACCTATCAACAGCTTCATGCTTGGTCCGTTAAAAATATTTCAGAGTTTTGGAAATTTTACAGCCAGTTCGCAAACATTCATTTTCACAAAACCGCCGACAAAATTCTTTCATCAAAATCCATGCCTGGAGCCCGATGGTTTACCGGCGCCGAATTGAACTACGCCGAAAACCTCTTGCGGGCTTCCGCCGACAAAACTGCCATTATCAGCAAGGCGGAAGGTCAACCCATCCGGCGCATGACTTATGGCCGGCTGTCCGATGACGTTACCAGGCTTGCTTCCGCTTTCAAGGATGCCGGGATCAAGGCTGGAGACCGCATCGCCGGTTTTCTCCCCAATATTCCGGAGGCCGTTGTCGGCCATCTGGCCGCGGCCGCCGTGGGAGCCGTTTGGAGCTCCTGCTCGCCGGACTTTGGACGTCAGGGAGTAAAGGACCGTTTCGGACAAATCGAACCCAAAATTTTGATTTGTGCAAGCGGCTACAATTACAATGGAAAATATTTTCCGGTTTTGGAAACTGTTGAAGCGCTCGCCGGGGAAGTGAACAGCTTGGCTCATATTATTCTCGTCCCCTTCCCGGACCACGCACCACGCAAGGACCGCATTAATTTCTCCTCCGTTTTCACTTGGGAAGAGTTTATCGGCAGGGGAGCTTCTCCGGATTTTCAGTTCCATCCTTTTCCTTTTTCCCATCCCCTGTGCATTTTGTATTCCTCCGGCACAACGGGCCTGCCCAAATGTATCGTTCACGGGACCGGAGGCACTTTGTTGCAACACCACAAGGAGCACGCCCTGCATACAGACATCAATTCGGAGGACATCGTTTTTTACTTCACCACCTGCGGTTGGATGATGTGGAACTGGCTGATTTCGGCCCTGGCCCAACAAGCAACCATCGTTCTTTACGAAGGCTCTCCCTCCTACCCGACTCTGGAAACATTGTGGAAACTGGTTGAAGAAACACGAATCACAATTTTCGGAACCAGTCCAAAATTTCTCTCATCGAATCAGAAGCAAAACCTGATTCCCAGGCAATGCGCCGACTTGCAAAGTCTCAAGGCCGTGCTTTCCACCGGCTCTCCCCTCGACGCAGAAAGCTTTCGCTGGGTTTACGAAAATGTAAACCGGCACGTTCAACTATCCTCCATAAGCGGCGGAACGGATATTATCTCCTGTTTTATGCTGGGCAACCCCATGTTTCCGGTAAGAGCTGGGGAAATTCAATGTCTCGGCCTGGGCATGGATGTTGCGGCCCTGGATGAGCAAAACCATCCGGTTCTGAATCAAAAGGGGGAACTGGCCTGCCTGTCTCCCGCGCCGTCCATGCCGATTCATTTCTGGGACGACCCGGACGGAGAAAAATATCGAGATGCTTATTTCAACAAAGTTCCCGGAGTATGGATCCATGGCGATTTCATAGAAATCAAGAAGCATGGAGGAGTCCTCGTTTACGGCCGGAGCGATGCAACGCTTAATCCCGGCGGAGTACGCATCGGCACCGCAGAGATTTACCGGATTGTCGAGCAGTTGGATGAAATCCAGGATAGCTTGATCATTGGCGTGGAAAAAGACACCGATATCCGAATGATTCTTTTTGTGGTGCTAGTCCATCCGTTGCGTCTGGAAGAACCCCTGATGAAAAAAATCAAAAGCCGTCTCAAAACAGAAGCCAGCCCGCGCCATGTGCCGCAGGAAATCCACCAAGTCAAGGAAATCCCCCACACCCTCAATGGGAAAAAAGTCGAACTCATCGTCCGCAACATATTTCAAGGAATCCCGGTAAGCAATAAAGACGCCCTCGCCAATCCCGACTGCCTGGCAGAATTTGAAGCACTCCGCTCGCAAAAAGCTTAAACGGATCGATCGAAGCCGAAATCACCAGCACATTCGGATGATGGCTTCCGCCTGTTTTATTACTTGGCATTACCGGTCATTCTATGTCAGGATATTATCGCCGCCCCTGGAACCGGCCGCGAGGGGCCTCTTTGGCTTGTACAGAAAGAACGATTTGGAGAAATAAATTGTTTGTGGGTTCCAAGCTCTGGAAAGGGCAAAAACATTATCTCAACAAGATGACTCTGGCGGATCTGGTGGCGGCCTATTTCGCCTATCCCGCCATCCAGGCCTACCTTTCTCTCACCGCAGTCAGCATCGGGCTGACCCTCCTTTGGGCGAAAGATATCGGGGCCATCGTTCTGTCTGTCGGCGCGGCAGTGGTGATTTACGGATTAGTCTGGTACCTTCTGCACCGATTCATTCTCCACGGACAGTTTCTCTACAAATCGCCCCGCACGGCGGCTCTGTGGAAACGCATCCACTTCGATCATCATCAGGACCCCAACGACCTCGGTGTTTTGTTCGGCGCACTGCATACCACCCTGCCGACGATTTTTTTCATGACCGTCCCGATAGGCTGGCTGATCGGCGGCCCGGCCGGCGGCGCGGCGGCGTTCGCGGCGGGGCTGGTGACCACCTGTTATTATGAGTTCTGCCATTGCATCCAGCATCTGGCCTATACCCCAAAATGGGCCTTTCTCCGCCGCATCAAGAAACTTCACCTGGCGCATCATTTCCATAACGAGCAAGGCAATTACGGCATCACAAATTTTTTCTGGGACCGGCTCGCGGGAACCTATTACCCAAGCACCAACCAAGTCCCACGTAGCGCCACCGTTTTCAACCTCGGTTATGTGAACAAGGAATCCGAGCAATTCCCCTGGGTGGCAGAACTGTCCGGCGCAAATGTTGACACCGATCCAGGTTGCGCCCAAAGAAAAACGGGCTAAACCCAAACCACCGGCATCATAACTTGAGCAACTCCGCGGTTTCCCTATAAAGAAACTTCCTGAACCGCCCTTCCTTCAGTTTCTTGGTTCCTTTCTTCTGTTGTACTTGTAAAAGACCAGCTTGTGCGTATCCAGCTCAAACAAGGCCGGCAACATGAACAACGCGCAAGCCGTGCACGTTAATATCCCCAATTGAACCAGGGAAGCGATGGACTGAATACCGGCGTGCGACGCAATATTCAAACTGCCGTATCCGGCCAGGCTGGTCAAAGCCGAAAGGATGATAGCGCTCCCCGTTTCTTTTAAGGAAGTCAACGATCCTTCTCGGGAATAATCCTGTATGTGATGAGCCAGATAGATGCAATGATCAATCATGATCCCGACAATCGAAGGTAGCATAACGAAGTTGATGAAATTAAGCTTGATATGTGAAACGGACAACAAGGCACCCGTCAAGGTCAAGCCGGCAAACAAAGGCAAAAAAGTTTTTAAAGCCAACCGCATACTCTGCATGTCAATTACCAAAATTAAAAACACAAGGCCCATGGCTATTGCAAGAGTCCAGGGGCCTTTAGTTTTCACCCAGTCCAGGATTTTTGCCGCGAGCAGGTTTTCATTCATAACCGCGGTCTGTATGTGCCTTGGCTCGAGAGCCCGTTTCAAGTCCTGGATTTCCTTTTCCAGTTGATAAATATTCCTCACGTCAAAAAAATCCTTTTCGGCAGGGGAAAGAATCAGAACCAGATACTCCTCCTGAACTTTAAACTTTTTAACAAGAATTTTCGGCACCCGGGATTCATCAAAAGGTTTGGGGTTGACCAGCCGCTGAAGCTTGCGGAACCTCGATTCGCCAAGGGACAATTTAATAATATCTTTTTCCCTCTCAAATAGCTCCCGGATGCGGACAAGCACGTCCTTTTTCGATTCATATTCCCGTGCGCTAAACAGATTCAGGGAATGATGCAATCCAATAGTGGAATTCTCCCCATTTTTCTTTTTGATCCTGGCCAGAGCCTGGTGAATATAAAAAAGGTTTTCCTTTTTCGGCGTGAGGATCAACGTGGGAGAAAATGCAAAACCGAAGTCCCTGGTAGTGGCCGTTTCATAATCTCCCGCCGGTGATTCGCCGCGTAATTTTTTGAAATCGTATTCAAATTGCACGCCAGGCAACAAAAAAAGGCTGGAAACCGTCAGCAACATAAAAAGAACCGTCAGGAAATAAGGCGTGTTTGAATAAAGCCTGGAAATCTTCAACGTAAACAACCGGGGCCTGGGTTTTCCAACCCAATGGATTTTATTGTAAAAAAGCACCTGCGCGGGGAAGATAAAATGATAGGTAATAAAAGCAAGGGTGATCCCCATGGCGGCAATCATTCCGAACTCGGAGAATCCCCTGAATTCAGAAAAGATCAAAACGGAAAAGACACTGATGGTGGTAAACATGGCCACCATCGCGGATCGTCCTACCTGGGTCATAACCAGTTCCGTAGCGGCGGGAATGGATTTCCCCTTGACCAGTTCCTGTTTGAAGCGGATATAAAAATGAATTCCATAATCGACCCCAAGCCCCAGGAGAATCGCAACTAAAAATCCTGTGACGATATTGACATGGCCGATGACCAACCGTGTCAACGCAAAGGTATACGTCAGGGACAAGAGAAGAGGAAAAATAATCAGCGGAATCGAAAACACCGAACGGGTATAAATCAAAATGAGGGCGGTGGTCAGAAAAACGGCCAAAACCGCCGAACGCTTCAAGTCGCGTATTACCGTTTGATTCTCCTCCAGCCTCACCATCAGGGACCCGGTCAATTTGATTTGAAGGCCGGGTATTTTGCTTTCCAAACCGGAGCGGCGGATTTCTTCCCGAACCCGAGCGACAAAATTTTCTGTGAAGGTTGTGTCCGTTACGGTTCCTCTTGGCTGTACGAAAATGTAATAATTTTTTTTACTCTTTCCCCGGTAGTAAGGGTTGATCTCTTCAAACAGGTTGTAATCATCAGCCAAAGATTGAAGCCTTTCGGGATTGAACAGTTCGGTTCCCAAACCAAAACCTCCCAGTTCCTCCCGGGCGTACTCGACCGCTTCCTGCATGAGGGACTCCAGTTCAAGTAAATCCTGCCTGGAAACCAAAAGGAGCTGTCGATTGTTCAAATAATCCTTGGGAATATGGGAATCGACGTAATAAGTATCGGGCAATTTTTCCAACCGGCGCGTCAATTCATTCAGAACCATTGGAGCTTTATTCTGGTTCAAACCTTCCAGAACAAGGACAAGGGGGCCGGAGCCTCCCGTCTTCTCGACCA
Source organism: Nitrospinales bacterium (assembly GCA_046757665.1). Classification (GTDB taxonomy): domain Bacteria; phylum Nitrospinota; class Nitrospinia; order Nitrospinales; family JAJDAT01; genus JBHHYO01. The sequence continues at coordinate 47,189 of JBHHYO010000002.1, forward strand.
CATGATTGAACTCCTTGACCAGTTGCAGATTTTCGGGGAGAAGATTATCCATCCGCGGGTTGTACGTCAAACCCGACGCGATCATCAGCGAAAAGCCGCTTGAAACAACAGCCAGCGCCAAAAGAGTCCCCGGGTATTTTGAGGTGATGTTCTGATAAAACCATTTAAGAATTGTTTTCATTGCACAGCAAAAACCGATGAAGTCCGAGCGTTGTAATATATTGTGCCCCCATGAGGTAAGCCATGGGGACCAGGAAAACGTCAAGAACACCAAGAACGGCAAACAGGGCGATAAGAAAAAGAGGCAGGTCGAGACCGTTCCACTTCCAGACAGCCATCATAAGTTTGGCTTTTTGGTAATACTGTTCCCGTTGCCGCTCCGTCAGCAGAGTTTTTTCAACAATGTTTTTTTTCTCTTCATCAAGCCGGCTGAAAGAAAGCCAGCGTCCCTGAAACAAAAACCGCTGAAACTGCAAGTAATAAAAATAACTCCGGAGAACAACGGACTTCTCCTTTCTCATTTTCTGAAAAGTTTCCAGAATTTCCCTTTTATTCCCGTCGTATCCATCGCGCACCAACGTGGTCATGCTTTGTTTGCAATAATCGTAGGATATGGCCCGCAAAATAGTTAACAGCGCGATGCAGGCCAGGGAACCATAGTATGCCCCCATGCCAACCATGATGCCGATGACGACGGCGCCATAAGCAATGTAACCGGCAATGCCGTCGAGGAGCCTTCCCCATTCACTTGATCGGCCCGTGGCTCGTGCAAGTTGTCCGTCCACGCAATCCAGGATCAGGGTAATCTCCAAAAGCACCCCTCCCCAAACCATCGACGAGACACTCCCCCGGCTAAAGACGTACCCCGACCACATACCAAACAGAACGGAAGCATAGGTCACCTGATTGGGAGTGACCGCGGTTTTTTTCAAAAAGCCAACCATGGCTCCGGCAACAGGCACATGCAAATAACGGTTGACCGGTTCTTCAAGGTCTTTCAGAAAATGGCCGGATTTTTCCATAAGGACGATGTATTACAACCAGCGATGATTCTTATACCAATCAAGCGTTTTCGCCAGTCCCGCATTTAAATCATAACGTGGCTGAAATTCATATTGATCCATGAATTTTTCGCATGATGCGGTCCAGGAGCTTTGACAAATATCGATCAGCCTCTGCCTGTCCAGCAGAGCGGGTTTCGTGCCGAACCGCGCCAGCGTTTCGCAAAGCAATGCCAAAGGCATCAAGGCACCTTCCGGAACCCTCAGCGATCGCGCCTTCACACCAAGAGCCCGCATGGCCGCCTGAGCCACATCCTCCCATGAGTACGTATTGCCGTCGGTGACAAAAAAAATATTCTCCTCTTGCCGGGGAGCGGCCGCGGCCATGACCATGGCGCGCACCAGGTCGGCAACATAAATCAAGGAAAGGTCGCGCCGGGTTCGACCGATTTTAATGTTCCATCCGCGACTCACCGTCCTGAGATAGACGAAAAAATTGTTCTCCCTGGGACCGTAAACCACGGGGGGGCGTAGAATGACGATGGGCAGGGAAGAGGAAAACTGTCGGGCGATTTCCTCCCCGGCAAGCTTGGATTGTCCATAAAATGTAAGAGGACGGCAGGGCGTTTCCTCATTAACCGGTCGATCCGGCTCTGCCGGGCCAACGGCCGCCAGACTGCTCAAGTGAACGACCGCCTTGAGCCGTTTTCCACGGGCCACGCAGTTGCTGTAAAACGGAGAGCAGAGGTCGGCATTGATTCGGAAATATTCTTGCCGCGTTCTGGCTTGCGTCAATCCCGCGCAGTGAAACAAATATTCCGCATCTTCCAGGCCATCGCCAAGCCGTTCCAATCGAGTCAGGTCCGCAGTATGAAGATGTACCCGGGAGGAATCGAGCCAGCGAAGGTCACTGGTCTTGCGAACCAGACAATGGACCGTGCAACCGAGGCTTAGGAGATAATCAACCAGATGACTGCCGATAAACCCGGACGCGCCTGTGACCAGCACAGTGGCGGGGTCAATTTTCGCAGGTTCGTTCATAGATGCGGTGCCGCTTGTAAACATCGGCGCCCATTCGATAAAGAGGAGCCAACATCGCCTGGTTATCTTCCAAAATCCAGGACATTTCGCACAACGCAACTTTTTGGTCTAGGCACCGCCTATAAGTCTTGTGATAAAAAGAAACATCAATTCCCAAGCGTTGGAACTTCTTTTTTACACCGAGGGTCAGAACCCGGTAGGAATCGATTTTCTTCCTGTTCATTAAAAACCTGGCCCATCCAAAGGGAAAGAGCTTGCCGTCCAGGGTTTTGAGCACTTGATTAATGTCGGGAAGAGTCAGGGAGAAACCCACCGGTTCATCCTTAATTTCCGCAATCAAACAAAACTCGGGCTCAATGAAATGTTTCATCTCATCGGCGGCAAAGTAAAATTCGTCGCGAGTCATGGGCGTGAACCCCCAGTTGCGCTCCCAGGCGGAATTATAAATTTCCCATAAAACGTCTATTTCTTTTTGAAACTGATCCATCCGCAGACAGCGCACGGTAAACCGGTTTCTTTTTTGAATTCGGACCATCGCTTGCTCCAGGTACTCCGGCATTCTTATGAAAGGCGCGATTTTCAGGCAAACAAGGTCTTTGGCTTTTGTCAACCCCCAGCCTTCCAGCAGGCTCGAATAATAAGGAGGATTATAAGGTATCCCCAACATGGGAGCCTTGTCGAATCCCTCTACAAGCAGGCCGCATTCGTGGTTGATGGAGAGGTTCATAGGGCCCAGAAGTTTTTTGAGTCCCTTCGCCCGGCACCCTTCATAGACGACATCCAGCAACCGGTCCGCCACCTCCCGGTCGTCAATGGACTCAAACAGGCCGAAAAAACCGACTTCCTGCGAGTGAAACGTATTGTGTGCGTGATCTACGACAAAGGCAATCCGTCCCACCGGTTGCCTGTTTTCCCCCAGAGCCAGAAAAAAATCGACTTCGGCATGGTCGAAGAACGGGTTGGCTTTTGGATCCAGAAATTTTTTGCGTTCCACAAGCAAGGGAGGAACCCATCGGGAGTCATTCTTGTAAATTTCCCAAGGCAACTTGATGAATGCGTGCTTGTCTGCCGGCGTTTCGACCTTTTGAATTTCCGGGCGCATTACCGCGGAATAATTCCCAGCTCGGTGCCGAACTTCTTGAAAGCCGACAGCACCCGGTCGAGGTCTTCCCGAGTATGGGAAGAGGTGTAACTGGAACGAATCATGGCATTGAGGGGGGGAACTACAGGGGATACCGCCACGCCCGCAAAAACTCCATCATTGAACAAAAGCTGGTTGAGATACAAAGTCAAGGCTTCGTCGCCAATCTTGATGGGAACGATGGGAACCTGATTGTTGTTGATCTGGAAACCCATCTCGAAAAATCCCTTTTTGATATAAGAGGTATTTTCATGCAACCGGTCGATGCGTTCGGTTTCCCGGCTCATAACGTCGAGGGCGGCGATCACTCCGGCAACCGACGCAGGCGGCAAGGCCGCCGTAAAAATAAACGCCGAGGCCTTGTGGCGGATAAACTCGGTGACCTTGGAATTGGCCGAAACGAAACCACCAATGGACCCCAGGCTCTTGGAAAAAGTCCCGACATAAATGTCGATTTCCTTTTCCAGGTCGAAATAACTTGTCAACCCTTTTCCACGGTCTCCCATAACGCCCAGCCCGTGAGCCTCATCCACCAGAACGCTGGCCCCATAGTCTTTCGCCAGCTTGACGATGCCGGGAAGATTGGCCACATCACCGCTCATGCTGAACACACTGTCCGTAATAATCAGTTTGCCGTCAACATCGGCATACCTCTTCAGACAGTACTCCAGATGATCCATGTCATTGTGCCGATAGCGCACGGTCTTGCCCGGCGCAATGGCGCACCCCTCATAAATGCTGGCATGATTTTCGCGGTCCGAAAAAGCAATGTCCTTGCGTCCCAGCAAACACGAGATGGTCCCCTGATTGGCCTGGAATCCGGTGGACATAACAATCGTGTCCTCGCGGCCGAGAAAATCCGACAACGTCTTTTCCAACGTCCTGTGCAGGGTAAGGGTGCCGTTGAGAAACCGACTGCCGGTACAACCCGCGCCGAATTTTTCCAGCGCCTTTGTCGCCGCGGCAATTACGCGGGGATCCTTGGTCAAGCCCAAATAATTATTGGTCGAAACGGTTATAACGTCCCTGCCTTCGATAACCACATGAGCGCCATCCATCTCCTCGGTCTCGCGGAAATACGGATAAATGCCCAAATCCTTGGCTTGATCGGGAGCGTCATAACTGAAACACTTGGAAAGAATGCCCTCGCCTTCCTTGGTCAGAAGCCGCAAGTGCGCATTCTCAAAATCGAACTTCTTCTTTAATAAAGAAATAATTTTGTCACGTTTCAGATGAGGCGGGGTGTCTTCCGGAGTTTCGTCCAGAACCGGCTGATGAAGATTTTTCACGGCTTCGAAATTATCCTTTTAGGTTGGAGTTTAAATTTGAGAAACCAGGAGCTTCTCTGAAGGCTCGACAGACACGGTTTCTCAGGATCTTTTTCTATTCACCGGAAACTCTTTAATTATTTCCCAACGCAAATCACGCAAGGGTAACATTAAATGCCCGTTTTGACAAGCGAAACTATAAATTTTCGCAAATCATCGCTTAATTTAATTAAATTTAACTGCAACTCAAAAGCCGATTCGTTAACATTCCCGAAAACATCCAACTACAAATTTCCCTCCACGCCCCTTTTCCGGGCCGTTGAACAACGACTCAAAAATCATCTTCACCAAAAACCTGCCGCACTTTCAACGAAGCGACCCGGTTTGCGCCGCACTTTTTCCTTAACGGCATCTTGCCGCTATTTATGACCCCGCCCACGCAAGAACTTTCCGGCGCGGAGGTTTTATAAAACCCGCCAAGGGAGACTTATGAAATCCGAAGGCTTGTAAAGGAGCAGATGAAACGAGAAAGCGGCCGGGAAAAAACCGCGACACGAATCCGCGAAAGACCCGGACGCCAAACGGATAAGGCTGGCACGAAATTAAAGTTTTTTGACCTGATTCTTGACCTGATAATAGCGGAAAAACGCGCCCATCATTATAATAATCAACAGCGCCAAAACCATCAACGCCCCTTCCATGATAAGCGTCAAGGACAGAGGCATATTTTCCAGAATCCATACGACAATTTGATGCAACCCATACCAGGAGTCGGGGTCGCTAAGCCAGGCCTGGAGCGCCGTACCCTGAAACAGGTAATTAAACGCAACGATAAGAGGAAACTCGGTCCACGTGCCGCTTTGCAACCAGAGAAACCCTTGATACCCCAGCAGGAAAAATCCGGAAAAAAATACCAGCGACGCCGACACAACGGCTATCCCGCCGACAAAGCCAAGAAAAAAATCCAGCGGCGTCAGCTTTCGCACAATTTCTTTAGACTCCGCCCAGCCTTTCAGGGCCATTTGTTTCGCGCGGATTTTCAGACGTTCCTTCAGCTCCACGCAAACCAGTATCGCAGGCTCAACCCAATGGGTTATCTCCGCGATCCAGCGGGAACCATTGAACCCTCTTTCATAAAATTTTCTTTCCGACATGGGATTGCCCTCCCCGTATTTGGAAACCGCGGGATTGCGGCTTTTTAACCTGGATCTTTCTTTTCGGTGGCGGTTCATCATTTCTCTACTCAACCTGCTCCTCTCGACCGGAGCAAACGATCATGATCCAATCCATTTACAAGTATAGAACCATTATCATTATTTTCAACAAAAAGCATCTGCTTTATAAAATCCCGCTTTCAACTCCATACCGGGAACTGTGCCGGCCCGCAGGCCGGAAATATAAATTTAATCAAATTTAAACAATATTATTGACATTTATTTAAAAATATCTATACTATATACAGATTGTATGTCCTCCTGTATTTGGACCCGCTTGTTTGGCCTCCTTCCCCCCCTGACAAGCGGGTCTACCTATTTGTAACCCCAAATTTTTCAAACCGTAATGCCCCTGTTTGCCAAAACCGGCAACGCTTTGGCAATCATCAGCGGGGGCTGGCGGCGATGTTGCCGCCGTCAACGGTGATTACGCTTCCGGTGGTCTTTTCCGCCAGGGCAAGGTGCAAAAATCCCTCGGCCACGTCGGTATCGTAAACTTCCCGCGCCAGCAGGTTGTTCTTAAAATATTCATCGGCCTTCAAACCCCGCGCGCCGGCCCGCTCGGCGATAACCCGCGGCGAAAACAGGCCCGTCCGAACCCGGTCCGCGTTCACGGCATTCGACCGGACGCCCTCCTTGCCGTAGTCCAAGGCATATTGCTTGGCCAGGGCGACCACGGCGGCCTTGGGCAGGGCGTAGGGACCGAAGTCCTTGCCCGGATTGAAAGCCGCCTTGGAAGCGTTGAACAATAAAACGCCGCCGGTTTTTTGCGCCAGAAAAATCCCGACCGCCCGCGCCGCCAGGCTCTGGTGAGCGAAAAAATTCAGATCGAAACTTTTCCGCAACACCGCGCCGTCCAGTTGCCCGATCCTCCCCTGAACCGCGTTGCCGGCATTGGATATCAGAATGTCCAGCCCCCCGTAAGCCGTTACCAGTTGGTCGAACGACTCCGCAACGGCTTCCTCATCGGTAACGTCGAGGACACAGGTCGTGACGCCGACGGCGGATTCCTCTTCGATGGTTTGCCGCGCCGCGACGAGCCTGGCTTCGTCCCGGTCCACCAGAAACAGGTTGGCGCCGTTTTTGGCGAACAGCCGGGCGGTGGCCAATCCGATCCCCGATGCCGCGCCCGACAGATAAACCACCCTCCCCTGAAGTTTCGCCGGCTTGCTCTTGCCCAGTTTGGCCTGCTCCAGCGACCAGTATTCCATGTCAAACAGATCGGCATCGTCGAGCGGCGCAAAACTTCCCACGCGGAACGCCTTTCGCACGGTGTCGATGGTGTGCTCGTAAATGTCCGCGGCAATACGGGTTTCCTTCGTCGTTTTCCCAAGAGTCAACAGCCCCAGCCCGGCGACGAGAACGACCCGCGGCAAGGGGTCCAGCTCCTTCTTGTCAACCCCCTTGGCTTCCCGGTTGGACATAAAGTACCGGTGATAATTTTTAATGTAACTCTCCAGGGCGGCGGCAATCTCCTGCCGCAATGCTTCCTCATCGTCCAGCGACTGCGGATTCAACAGCAACGGTTTTTGCTTGGTGCGAATCACGTGATCCGGCGTCGCCGTGCCGATTTGCGACCAGACGGCGCACTCCTTGCTGGAAGCGAAATCCCGTGCCGCCTCGCTTTGCCGATGATGCGCCACCCAGGACGCCCCCGACTGTTTCCGGTACAAGCCGCGCAACAACGGGCCGATTTTTCGCAGGATTTCCCCCGCGTCGGCGGAAGCAACCGAAATGGGCGTCAGCTTCTTCTCCGCCTTGCCGGCAATATATTTCTCCGCCCGCGCCACCGCCTCGATGTGGTAGTCATAACTTTCCCGGGCGGTTTCGGCAAACGTGAACAATCCGTGATTGATCAGCACCAGGCCCTTGACGCCGGGATTTTTCTCATAAGCCTCGGCGGCGGCCTTGGCGAGGGCAAACCCCGGCATGATGTAAGGCACAACCCCCAGAAAATCGCCGAACACCTCCCGGCACAGCGCCTCGGCGTTCGGCTGGTTGGCGAGAACCAGAATCGCGTCGGCGTGGGAGTGGTCGACGAACTTGTGCGGCAGAAAAGCGTGCAACAGCGTTTCCACCGAGGGATTCGGCGACTTGGCGTCCAGCAAGTGAGTGCGCTGGTCGTTGACCATGGCCTCGTCACTGAGACTGCCCAGCTTTCTGAGCTTCAGCAGGTAATCGAGTTCGACCCCCGGCAAGCCCGGCGGTTCCAGAGTGTCCAGGTCCCAGCCGCTACCCTTGACGTAAAGCGCCCGCACCTCTTCCCCCACCCGGTTTTCGATCACCGACTTTACCGAGGTATTGCCGCCGCCATGTAGCACCAGAGCGGGGTCCGAACCGATCAGCCGGGACGTGTACACCCGCAGAGCGATGTCCTCGGAATAATCGGCGTATTTTTTCTTGAAAGCCTCTGCTTCTTCATCTTTCCATCGATTTTGCATATCAGGAAAATAGCAAAACTCCGCATAAACTTAAAGATAAAAGCGGGGACGATGAAAACCGCCCGCCTGACCGAGCTCGCCCGCATTCCTGTCATGGTGAGCCCGTCGAACCATGACAGCACCTGACTGGAGCCGGTTTTCGCAGAAAAAAAATTTTGAAAAAACGAGGAACGAAATAGTCTAAATGACAGGTTATAAACCCGGAAAACCCTTGTCATGCAACCGGTTTTCCAGCTCTCCCGTCAGGTAAAAAATCAACGATTTTCGCGGCAAAACGGCCCAAAAACCGGATCGAATTTTTCCTTGTATCCATATGACTTTAAATAACTTGTAAAGACAGGTTTTGGCATGTCGAACCCCGCCATTTGAAGATTAAAATTTACAATACCGAAATCACCACGGAGTCACAGAGACACACAGAAAAGCCCCCTTCAAGGAGAGACCTTTGCATAAGTGTACTGGTTTGATTGTCATTGCGAGGCGGCTCAGCCGACGAGGCAATCCAGAAAGGACCATTCCCACCGGGCGTGGCCCGGCTGGATCGCCACGCCGCCGATGGCGGCTCGCGATGACACCGAAGTTGATTTCCATGGCGTGGTGGCGCGGACTTTCCAGTCCGCGCATGGGCAGGCTGGAAAGCCTGCCCCACCATTTCAGGGCCACCGCAGGGAACAGACATGTCTGTTCCCTGCTTCCCGCGGTCTCCCGTCTCCGGGTTTTATCCCCCTACATATAGCGCGAAATACAGGTATGCAACCGCGCAACCCTTTTCAATCCTGCGGGTTAAAAAAATAATGGGAGAGGCGCCGGGCGAAATATTTCGTCATCGCCTTGAGCCGTCGGAGAATAGACTTTTTCCCCCGGCGCTACTGGAAGTATTTTATACTGCCGTCATGAAAGTCTGTATCCATCGAGGGACACAGGAGATCGGCGGCGCCTGCACTGAGCTTGAGAAAGAGAAATAATAATGGTTGAAGATAGCTCCAGGACAAGCAAAAGAAGTCTTTGGGTCAATATCTGCGTGTTCAGCTTCAGCCTCTTTATTTCCTTGTTCCTTGCGGAGATGGCGGTAAGAACGCTCAGGCCGGATTTAAAATATTTGGTCCAAAGCCAGTTTGAAGAAAACAGATTCCGAATTCACGCCAATATCAAGAATACCGCGGGGTTTTATCCTCATCCCGATTCCGGGAAAAACCATATGGTAAGGCACAATTCGCTGGGCTTGCGGCAACACAGAGAGTTTGACCGCAACAAACCGGCCCAAACCACCCGCATCGGTTTCTTTGGTGATTCCTTCACCGAAAATGTTCGTATGCCGGTACAGTACTCCTTTACGGAACCTTTGGACTTCCTTCTCAATCGGACAGGCAAGGCTTTTGAAGTCCTGAATTTCGGCACGGATGGCTACGGCACGGATCAGGTTTATCTGCAATATATGGAAGAGGGCAAAAAATCAAATTTGGACTTCGTCGTCTATTTATATTGTGAAAACGATTTGCGGGATATTTTGGCGAACAAGCTGATAGATATCGACGAAAAGGGAAACATCAAATACATTCCGGCATTGCCCTCGGGCCTTTTTGTCTCAACCGTGAAAAAATTTTACCTTACCTACCTCTTGCTGGAGGCGCTACTCAAATGGAATGTGGTGAAAGATAATTTCCTCAATGAGCGGTTGGACCCAAACAAAATCCGGGACGCTACAGATCATCAGGAAGAGGGAAGGCGCAAGTACGAGGCGCTGGCCAGACAACTGGAACAGGACCCGGAGAATCCGGAATTGAAACACGCGCTGAAAATATTTTCCGCTCTGATGCAAGCAATGAAAAAGGAAAGCGAATCGAATTCATCGCGGTTGTACGTGGTTCTCTTTCCCGGATACAAATCAAACAACAAGGGCGTCCACAACCAGAAAATCACAAAGGTTCTTGAGGGCCTCGGGATTGACGTTTTAGACCTTTTCCCTGTATTCCGGCAAACGGAAAACCGTCATCGACTCAATCTCTATTTCAAAAAAGACAACCATTGGAACGAGGAAGGAAACAAAATAGCCGCGGTGGAGATATTCAAATTTCTCGCCGAAAAACTCGGATTGGTTTTTGCGGGCGACGCCTTCATAAAGGAAGGACTGAACGAATATTACAGCTCCTTCCCGCCGGTTGCAATCAGCGATGTATGGCTTCAAAAAAAACCGTTGCGGACAACTTGAAAAAAAACATCGCACTTAGATACCTGGAGCTGGAACCTGAGGCCATGACGGTGTATAGCGAATTGATCGCGTCAAACAAAGACTCGGCTCCAGTCTATGCCAGACTGGGAAATGCCTACTATTCCAGGGAAATGTATGATCGAGCCATCGAGGATTATAATAAAGCTCTTGCATTGGACCCGGAGGCCCTTGCCACTTACAACAATCGCGGCATGAGCTATTTGCGTTCAAATAACCTTCATATGGCGGTTTTGGATTTTAAGAAGGCATGTGATTCCGGTATTCAAGCCGCATGTAAAAATCTTGAAATGGTCGTTCAGGGGATTAAAAACAAGAGCAAAAGGAATGCCATTCCCCACTGAACGCTTTCGAGAAAAACTCAACGATTCGGCAATGTCCCGCACTCACCGGCCTGCTTGCGGCAGTCAAAAACCAGGATGGAACCGCCGCCGAGTTGCGCCGTCGGCACGATTTTCCGGAGCGGCGCGTAGAAGTCCGGCGGGCGGTTGTAAAGCCCCTGCAACAAGGTCGCGCTGACGGCTATGACTCCCTCCAGCTTAAGCTCATCCACAGCCAGAGGCGTCTGCCGCCGCAAAAACGACGGCAGTGGCTCGGCGACAACGCCATACGCTTTCGGGTCGGCGGTGCCGAAATAACCCAGCCGAACGGTCTTGATATTCCTCTCCCGCTGAAAACGCGCCAGCGCGGGAAGGGCCTGTCCCCAGTCCAGGTTGGAATCGACAAGATACAACCGCTTCTCCTGTTGCGGCACGGCGCGGTTGAAATAGGACAAGTAATCCGGGTGCGCGCTCAGCGTCGCAAAAACCAGCCAGCCCAAAACCGGTATCAAAAGCAAACGCCACCGGGGAACCCGCGCCACGCCCCCCAGGTATAAAAACAAAAACGGATACGCCCACAGCAGGTAGCGCAGGCCCAGGTTGACTCTCTTCAAAACCACCGCCAGCACAATGCCGCCGAGAGCCAGGGCGATGAAGTTCGTCATTTTGCCGACCCGGAACTTTCCTCGCAGGTGCAACAAAAGCGCCGTGACCAGCAGGATCAAAACAGGCAGTGGGGTCTTGTACGCGAAGGCCAGGGGAAAATAGGCAAGCCATCCCTTGTCCGAAATCACGCCGTTCAGGTAATACACGCGCCCGGTCTCCAGGGATTGCCAGCCCTGCCGCAGGCCGCCGAAATAGTCCGGCGCGGGCGCCGGTATTCCGTTGCCGTCAATCCGCCCGACCTGGAACCCGTACACCCCCCATAGCACGACAAAAGCTATCGCCACCAGGGCCAGCCAGACCCAGACGGCGTTCAAGCGAGATTTGGCAACCGGCGTCCGGCCCAGCGCCGGCGCCAGAACGGTCTTTCGTTCCGCGAGCACGAGAACCAGAAGCGCAACGGGCAATGCCAGGAGCGCCATGTGCTTGCTCGCCAGGGCCGCGCCCAGGCACAACCCCGCCACCGCCAGCCGCCAGGGCGCGGGCCGGCGGACAAGGCCCGACAAGGCGAAAAAAAACGCGAACAGACACAGCGCCAGCCCCATGTCCGTGGTCACTAGCCGCCCGTGCGCCAGCATCATGGGCGAGAAAACGAACAGGCCAAGCGCCGTCAGCCCGCCCGCTTCCCCATGAAGCTCCCGCGCCCACAGGTAAACCAGAAACCCAAGAACCAGGGCAAGCCCCACCGTCACCCGGCGGGCTTGGCGAATCATTGCCTTGCCGTCATTATCCATCTCCCACAACACCCTGCCGGAATGGAAAAAGAACGGATACATTGCCGGAGTCGCCTCGGGAATTTCAGGGCGCCGCGTAACATGGACGGGTAGCGCCTGCAACAGGTTGATCAACGGCGGATGCTCGCGGTTCAACAGATAACCCTTCCCGGCAAGCGGGTACAGTCCCCGCACCAGATGGTTGCCCTCGTCGAACGTCGCCGACTTTTCCTCCAGGCCGGTAAGAGCCAGGCAGGCAAACACCGCCAGCAACGTGGCGGCCAATCCCCTGGCGGCGTAGCGGTAGGAATCTTTATTCACGGTTATGGTTTGGCCGGAGATTTGTTAAAACAAGCTTCTTCCCGAAAAGGATTCGACATCCCGTCGATGGTATTCGTGATAAGCCCCTCCCGCAACTCATTTTTCGCGGAGAAAAAATATAAGGAGCCGGGACATTCTGTTATAATCTTCCACCATGCTGGCGAAAATTCACGTGACATTCAAGAACGGCGTGCTGGACCCTCAGGGCAAGGCCGTGCATCATGCCCTCACCGACCTCGGATACACGGAAGTGACCGCCGTCAATATCGGCAAATACATGGAAATCCGGTTGGACGGCGTTTCCAGGGCCGAAGCCCAGAGCCGCGTTGCGGAAATGTGCGATAAACTTCTCGCCAACCCGATCATCGAATCCTACCGGTTCACCTTGGACCCTGCCGGATGAATCTTTCCTTGAAGGACGTCGTGCCATGAAATGCGGTGTTGTTGTTTTTCCGGGATCGAACTGCGACCGGGATTGCTACCATGTCCTGAAACAGGTTTACAAACTGGATGCGCAATGGATATGGCATAAGGACCTGCGCCTGGGGAAGTTTGATTTTATCGTGCTTCCGGGCGGCTTTTCCTATGGGGACTATCTGCGGCCCGGCGCGATTGCCCGGTTTTCTCCGGTCATGAAAACCTTGCTGGACTACGCCCGGGCCGGCGGGCGCATCCTGGGCATATGCAACGGCTTTCAGATTCTGCTCGAAGCCGGCCTGTTGCCCGGAGCCCTCATGCGCAACTATTCCCAGAACTTCATTTGCAAGCCCGTGTACGTTCGCGTGGAGAACAACCGGACACCGTTCACCGGCCAGTGCAGGGAAAAAGCGGTTTTGAAAATCCCTATCGCCCACGCCGACGGACGCTTCTTCATTTCCACCGCCAGGCTCAAGCGGATTGAGGACAACGGCCAGGTCGTTCTTCGTTATTGCGACCGCGACGGCGAAATCACCGAGGCCGCCAACCCCAACGGCTCGGTGGCAAACATCGCCGCCGTCGCCAACGACACGAAAACGGTTCTGGGAATGATGCCGCACCCCGAACGTTGCGCCGACCCGCTGTGGGCCGACCTCGACGGCAAGCATATTTTTCAATCCCTGATTCAATCCTTCTGACGTCCCGGCGCCCACTATGAAACCCGAGATCAAACCGCCCTACAGTTTGGAAACGGTGGAAGGAGTCGGCCTGAGCATCGACGAATACCAGCGCATCGAGGACCTGCTGGGCCGGGCGCCCAATTGGCCCGAGCTGGGCATCCTGGGCGTCATGTGGAGTGAACATTGCAGTTACAAAAGTTCGAAGGTTCATTTGCAGACCCTGCCCACGGAAGGCCCGCGGGTGCTCCAGGGCCCCGGCGAGAATGCCGGCGCCGTCGATCTCGGCAACGGCATGGCGGCCGTTTTCAAGATCGAGAGCCACAACCATCCGTCCTACGTCGAACCGCGTCAGGGAGCCGCCACGGGTGTCGGCGGCATCCTGCGCGATATCTTCACCATGGGAGCCCGGCCCGTGGCCCTGCTCGATTCCCTGCGCTTCGGCGACCCGGAACACGCCCGCACCCGGTATCTGCTCAAGGGCGTGGTCAAGGGCATTGCCGATTATGGAAACTGCGTCGGCGTGCCCACCGTGGGCGGCGAAATCGGTTTCGACTTCTGTTATAACCAGAACATCCTGGTCAACGTGTTTTGCCTGGGCCTGGTAAAAAGCGACCGCATATTTTGCGCCAGCGCGGGAGGCCCCGGCAACACGGTGTTCTATGTCGGCTCCAAAACCGGAAGGGACGGCATTCACGGCGCCAGCCTGCTGGCCTCCAGCGAGTTCGACGAAACCACGGAGGACAAACGGCCCACCGTTCAGGTCGGGGACCCGTTCACCGAAAAACTCCTCATCGAGGCCTGCATGGAACTGTTACAGCACGACTGGGTCGTCGGCATCCAGGATATGGGCGCGGCGGGGTTGACCTCCTCCTCATTTGAAATGGCCGGCCGCTCCGGCGCCGGCATTGAAATCGACCTCTCCCGCGTCCCCCTGCGGGAAGCAGGCATGACGCCCTACGAAATCCTCCTCTCGGAATCCCAGGAACGCATGTTGATCGTCGTCAAAAAAGGTTGCGAAGAGGACGTTAAAACCCTGTTCAAAAAATGGGAACTGGAAGCGGAAGTCATCGGCAAAGTCACCACCGGCGGCAAAATGCAAATGCAATTCAACGGCGAAGTCGTCGTGAACCTGCCCATTTCCCTGGTCGTCGACGATGCGCCCGTTTACCATCGCGCCGCATCCGAACCGGCCCATATCGGTGAATTGGACAGCTTGAATTTAAAAGTCCTGCCGGTCCCCGAAAGAGGCGAACCGGCATTGAGAAAAATCCTGTCCTCTTTCAACATCGCCAGCAAGGCCTGGGTGTATGAACAGTACGACCACATGGTGGGCCTCAACACCCTCGTACTGCCCGGCTCGGATGCGGCCGTGGTCCGCGTCAAGGAAACGCAACAGGCCCTGGCCATTTCCGTTGACGGAAACAGCCGCTATTGCCATCTCAACCCCTTTAGCGGAGCGCAGATAGCGGTGGCCGAATGTTGCCGCAACATCGTCTGTTCCGGCGGACAGCCCATCGGCGTGACCAATTGCCTCAACTTCGGCTCTCCGGAGCGTCCGGAAACCATGTGGCATTTTGAACAATGCGTGAAGGGAATCGGCGAGGCCTGCCGATTGTTTGAAATTCCGGTGGTCAGCGGCAACGTCAGCTTATATAATGAAACGAAAGGAAAGCCCATTTACCCAACTCCCATCATCGCCGTGGTGGGCTTGCTGGAGGACCAAAAACGCCACTGTACGCAATGGTTCAAGGAACCCGGTCACCTGATCGGCCTGCTGGGCCTGACCATGGAGGAGTTGGGCGGGACCGAGTACCTGGAATTGATGTTCGATTTATGCCAGGGACGCATTCCGCACCTCGACCTCAAATATGAAAACACGATTCAACAGGTTTGCCGGGACTTGATCCGCCAGAACCTCATCGCGTCCGCTCACGACTGTTCCGAGGGAGGACTGGCGACAGCGCTGGCGGAATCCTGCGTTTCCGGGCGGGAACGGGTGCTGGGCGCGGATATCCGGCTGGATTCTACAATCCGGGCCGACGCCCTTTTGTTCGGGGAGTCCCAGTCGCGAATCGTTATCTCCTTTCCTCCAGAAAACAGGGATGCCATTGAGAAACTGACCCAAGCCAGGCAAGCCGATTTTACGGTCATCGGCAAGGTCGGCGGCAAGCATTTCACGGTCAGCCTCAACGACCGGGAGTTTATCAAGGAAGACGTTCACACCTTAAAAAAAGTCTGGGCGGAGCCCCTGGAAAATTATGGACGACAAATTTCATGAGGAATGCGGCGTAGTCGGTGTTTACGGGCATCCGGAGGCGGCCAATCTGGTTTATCTGGGGTTGTATGCGTTGCAACACCGCGGCCAGGAAAGCGCCGGGATCGTCGCCGGCGAAAACAGCCGGGTGCACTCGGAAATCGGCATGGGCCTCGTCGCGGATATCTTCGATGCCAAGCGCCTGAAAAAGTTGCCGGGCGCCATCGCCATGGGGCACAACCGGTATTCCACCACCGGCGAAAGCAAGTTGAAAAACGCCCAACCCTGCCTGATCGGATACCGTAGCGGCTCGCTCGCCCTGGCGCACAACGGCAACCTCATCAATGCCGACTCCATTCGCAAGGACCTGGAGGCCGCCGGGGCCATCTTCCAGTCCAACAACGACAGTGAAATCATTCTCCACCTGATCGCCAAGGACTCAAGCCCGGCGTTCGTGGACAGCGTGGCGAATGCCCTGTCGCAGGTCAAGGGCGCTTTCTCCATCCTGCTGATGACCGAAAACCAGCTGATCGCGGCGCGCGACCCCGGGGGCTTCCGGCCGCTGAGCCTGGGAAAACTCAACGACGCCTACATCGTCGCCTCGGAGACCTGCGTGTTCGACTTGATCCATGCCGAATACCTGCGCGAAATCCAGCCGGGGGAAGTGCTGAGCATTGATAAAGACGGTCTGCGTTCGTTTTTCCCCTTCCCGCCGGCGCCCCGCACCAGTTGCGTTTTTGAGCACATTTATTTCGCCCGGCCCGACAGTTTGTTGTTCAACGAAAACGTTTACAACATCCGCAGGGAAATGGGCCGCGCGCTGGCCCAGGAATGGCCGGTCGAGGCCGACCTGGTTATCCCCGTGCCCGACTCCGGCAACATCTCCGCCCTCGGGTTCGCAAATGAAGCGAAGATCCCATTTGAAATGGGCCTCATCCGCAACCATTACGTAGGCCGAACCTTCATCGAGCCGCAATCGCAAATCCGCCACTTCGGAGTTCGGGTCAAACTGAACGTGGTCAAAAAACTGGTGGTCGGCAAGCGCGTGGTGATCATCGACGACTCCATCGTGCGCGGCACCACCAGCCGCAAGATCGTCAAAACCCTGCGCGAAGCCGGCGCCAAGGAAGTCCACGTCCGCATCAGTTCGCCGCCCAGCCTGTTCCCGTGCCATTACGGCATCGACACCCCGGACAAAAACGAGCTGATCGCTTCCACCAAAACGGTCGAGCAAACCCGGAAATTCACCACCGCCGATTCCCTGCACTACCTCGGCCTGGAAAAAATGATGGCCGTCTTCGGCGCCAGCAAAGACAACTACTGCAAGGCCTGCTTCGACGGCAAGTATCCGGTGAAGATCGAGGAAGAAGCCCCCGCCATCTCCCAGCTGGACCTTTTCCCTTAACAGGTCGCTGAGAAAGTCAGGTTGAGGCGATTTCCTTCCCGGTGTGTCATCGCGAGCCGCCACCGGCGGCGCGGCGATCCAGCCGGGCCACGCCCGGTAGGAATGGGGCCTTTCTGGATTGCTTCGGCTACCGCCTCGCAATGACGATCAAGCAAGAAGACTTATGCAAATCTCTCCTTATTTAAAAGGCTTGCCACCCTTCGACAAGCTCAGGGCGACAACCCGATGCCTCTCAAAAGACTTTTTCAGCGCCCCGCTATATGCTGATTTCCGACAAGCCGCGGGTTTATTCCTCGGGTTGTCGGCGTTCCTCCAGCTCCCGCAACTGGCGGCGCACTTCAAGATGCACGGTCAGGGTATTCGACATATCCTTCAAATCGTCCAGGGATTCGAGGCCGAACTGTCGCAAAAACTTCCGATACCGCGAATCGTGAATCAGGTAATCCGGCAGGGGCTCGATGCTGGGGAATTTGGTGATTTCCCCGAGTTCTTCCTCGGAAAGAAATATTTTGTATTTTCTTCCCCTGATGATTTTTTTCTTTTTATGCTCCTGATCAGCCTCGTCTAATACTTTGGCCGTTTTCTGAATGGACCGCCCGACGGAGTCTCCGCCTCCCAGCAACCAGACGCGGCGCAACCGTCCCCGGTCCCAAAGCTCCACCTTATTAAAATCCTCCAACAACTTTTTCACCGCCGAGGTCCAATCGACCGCGGAAATTCGGGCGGTAATCGTTATATCCCCCAGTTCATCCCGAACCGCGAAAAGAATGCCGCTGTCATTCTGGATGCGCCGCAAAACGTCCTTCAAGGAACGCTCCGTCACATCAATTGTAACGCCTTTCTCGAAAGATCGGATTTCCAGGGCGCCGATGGGATCGGCGGCGGCGCGGGGGGGTGAAGCTGTCTCCGCAAAAACCGGCAAGCCCAAAAACGGCAACAGGAGTACCAGCGCCACCAGCCCGGCAAACCGGTTCTTCTCTTGAAACAACATTCCAGGCCCTTTCAAGACGGTTGAGGAGATCATTATAATCCTTTGATAAACAAGGGAGAGCCCGCTTACGGGTCAACCGATTATAATTCTCGGATCGGGGAAACTCAACGCTTTATTGGCAAAGAGAGTTTTGCATAACCCGAAATTTTTCGCCGACCCGGTGTCATCGCGAGCCGCCACCGGCGGCGTGGCGATCCAGCCGGGCCACGCCCGGTAGGCATGGGTCCTTTCTGGATTGCTTCGGCTACCGCCTCGCAATGACAATCAAACAAACGCCCTTATGCAAAGGTCTGAACGGCAAAAAGGATGCCTTGACAAACCTCAATAAATTCATTAGGTTATAAAGGAATACATTGTTTTTTCGAGAGCCCGTGGACAAAAAATTATCCGTCCTGAATTTGTTTTTGATTTTCACTGCAGGAAGCCTTGTCGTCATGATCCTGAAAGTTTGGACGGACCCGGCGAGTCAATCCCGCATTGAAGGAACTCCGGTATCCGGCGCTCCAAAAAGTTTGCAGAAGTTTTCCACCAAGCGCAAGACGTATCCCGCGTCCATCGTGTCCCGGATTACCGGGAAAAATCTTTTTCGCAAAGAGCGGGTTGAATTCAAAACGGAGCAACCGGTCGTTGTGGCGGCGGCATCCGCGCCGGCCCTGCCGCCTCCGGAAATAACCGTGAAAGGCATCTTGTTGCTGGAGGGGACCCGAATCGCCGTTCTGGAAGGCCATTATTCCGTGCATAACGACGGAATGTCCATCGAGAAAAAAGCCATCAAAAAAAAGGGCTACCGTCCCGGGGATTATATCGGTGATTATCAGATAACAGCCATCGAGCAAAACACGGTTATTTTGAGCCATAAAAACGGAAACCAGCTGATCGTCAAACTGAAGAAGCGCGGTTCTCCCACGCCGATAGAGCGGGCCGGCAACCGGTTGTTCTACAAGCCGCCCAAACCCGGCGGCGCCCCAAAACCGGCGCCGGTTCCAACGCCCGCGGCGATACGGGCCCGGACGGCAGTGACACGGGCCAAGCCGCATATATCCGGCAATCCGCAACCGGCGGCGACGCCTCCTCCGGCGGCCATTTCCGGAGCACGGACCAAGCCGCGGCAAACCAAACCGCATATTTCAGGACGATAATTTACTGTTTGTCATGTTAAAAAAAATCGATCCAGTTGAAAAAATCCTTCTGACCCACAACAAGATTTCCCCGAAGGCCCTGGAGGAAGTTAAAACCAACGACTTTCAAAACGGCAAGTTTCTCGGGAAAACTCTGGTGGAGCACGGTTACATACACAGCAATACCCTGCTCGAGACCCTGGCGCAAGAGCTTGACAAGCCTTACCTGAAACTGAAGGACTACCCGCGCGACAATCTGCCCGTTCCCGACCTGGAAATTTCCGCCGCCTTTATGAAAGAGAAAGTCGTCTTCCCTCTCAGCCTGGAAAATGACGTATTGACCCTGGCGGTTTTTAACCCGTTCGACTTCAACTCGATTGAGGATTTGCAAATCTCGCTGGGCCGGCCCATCCAGACCGCCCTCAGCAGTGAGGAAGACATTCTGGAGGCCATTGAAACCTTTTACGGCGAGGGCGGTTCGGCCTTGGACCGAATGATTGACGATATCGAGGAGGAGGAAGCCGACAACCTGGCGCTGGATTCGGAAAGCGCCGAGCACATTCGCGACATGGCCTCCGAGGCGCCGGTGATCAAACTGGTGAACCATATCATCAGCCAGGCCATTGAGAGCGGAGCCAGCGACATCCACATCGAACCGTTTGCGGACGATCTCATTCTGCGTTATCGCATTGACGGCGTTTTGCACGACCTGGAAGCGCCGCCCAAAAAACTCTTCGCCGCCATCACGTCGCGGATCAAGATCATGGCGAAGCTGGACATTTCCGAGCGCCGGCTTCCCCAGGACGGCAGGATCAGGATCAAAACGCTGGGCAAGGATATCGACATCCGCGTCTCCACCCTGCCGACGTTGTACGGTGAAAGCGTGGTCATGCGAATCCTGGATCGGGCGGGCGTGGTGGTCAACCTCCAGCAGTTGGGATTTCCCGAAAAGGAACTGGCGGAATTTCAGGCGCTCATTCAAAAACCTTACGGCAAGCTTCTGGTCACCGGTCCCACCGGTAGCGGCAAAACCACCACCTTGTACGCCGCCCTGGAAAAGATCAACACCCCCGACAAAAAGATCATCACCATCGAAGACCCGGTGGAATACCAATTGCGCGGCGTCAATCAAATTCACGTCAAACCGCAAATCGGCTTGTCTTTCGCCGGCGGACTGCGGGCCATCGTGCGCCAAGACCCGGACGTAATCATGGTGGGCGAGATCCGCGACGCGGAAACGGCGGCAATCGCCATTCAAGCCGCGCTTACCGGACACATGGTTTTCAGTACGATCCATACCAACGACGCCGCCGGAGCCATCACCCGACTGCTGGACATGGGAATCGAAAATTTCCTGATCGCCTCCGCCGTGCTGGGGGTTTTGGCACAACGCCTCGTCCGCATCATCTGCCGCCACTGCAAGGAAGAAATCGAACTCGAATCCGCCTACGCCAGGGAAATGGGCGACATGGCGCCGGACAACTTGAAGGTCTTCCACGGCAAGGGGTGCGACCATTGCAGTCATACCGGGTACCGCGGACGCAAAGGCATCTATGAGCTTCTGATCATCGACGATGCCATCCACAACCTCATCCTCGCCAAAGCCAGCGCTCATGTGATCCGCGCCAAGGCACGGGAAAACGGTATGAGAGTTCTGCGCGAGGACGGCTGGAGAAAGGTGCTACAAGGAGAAACCACCGCCGAGGAAGTTCTCCGCGTTACCTTGAATAATGAGTTATAATAACAGTTTTATCCTTGCCAAAATGGAAAGTTCCCTCGTTACGCAACCGGACAAATCATGACTGTTTATTTTTACCAGGCCACGGACCGGACCGGGAAGGTCATTGAAGGCAATATCGACGCGCCGGATTACCGCCTGGCGATTCAAAAGGTGCGCGGCCTGAATTATTTTCCCATTCAGGTTTCGGAACAAAAAATCAAAAACGGTTTTTCTCTTAACCTGGATTTTTCCGGTTTCCGGCTTTTCCCGAAAATCTCGCACAAGCAATTGCTGGCATTCACTCAGCAATTGGCCACGCTGGTATCTTCCGGCTTGACTCTGGACAAAAGCCTTTCCGTGCTGGTGAAACTGGCCGACGGGGAAGCCATCCGCTCCACCCTGACCGACATCCAAAAGCGGGTGCACTCGGGGAGCACTTTCGCCGATGCGTTGAACCGTTACCCGAACATATTTTCCAAGCTCTACCTCAACATGATCCGGGCGGGGGAAACCGGAGGCATTCTCGGCCCCGTTCTTTTGCGGCTGTCGGATTTTCTGGAAAGTAGCGAGGAGTTGAAAAACAATATTCGATCGGCGCTGGTGTATCCTATTCTTTTGACGCTGGTGGGCGGAGCGGCAATCGTGGTGCTGATGACGGTGGTGATTCCAAAGTTTGCCGTTATTTTCTCCGACCTGGATCAAGGGCTCCCGCTTCCCACAATGCTCCTCCTTGCGACAAGCGACTTTATCGGAAAGTACTGGTGGGCGCTTATCCTGCTTCTTGTCGGAGGAATCGTTTCGTTGAGCCGGTACCTGAAAACGGAGGCGGGAAAACACCGCTGGGACAGCTTGCTGTTAAAGCTCCCCCTGTTCGGCGCTCTGGTTCAAAAAATCGAGGTCTCCCGGTTCAGCCGCACCATGGCCGCGCTGTTGAACAGCGGCGTGCCCATTCTGCAATCGCTCTCCGTCGTGCAGTCCATTCTGGGCAACAGCGTCATCGCGGCTTCCATGGACAGCCTCCATAAAGGCCTGAAGGGAGGCAAAGGAATTTCGACCCCGCTCCAGAAAGCCGACCTTTTCCCGCCGATGGCCGTTCACATGATCACCGTCGGCGAAGAAACGGGGACCCTGGAAGAAATGTTAACCAAAATAGCCGACAATTACGATAAAGAGGTGGCGCGCGCCATCAAAAGCCTGATCTCACTCATCGAACCCCTCATGATCCTCATCATGGGCGCGGCAGTGGGTTTCATTGTAATTTCCATGTTGATGGCTGTTTTCAGCATCAACGACGTTCCACTTTGATTAACCGGTTTTAAGGTCGGAGACCATGAAACATCAAAAAATTCGGACAGGACTTGGGCGTTTGCAAGCCAACGGTTTTACCTTGATTGAACTGCTCGTGGTGATGGTGATCATCGGCTTGCTGGCTTCCCTTGTCGGGCCGAAATTATTCGGTCACGTGGACAAGGCCCGGCAAAAGGATGCCCAGGCGCAAATTGAACTGCTGAGCCAGGCGCTGGACCTCTACCGCCTGGAAAACCACAAATTCCCCACCACCTCCGAAGGGCTGGAGGCTATCGAACCCTATCTCAAGAAAGAAATCCCAAAGGACCCCTTTGGAAACGACTATGTTTATAAATCACCCGGCATCCACGGAGACTACGATTTATTGTCCTATGGAGCCGACAACGCCGAAGGAGGAGAGGGCAACGACAAGGACATCGTCAATTGGAAAAACCTTGAGTAAGTTTTTATTCCACGGTTTCGACAAACGCGCGTTTTCCCTGCTGGAACTTATTTTGGTTCTGTTTCTGGTCGGTTTGATGGCGGGCCTGACAACTCCTTTTTTAGTATCCACGCTCGAACGGATCAAGAGCCAATCCTCGGTGCGCGAACTTGCCACATCCCTCCGTTACGCAAGAAGCCTGGCCATCACCCAGAAAACGCCGTTTGCTTTCAACATCAATATGGACAACAACAAGTATTGGCTGACGGACCTGGAAACGGAAGAACCCCGAATCGTCAGGGAATTGGACCCGGGAGTCCAGGTCATCCGTTTTTCGGATAAGGAAGAAACCATTGTCAGCGGCACATTTTTTATTATTTTTTACCCGCAGGGAAACTCCAGCGGCGGTTCCATTTCCATTGAAAGCAAGGACCCATCCGGCAAATCATTTTTCATCACTTTGGATAGCGTAACGGGAAAACCCCATGTCGACCAAGAGACTTGATGAACAGGGATTCTCCTTGCTGGAGGTTATCGTCGCCCTGGCCATCATGGCCGTGGGCTTCGCCACCGTTCTGCAACTGTTTTCCGGGAGTATTCGCTCTATCGGCATGTCCCGGGACTATCTCAAGGGAATCACCCTGGCAAGCCACAAGATCAACGAACTGGAATTGGCGGATTTCGCCACGGAGGAATTTTCCGGGCGATTCAAGGACGAAGAAGATTACGGCTGGAATTTGAGCATCGAGCCCTACGAAACACCGTTGAACGACGAAGAGGCCAACATCCGGGTTTTGAAAATAAACGTGCAGGTTTTCTGGAACCAGTTTGGCAAGGAAAGGGATGTGACGCTGGCAACCCTCCGCACCCTCGGCACCACTTATCCCTCCGCCGACACGACGCTGTTGGGATTGAACAAATCGGGTATTTACGGCAACGTCATCGGCGGGGCGGGCAAGGTATCCCTGTCCGGCGCGGACACGGAAAACCCGCCACCGCCGCCACCCGCGGAAAGCCCCAGCGCCAACATTTCCGGCCAGGCAACCGCTCCCGTGGAGATCAGCGGATTCCAGTTGAATATACCGCCGGTCGATATTTCCGGACTACGATCGGGGGGGAGGCCATGAAGAGACTTAAAAATCCGCACGGTTTTACTCTGCTGGAGTTGATTATATCCATAACCATGATCGCCGTTATCATCGGCATTGCCCTGGGAGGAATGCGGCTCGGCATCTCCACCAGGGAACTCGGAGAACAAAAAGCCGACACTTATCAGCGGCTCCGGTTCATTGGCGAGCAAATTTCCCAAAATATCAAATCGCTTCATCCTCTTTTCATCAAAGAGAAAACAGAAGAATTATTTTTTGAAGAACAGAAAAACAAACAGGAGCCGCCCAAGTATCTTGCTTTCGAAGGCTTGCCCGACTCCATCCGCATCATCACGTTTGCCAACACATTGTCGATGGTCAAAAATCCTCCATGGATCCACGAAGTCCGGTTTTACCTCGGCGCTCATCCGGAAACCCGCGAAACAGGCATTATTATGATGGAGCGGGACTTGGACAGCGAAGAAGCGTTTATGGAGGTTCAATCCGATTCGCCGGGCGTCCACTACATTATGCTGGCTAACGAAGTGAACCATCTGGGGTTTCGTTATCTCAAAATGACCCCCATCCCCCCCGAAGAACTTGAGCAACAGGAAGATCCCTCGATAAAGTACAAGACGGAATGGGTCGATACGATAATCATCGAACCGGATAAGGAGACCCAGAATCCGTTTTTTGTAAAAGACGAAAAAACCGACACACCCAAACCCGAAAACACGATCAGTTTGCCCCGGGCCATAGAGGTTTCTATCGGCCTGAAACAACCCGTCGTCTCGTCAAACGTCAGGGAACCCGAAATCGTTTATTTGCCGCCGATGCTGATTCCCTTGAACTCGGGGATCGAGTTCTCCCGGCCGCCGATTGAGGATGAGGAAGAAAAGAAAACAGACAAAAATGAAACGACTTAAAAAGAATCAAAAGGGAATCGCCCTCATGGTGGTATTATGGATTCTGGTCTTGCTGACCGGTCTGGCCACGGAATTCGCTTTTTCCATGCGAACCGAGGTCAACACCACCAGAAATTACAAAGAGGACGTCGAAAGCTATTTTCTCGCCAAGGCGGGAATCAACCTGGCGTTCGCGGAGATTTTGCAAAATGCGCGATTTCATTCGATTCACAATGAACATGGGTTCATTTTCGGCAAACCCAAGATTTCGCCAAGCCCCCGGAACCAGGAAACCCAAAAATTCCAGGATGAGGAAAACACGGATTTCGATATCGTCAACCGCACCGAAATTCCCCTGGGCGCCGGAACGATTTCCTACAAGATCACGGATGAAAACGGTAAAATCAATATCAACAAGGTTTCCAGGGAAACCCTGGTCAAGATTCTCGCCGCCTCCGGAATCGAGATTGGCGAAGAAAGAGATGTTATCGCCGATTCCATACTGGACTGGATCGACAAGGACAGCGACCATAAGCTCAACGGGGCGGAAAACGACTATTACCAGAACCTGACCCCCCCTTATTCCGCCAAGAACGATTTTTTCGACAGTCTGAGCGAGCTTCTCAAAGTGCGTGGCATAACGGAAGAAATCCTTTATGGCACGCCGGAAGATGAAATCGGTGACGGCTCCCGTCAAACTTACCTGGGGCTCGACAAATTTTTCACCGCACAAAACGTGTTGTCGTTCAACCCCAATACCGCCGACCCGGCTATTCTCCCCGTTTATTTCGATGAGGTCAAAGTCGAGGATATTCTGGCGCAAAGGGCAGAAAAAGGTTTTTACAACGACTCCCTGTCAAGCCATTTCAAAATCGAATGCACGGGGAAAATCAATGGCAGTCGGACAAGACATACCATTATTGCCATCGTCCAGAAATTCGGCAACTCGGAGCAATCCAAATTGTTAATACGCTATTGGAACGACAACGCGGTGGAGTCATGAAACCCTTTTATCTCGACAAATCCCTCGGTTTGGATATCCGGGAAGAATCGGTGGCGATAACGCTTCTGGGAAAACAGTTGCGTTCCATTCATACGCTGGGTTCCCGTTTTTTCAAGATTCAACCTTTAAGGGGGAATGACGAGTCCGCCGAAAAGGCCGAGAAATTTTTTCTGGAGGAAATCAACCGTTTCCTTATGCGCTATCCCCATGCGCCCAACAATGTGATTCTCAGTCTGCCGCGCAACCTCATCACCTTCAAAACCTTTGACCTGCCCGCGCCGGACAGAAAATCCATCGACGCCATGATCAAGTTTGAGCTGGAGAAGCACTGCGCCGTCAGCGTGGACAGCTTATATTTTTCCTATCTCGCAACCGAAAAAGCAAAAAACCAGTTCCACATCGTTTTATCCGCCGTCAAACGGGAGGTGGCCGATTACTATCTGGACCTGATCAAAAAGATTGACCTCAAACCTTCGATCATGGACGTTTCCACGTTTTCCAACCTGAATTTAATCCAATCCAACGGCGGAGTGAAGGAACGCATCGCCACGGTCATCGACCTTGGTTCAACCGGCATGGATATCAGCATTCTCAAGGAAGGAGTTATCGAAACGTCCAGGAATGTTCCCATTCAGGACGCGGAGTTTCTTGCCTCATACTTCCGCGATGACTACCCCCCGGAACATTTCAAGAAATCGTCCGAGAAGTTGGGACGGATCATCATTGACGAAATACAAACCTGCCTGTCTTCCTGCAACAGCATCGCCCCCGACGAACCGGTCGAAAAAATCTACCTCTTCGGTGGAGGCTATTACGCGGAACCCCTGGCCGAATACCTGGAGCAACAGACCGGCGTAACCGCCAAAACCGTTGCCCCGCCTTACGATAAAAACCAGACCATTTCCCCAAACTTCGTGCCCTCCCTGATGGGCACCTCCTTGAGCCTGGGGCTAAGGAAATTAAGAAGCAACTGGGCGGAAATCAACATTCTGCCGCGGACGTTGCGTCCCAAGAAAAGCAAGTTCAACCTGAAAACCACGTTGGCCTTTTCCGTCATCGTCGCCTTGTTGCTCGTGGGTTTGCTCGTGGTGAAAATCGTTCACAACAACTTAACGTTGAACAACCTTAAAGACCAATTGAAAGAAGCCAGGTCGCAAGTGGTGGGTCTGGAGAAAATCGACCTGGAATATGACGCCCTGATGCAATTTGTCGATCTTTTCGCCAACATTGATAAACAATCACCCCCCAAATTGCCGGTACTCCAGGAGCTGAGCACAATCATTCCCAAGGATACCTGGCTGACGGACATTTCCTTTTCCAAGGACAAGATGGAGATCAAGGGCTTGTCCGCTTCGGCCTCCAAGCTGATCCCGATTCTGGAAAGTTCGCCTTATTTCAAGGACACCGCGTTCAACGGCAGTATCGTCACCCAGGGCAATGGGGAAAAATTTACCATCCGTTCCACGGTGGAGGCTCGGCAATGATCAAGAATCTGAGCCAAAAAGACAAACGCGCTTTAATTCTCGGAGGCGTCTGCGTCGTTGCCTACCTCCTTTTTGTGTTTGGAGTACAACCGATTTACCTGAAACAGAAAAATATCAACGAACAAATCCACAATAAAATCTTCTTTATAAAAAAATACCGGGAAATTCTGAACCAGAAGGCTTATTATAATCAGAAGCGCGAGGCGGCCAAAGCCATCCAGGCCGATCTGAACCGCAAATTCCTGGGAAAGAAAAAACCGGCGCTGGCCGCGGCAAGCCTGCAAAAAGTCCTGGAGAACTATGCTCAGCGGACTTCCGTAAATATCGAGAGCGCCCGAATAAAAAAATCCCAGTTTACCGGACACCTCCTCGCGGTTCCGGTTGAGATCAATGTTCGTTCCACTTTAAACAACCTCATTCAGTTTATTTATTTGATCGAAAACCATGAAAAATTTTTGGTGATTGACGAGGCCGCCATACGGCGGGTCAACAAAACCGATCCGGAAGAACTGCAAACCCGATTATCGATTTTGGGTTTTATTCGTGAACGGGAAAAGAGCAACACAAAAAAGACATGAAAAAATCATTTCTTATTCTAGCCGTTTCGAGCTTGATCCTGAGTTCGGCTTGCATGTCCCACAAGCCAAGCGCCGTGGAACGCCTGAAAACCCAATTTTCAAAAGATCAAATCGAAAGTATGAAGTTTCCCGACCGGGTTCCTTCGGAAAAAAAAATCCCCTCCACTCAGGAGCAATACCAGGCCAAGGGCATTGAAGAGGAGCTTAAAACCTTAAGAAAAATCCCTCCGGCCCCCAAGGTCAAAACCGTAGTGGTCACCGCCATGGAAACCACATTGCGGAAAGGACCCGGGACCCGGTTCAAGAAAGTTGGCGTCGCCCGCAAGGGGAATTCCTTTAAGCTGTTGCGGATCACCCACAGCCCCCGCGAAGGGCAAGCCTGGTACCTGGTGCAGGACAGAAACGGAAAAAAATATTTCCTGTCCAGCATGTTCTCCACCATCCACGTAGCCAATAACATAAATATAGAAAAGGAAACCATTCACAAGAAACAAAAGACATCCCTGTCGAAACTGCAAACCATCATCAACCCCACGCCTCCCCTGCCCCCCGAACTGGTTAAAGCCAAGCACATCACCCTGAACTTCGAGGATACCGACATCAACGATGTCATCACCACCTTCAGCGAACTCTTGAAAATCGACTACATCATTGAAGGGAACGTCAGCGGCAAGGTCACTTTGCAAACCTTCAACAAAATTCCGGTCGAGGACCTGTACTCCGTTTTGGAGCAAATCCTGGCCCTGCACAATATCACCGTCGTTAAAAGCGGCAATTTTTATCGCTTTTTGCCGGTTGCCAACGCGGTCAAAAAACCTCTCAGCATTTACTATGGCATCGACGCCAAAGTCCCGCCCAACGAAAGGTTGGTCATCGAGATCATTCCACTCAGGCATATTTCCGTGGAATCGATGAAAAAAATCATCGCTCCGCTTTTGACCACCAATGCCAGCTTCATCGAGATTCCCGAGACCAACAATCTGATGATGATCGAGCTCGGCTCCAACATCAAAAGAATTCTTAAAGTGGTGGAGGCTCTGGACATCGACAAGCTCGCCTCCTCGGACATCGAACTGTACACCATCAAACACACGGACGCGGATCTTGTGGCCAACGAGCTCAGTGAAATTTTCTCGACCCTGGGGTTTGAGGATGCCATCGGCGAATCGCTCAACTTTCTTCCCCTGTCCCGGTTAAATTCCATCCTGGTCGTCAACGCTTTCAAATCCATCCTGCCGACCATCGAGTTCTGGATCAACAAGCTGGACAAGCCGATCGCCGAAAGCCAGGTCAGCACTTTTGTTTATTACGTCCAAAACGGGGAAGCGGACAAGTTGGCGGCGCTGTTGAATGCCATATTCAAGAAGAAAGAAAAACCGGTAAAGGCCTCCCGCGCCAGGAAGCTTTTGAGGAAAAAACCGGAAACCGCGAAGACCTCCACAAAAGCCAAGACGGCGGGAAAACCCAAGACCCAAACAAAAAAAAGGCGGCCTACGCTCAAAGTAACGGGGGGCCTGGAAGAAAAACTGAAAGGCGAACTCACCATCATTGCCGACAAGGATACCAATTCCCTGATCATCCGCACCAACCCCAAAAATTATCCGCCCATTTTGGAGTTGCTCAAAAAGTTGGACCTCATGCCCAAGCAGGTTTTCATCGAGGTACTGATCCTGGACCTGACCATCGACAAACAGGTTAAATCGGGGCTGGAATGGGCTCTGGAGGGAAAGGTGGACAATGCCAATTTCGCCACCGGCTCGGACACGGGAAGCGGCGCCGGCCTGGGCCCCAGCCTGGGGTCCGCAACCTCGCTTTTCGCCAATCCCGGATTCAGCTTCTTCCTCGGCAATGCCAACAAGCTGAAAGCGTTGTTGCAAGCCTTCGCCTCGGACTCCAAGGCCAATGTGCTTTCCAATCCGATCCTGATCACCTCCAACAACAAAAAAGCCAACATTTCCATCACGGATGAAATTCCCATCCAAAGCACCACCATAACCACGCCAACCGCCGGCCAGCCGCTGACCCAGTCCACCATCCAGTTCCGCAGTGTCGGCATCAAGCTGAGTATTGAGCCCAAAATCAATTCGGAGAATTTCGTCAACTTGAAAGTCAATCAGGAAATCAGCAAGCCCGGTCCGGTCATTCAAGGCACCACTTCATTTAATATTCGTACGATCAACACGGAAGTCGTGGTCAAGGACAACCAGGTTCTCGTGATGGGAGGGTTGATGCAAACGCTCACAAATGAAGCCAACAGCGGCATTCCGGGTTTGAAGAACCTGCCGTTTTTCGGCAGATTGTTCCGTTCCCAAAACAACTCCAAAAACAAAACGGAACTGATGATTTTCATTGCGCCTCACGTCATCAACACTATTTACGACGCAGACACCGCCACCAGCCAGATCAAGAACCGGCTTTTCAATTTAAAAAAAGAATTTCACTTGAACAACAGTTAACCTGATTCCCAAGTCCCGTACGCAAGCCCTGGGGCAAGACGGAAACGGCAATCCACGGCGCCGCGCCAAAAGGCGCCATCTGCCGAAAACCCGCTATCCCCGGAGACCCTTGTTGACTTTGTCCGGAGGGTGCTTTTATAATTTATATCTTTGCCTTGCTTGAAGGGCTCCACTCCCACAAGGAAACACCGATATGACACTGCTGGACAAACTCAAATCCAAAGCCAGGAATAGTTTGGAGTTGATCGGCTCCACGCCTTTGGTTAAACTGAACAAAGTCGCCCCTTCCAACGGATCGAACATTTACGCGAAACTGGAGTTCTTCAATCCAGGGGGAAGCGTTAAGGACCGCATCGCCCTGTCCATGATTGAAAGCGCCGAGAAAGCGGGACTTCTCAAACCCGGCGCGACGATCATTGAACCCACAAGCGGAAATACCGGGATTGGCCTGGCATTGGTGGGAGCGGTCAAGGGCTATGACGTCATCCTCGTCATGTCGGAAAACATGAGCGCGGAACGCAGGATGATTCTGGAAAGCTTTGGAGCCAAAACGGAATTGAGCCGCGCGGAATTTGGCATGCAGGGTACCATCGAGCGGGCCGAGGAGTTAATGGCGGCCCATCCGGATTACTTCATGCCGCAACAATTCAACAACCCCGCCAACCCGGAAGTGCATCGCAAAACCACCGGGCCGGAAATTGTCGAAGCCATGCAGGACGCGCCTCTCCATGCCTTCGTCGCCGGCATCGGCACCGGCGGCACGATCACCGGAGTCGGGGAAGTCTTGAAACAACATTTCGCCGAAGTTAAAATCGTTGGAGTCGAACCGTCCACCTCCGCCGTGCTGTCCGGGAATCCGCCCGGACCCCATAAAATCCAGGGCATCGGCGCCGGGTTCAAACCCAAGGTTCTGAATATGGATATCGTCGACGATATCCGGCCGATTTCAGACGAGGATGCCTTCAAATTTTCCCAACGGCTGGCCAAGGAAGAAGGCCTCTTCGTGGGCATTTCCGCCGGCGCCGCATGTTGCGCCGCGCATCGGCTCGCCCAGGAAATGGGGCCGGGAAAAAATGTCGTCGTTATCCTGCCCGACACCGGAGAAAGATATTTCAGTTTTCACCAATATTTTTAATCCTTAATCTTTTGGGAAGTCAATCTGCGATGGGATACGTAAAAGGTTTGCGGTGTAAAGAATGCGGCAGAAATTACGACAAACTGCCGATTCATGTCTGCGAATATTGTTTTGGACCGTTGGAAGTCGATTACGATTACGAAAAAATAAAAAAGGTCGTCAGCCGGAAATCCATCCTGGCCGGCCCCTGTTCCATGTGGCGGTACAAGGCGCTGTTGCCTATTGACGAGGAACCCAAGGTCGGCCATCACGTCGGCTTCACCCCGCTGATCAAAGCCAAAAACCTGGGCAAGGCCCTCGGACTGAACAACCTTTACATCAAGAACGATTCCGTCAACCACCCCACATTTTCTTTCAAGGACCGGGTGGTTTGCGTCGCCATCTCCAAGGCTCTTGAGTTCGGGTTCGACACGGTGTCCTGCGCCTCAACCGGCAATCTGGCCAATTCGGTGGCGGCCCACTCGGCGGAAGCCGGCTTGAAAAGCTATATCTTCATCCCCGACGGCCTGGAAGCGGGGAAAATCCTTGCTACCCTCGTTTACGGCACGCAACTGATCCGCGTTCGCGGCAATTACGACGATGTCAACCGATTGTGCAGTGAGATCGCCGGCAGACACAAATGGGCCTTCGTGAATATCAATATCCGTCCCTACTATGGCGACGGCTCCAAGTCCTACGGTTACGAAATCGCCGAGCAACTGGGTTGGAAAGCTCCGGACAACGTCGTCGTCCCCGTGGCGGGAAGCTCGCTGATCACCAAAATCTGGAAAGCCTTTCAGGAGTTTAACAACCTGGAACTGATCGACAAAGTGCAAACAAAAATATTCGCCGCCCAGGCCAGCGGGTGCGCCCCCGTGACAACGGCGATCAAAAACGGCGCCGATTTTTTCAAACCCGTCAAACCCCACACCATCGCCAAATCCATAGCCATCGGCAATCCCGCGGACGGCTTTTACGGCATAAAAATCGCCAACCAAAGCGGCGGATACGGCGAAGACGTCAGCGACGAAGAAATCGTCAAGTCCATGATGCTCCTGGCGGAAACCGAGGGAATTTTCACGGAAACCGCCGGCGGCGTGGTGGTCGGCGTGACTCAAAAACTGGTCCAGCAGGGCCGCATCAAGCCCGACGAGTTGACCGTGATCTGCATTACCGGCAACGGCCTCAAAACCCAGGAAGCGCTGGATGGCTCCTTCGCCGAACCGGTTTTGATCGAACCGCGCCTTAACAGTTTTGAAGAAATTTTGTCCAACAGTTTAATGGTCTAAAGGAGACAGCAAACGATGACCGTAACCGTCAGAATTCCCTCCCCTCTGCTGAAATTAACCGACAATCAAAGCGAAGTTTCCGCGGAGGGGAAAACCATCGCCGAAATTCTCGACAACCTGGAGAGCCAGTTTGCCGGAATCAAGGAAAGAATCTGCGAGGAAAACGGCGCCCCCAGAAGATTCATCAACATTTACCTGAATGAAGAGGACATCCGCTTTATGCAGGGCGAGAATACCGAAGTCAAGGCGGGCGATGAAATTTCCATTATTCCCGCCATAGCCGGCGGCCGAAACCCATGACCGATTTCACCGACGAACAGATCGAACGCTACAGCCGCCATATTATTCTGCCCGAAGTGGGCGGCATCGGACAAAAAAAGATGCTGGACGCCAAAGTGCTCCTCATCGGCGCGGGCGGGCTGGGTAGCCCCGCCGCCCTGTATCTTGCCGCCGCCGGCGTCGGATGCCTCGGCATCGTCGATTTCGACGTGGTGGACCTCAGCAATTTGCAACGGCAGATTCTTCACACCACGTCGCGCATCGGTATGCGAAAAACCGACTCCGCCAAACAAA
This sequence comes from Nitrospinales bacterium, assembly GCA_046757665.1. Classification (GTDB taxonomy): domain Bacteria; phylum Nitrospinota; class Nitrospinia; order Nitrospinales; family JAJDAT01; genus JBHHYO01. Next base: position 80,343 of record JBHHYO010000002.1, read on the forward strand.
CGATTCAGGCCCTCAACCCGGATGTCCGGGTGACCCTGTTCGATGAACAACTGAACGCGCAAAATATTCTGCAAATCATCGAGGATTTCGATTACGTGCTCGACGGCACCGACAACTTTCCCACTCGCTACCTGATCAACGATGCGTGCGTCATGAAGGGGAAACCCAACATCCATGGCAGTATGTTTCGGTTTGAGGGTCAGGTTTCCGTTTTCAAGCCCAAGGAAGGGCCGTGTTACCGTTGCCTTTACCCGGCCCCTCCCCCGCCCGGGCTGGTGCCCAATTGTCAGGAAGGCGGCGTTCTGGGAGTCCTTCCCGGAATCATCGGCAACCTGCAAGTGGTTGAAACCCTGAAATTGATTCTGGGCATTGGCAAGCCGCTCATCGGCCGCCTGCTGATTTACGACGCCCTGCAAACCTCATTTCGCACCCTGAAGCTAAAGCGGGATGTCAACTGCCCTGTATGCAGTGAACACCCAACAATCACGGAACTGGTGGATTACGAGCAATTTTGCGGGGTTTCCCGATAAGCACGGCCGGCCCTGGTCCAGCAAACCATTTTTTTCAGCCGCATTTGAAATACTTGGTTATAATCAAGTAGATACGTTAATTTTCCCTTGAAACAAATTTCGAACGAACGCCCGACAATGAACAAACCTGTCGTCCAAGCAGAAGACCTCCTCCCAGCCTGTCCCCTGATCACCGATAACTCCATATTGAAAGATATCGGAAACACGCCGTTGATCCGCATAAAAAACCTGGGCCGGGAATTCAAAGATGTTGAAATCCACGCCAAGGCGGAATGGCGCAATGCCGGCGGCTCCGTGAAATCCCGGCCCGCCCTGAAAATGATCGAGGAAGGAGAAAAATCCGGCAAGCTCACCAAGGACAAAATCATCCTCGACTCCACTTCCGGCAACACCGGCATCGCCTACGCCCTGATCGGCAAGGTCAAGGGGTACAAAGTGAAACTCGTCATGCCGGCGAACGTCTGCAACGAGCGCAAGGGCCTTATGGCGGATTTTTACGGCGCCGAAATCATCACCTCCAGCCCCTTTGAGGGCTCCGACGGCGCCATTCGACTGGCACATAAAATCTACGAGGAAAATCCGGACATTTATTTCATGCCGGATCAATACAACAACCCCGCCAACTGGCAAGCCCATCTGGAAACCACCTCCAGGGAAATCTGGAAACAGACCCAGGGCCGCGTCACCCATTTTCTCGCCGGCATCGGCACCGGCGGAACCATCATGGGAACCACCCGCGGCCTGCACGAGTTCAACCCGGACATCCTGTGCTACGCCGTGGAACCCGCCGAGGACCTCCATGGCATTGAAGGTCTGAAACACATGGCCAGCTCCATCGTGCCGGGGATTTACGACGAATCCATTCTTGACGGCAAAATCAGCGTTTCCACCGAAGACAGCTACGACATGGTCTCGACCCTGGAAAAGGAAGAAGGCATTCTGGTCGGGCAATCCTCCGCCGCCGCCATGAAAGCCGCGCTGGACCTGGCCTCGCGAATCAAGTCCGGAGTCATTATCACCGTCTTCCCCGACAGTTGCGAGCGGTGCTATATCAATTTCGGCAAATTCCAGGAGTACGGCGAAACCCATTCCCACAAACTGCCCAAACACGACGCTTAGTAAAACATTTTTACTCGCCGGTCCCCGTCATGTCCCGATTCGACAAACACTTGTTCTTCTGCGTCAACGAACGCGCCGCCGGCAACCGCAAGGGTTGCTGTTCCTCCAAGGGGTCCGCGGAACTGTTGGACCATGCCAAAATGCGCGTCCACGAAATGGGCCTCAAGGGCAAGGTGCGGGTCAACAAAGCCGGTTGCCTGGACGCTTGCGCCCATGGCCCTACGCTGGTCGTCTATCCGGACGACACCTGGTACAGCCCACGCAACAAGGACGACGTCGAGGAAATTCTGCAAGAGCATATCCAAAACAACCGCATCGTCACGCGCCTGCTCATCCGATTCAACCGGGGAAAAACCAACTGATTCCGGCCGGGCGTGGCCCGGCTGGATCGCCACGCCGCTGGTCGCGGCTCGCGATGACGCCGGGGCGGCGAAGAATCTCGGGCGATGCAAAGGTCTCAAAAAAAATAGGCCAGTTCCAACTGCATCAAATCATCGTTACGCAACGAGAAAAAAGTGTCGTCCGCGGGCTGACTGAAAAAAGTGCGTATTTCCAGAGTGGTTTTCCAGTGATCGCCAAACCGGCGACTGGCTTCCAGAAACAGGAAGCGCGCACTGCTTGCCACGTCCTGAACCCAACCGAACAACAACTCCGTGCTGTCAACATCATTGAAGGCCAGGCGCAATCCATAGGCAATGTCATTGTCGAAAGGGGTGAACGCTTTTTTGCCGCGCTCATCGTACATCCATTCGGCGAGCACCCCCAGGTCCATGGGGGTTTCCATGATGCCGGTGAACGTGTATTCAAAACCTCCCGTCCACGCCACGAAGCGCTTTCCCTGTCCAAAACGCTGTAAGGCTTCCAGCTTCCACAGCCAGTCCCCCGCTACATAGGACACATCCAGTCCGGTCTGATTGATCTGCTCGTAAAAAGGAATCAGTACCGGATTGCCTTCGTCGTCCTTTCCGGGCAACAGGGTCGGTTCGCGTCCCGTCCCGTTAAAATGATATATGCCCACGTCCCACTCGCCGATGGTATGGCTGTAACGAATGGTCCAATCCGGATGCCACTTTCCCTGGGAACTCTCGAACGCGGCGCGGTCGGTATCGACCACCAGGGAGCTACGCAGGCGTCCGCTCCGGCCGGGAAAGGTGCGTTCCCGAAAAAAGGGCAGGTAAAACAGGTCGAGGGTGCCCCAATCGCGCGCGATGGATAAATTGGCCATGGGCTGGCCCAAAAAATCCTCGAAGTCTATATTTTCGATAAAATCGACCTGGTTGATGACGTTGACCAGGTGGAGCACTTCGGTCACCCCCCAGAACTCTCTTCGCACTCCAAGACGAAGCTCGAAATCATCATGCAGATACAAAAAAGTAAGCTCGCGCAGGTCGAAATGCGTTCTCTCGGAATCCGCCCTGTCCAGGCGGTAAAAAGGCACAAAGGTAAAACTGTTCCCGTCTTCCCATTCGTGAAAATACTCCGGCTGAGCGGCCAGGGACACCGTTTGGTCCGCCTGGCCGAGATGCGTTGCGCTGTTGGCGAACAACCGCGCCTGCCCCTCAACAAAGCCGGACAACTCGTGAGCCGCCGCGCCACTCCCGATATCGGACACTGGAGAAAGGAACAAAGCCATCATCAGCCGCAAGATGAAAGACCGAACAATCCGGTTTTCACATTTGTTTTCCATTTTCCACGCGGAGTTTGAAATTCCCGGCATCCCGGCGTCCGATCAATGGCGCACTTGTAAAGTCTTCAAAACCTCGACAACGTCAGCGGGGTCCAGCCGCTTGCTGTAATCCGCATCGACAAAGGCCTTGCGGATCATTCCGGCGGAATCCACCACATACGTCGCGGCAAGGGGCAACTCAAAGCTTGCCTCGCCGTTGTATTCCGGCAAGTCGATGCCGAAACTTTTGTAAAGCGGCCGCAGGTTCTCGGGCACTTGAAAGACGAGCCCGAATTGTTTTGCCGCCCCGTTGCCGGCGTCGCTCAACATTTCAAAATCCAGGTTGCATGTCGTTTTTGTCTCCAGCGACTTGCCGGGCACCTGGGGAGAGATGGCTACCAGAGCGGCGCCCATTGAGCGGATATCGGACAGCGCTTCCTGAAACGCCTGCAATTCGAGACTGCAATAAGGGCACCAGGAACCGCGGAAGAAACTGATGACCAGCGGCCCCCTGGCCAGAAGTTCCGCCGACCGCACCGTCCGGCCCTCCGCGTCGGGAAGAGCGAACTCGGGCGCCTTGTCCCCTTCCTTGAGAGCGCGCTCCGCGATTTTCGACTGGACAAGTTTTTCCATGGCCTCGCCCATAACCTTGCGTACGTTCGACGGAATTTTCTCCGCCATCTGATTTTTCAATTCAACAAGTTTCTGAGTCAGCGACATGATATACCCTCCTTGCTCAAATTAAAGTAAACGGCTCAACGAGCACGTTTCAAACTGTTTTTATTAAAATCCTTGTCATTCAATCCAACACGGAATGCGTACTCTTTCCAAAGCAACCGGGTTGTTTTTCCCGTCTGATGGTTGACCATGAACATTTCGTCGGGATACCAGTATTTGTCCAGATAGAGATGGTATCCCTTGAACGTCTGCGTTTTGAGCAGAGCGTTTTTGCGGTCATAATAATCGATCTTGAGCAAACGGTATTCCTTTTTATCAATCCACACAACCTGCCGGGTGTAGCCGGAGTTCCTGTACTCCGGGTAACGCTCAACGACAAAACAATCCTGCCCTTCATAGGGCTCGTCGCGCAACCACTTGTAGGTGTATTTTTCAACCTCCTGGCTGGTGATATCCTCGTAGGCAAACTCACTGCCCATGAACGGGCCGGACTTGTTCGAGGAACTGATGCGCTTGACCCTTTTCAGGGCCGGCAAGTAGAGCCATTGATCGTCGTCGCCTTTCAGATGCGTATAATTCAGCAAGGCGGTGCCCTTGACATCCCGCGGCCGGTCAAAGATGACCAGGCTCTTATCGCCGTCCCGCCTCACCTCCAGAGTGCGATTGCGCATGTAACGGACACTTTCTTCCCCCTGGCGGTTTTTCAACGTCATAATCAGTTTAGCCTTAAAATCATGAAAATCGTCATACCGCCTGTCGGCCTCCCGGGCGATGGCCAGACCTTTTTCCTCCGGCGTCTCGGCGGCGGCCGGCAAGACCATCAGCAACAAAAGACCCGTCAAAAGATAGCGTTTCATAGTTTTCCTTCCTCCTTCTCGAATTTCATCAGCAACGGCGGCAGGAATAGAAAGTCGGCCACCAGCGCAAAACTGATCGTTATGGTGGTGAGAAGCCCCATATGCGAGTTCATGGTAAACCCGGAACCCGACAGCAGTAAAAACCCGCAGACCAGGGTTACGGAGGTTATCCAAAGGGCCATGCCGACTGTTTTGAACGAATACCGCACCGCTTCCTGGGGCGAGGCCCCGCGTTCGCGCCGGGCGCGCAAGTATTTACTCAGGAAATGCACCGTATCGTCAACAATGATTCCCAACGACAACACGGCCACCACGGAAACCGCCAGCCCTATTTCTTTCCACACAATAGCCCAGAGACCAAAAGCCATGAGCGCCGGGACGAGGTTCGGCACCAGGCTGAGCAGTCCAATCTTGAAACTCCGCAACGCGACAACAAGAATGACTGTCATCAAAATCAACGCCAATATCCCGCCGGAAATCATGCTGTGCACATTGCGCAAAGCGATGTTGGAAAACATGATCAGCGGACTCGCCCCATGCGACCGCATCCCAGGCAAACCGTGCTCGCCCAGCCAGGCCTGGGCTTTTTCCTCCAGCGCCAGGGCGTATTGAGTGGTGAGATCGTCGAAGACCACCGTGAAGCGGACGGCGGACTTATCCACGTTGATCTGGTTGTTCAGGTCCAAACCGTAAGGCAGGGACATTTCAAACAGCAGGAGATATTGCGCCGCCAGGTCGCGGCTCTCCGGCAACCGGTAATAGGCATCGTCGTCGCCGTGCATGTTGCGGTTCAGGCGTTTCATGATGTCGGTCAGGCTTCCCACATACACGACGTGGGGTTGTTTGGCATACCACTGCTTGAATTCCTCCAGCTTGGCGAGGTATTCGGGTTTGCTGATGCCGCCCGGCTCTCCAGCCCGCAGGGAATATTCGATGGTTTCAAAACCCGTCAGATTTTTGATGATAAAATCATTGTCGTTGCGGAACTGGTAACGATGGTCAAAATATTTTGTAAACAGATCGTTGATTTCGATTCTGGGAATCTGCGCCGCCAGGAGAACGACAACAGCCAACATGCCCCAAAAAAGGCGGTTGCGGTGGCGGATCACGAAATCCGAAAAATGGTCCATGAATTCCCTGTGCTCCGAGTCACGCACGGATTTGCGCAACGGAAGCACCGCCATGAAAGCCGGCAGGAACAACACCGAATAAACAAAAGCCGCCATAACCCCCGTTGCAACCATATTTCCCAAATCACGGAACGGCGGCGAATCGCTGAAATTCAAACTGAGAAAACCGATGGCCGTCGTGATACTGGTAATGAACACCGGTTGCATGTTGACCCGCAAGGATTCCACAATTGCCTCATGCCGGGTTCTGCCGCGGTGCATTTCATGAAACATCGTGATCAGGAGATGGACGCTGTCCGCCACGCCCATGGTCAGAATAAACGTCGGCGCGTTGGCCGAAACGGGGGTCAGCAAAATGCCGAACCAGCCCGCCAGTCCCATGCCGGTGAGCGTGGCGAAAGTGATCACCAACAGCGCCGCCAACGTGCCGTAAAACGTGCGCAGGGACACCCACATAATGACGATAATCAACAGATACATCGCCGGGATGAGCGTTTCCATGTCCATCTTGCTGGCTTCGGAAAACTGGTTGTCCATAAACACAACGCCGGACAGGTAAATTTTCAAGTCAGGATGCTTTTTGCCAAAATCCGCCACCATGCGGCGCACAAACGAGGCCACCTCCGGCACTTCGGAAATATTCTTTTCCGGCATGTGAACCGTGACGTTTATTCCCGTCACATGGGCGGAGGGAGAAATCAGCCGGCGGAACAGCAAAGGCTCGGCAAGAGCGATTTTCTTTATGCGCTGTAATTCGGCGTCGGAGAGGGTCTCGGCATTTTTCACCAGGTCCTCCACCACCAAATCGTCTCCCTTGGCCCAGGAATGTTGAAAGTTCGTGATGGATTCCACACGGGTTGAATAGGGAATCTGCCAGGCCTCTTTGGTCAGTTCCTCGACGGCGGCCAGGTTTTCGCGGGTAAACACATGACCGTTATCGGGGGCGAGAGCGATCAGCACATTGTCATTTTTGTTATAGGTATTTTGCAGAGTTTCGAACGCCTGCAACTGGGGATTGTCTTTGCCGAAAAACACGCGATAATCCGTGGTGAACCCCAAAAACCTGCCGCCCGACGCCGACGCCGCAACAAGCAGAAGAGTTGCGGCAAGAATTCCCCAGCGGCGGCGCACCACCCATTCACCGTATTCGTACCTGGATTGCATTCCCGGTTTTCGCCTTTATAGTTCAGTAAATATTTTTAACTTTATTCAGCGTCCGCGTTTGCGGCCGTCCACTTTTGCCAATCCCCGGATGAGCAACCGCACCACGCCCCGGGCTTCCTGCTCCAATTCCCGAAGGGAGAATATATTCATAAAATGCGGAGCGTTGAATTTCACGGTCGCCGCTTGAATCATCCGCGCGGTGGACAGAATGTCGGGGATATCGAATTCTCCCGACCGGTTGCCCTCGGCCAGGATTTCCGCCATCAGGGAGCGCTGAACCTCCAGACTGCGGCTGACCAAATCCCAGCGTTTTTCGGAAATGAACGCCAGCAATTCGAAAATTCGCGGCTGATCGGAAAACTGCTCGTACTTGTGGTGAAGGATTTGCAGGACGAACTGCTCCAGGCGCTTGCCCGGTGAAAGTTTTTGCTTCCTCAAAACATTCCGCAAAAGATTTTCCGTTTGGTCCAGGCACCGCGCCGCGCACTCTGCGGCGATCTCCGCCTTGTTTTCATAGTAACGGTAAAGGTTTCCCGCCGACATATCACAGTCGGCGGCAATTTCTGCCATGGTCGTTTTACCCATTCCATACTTGCCGAAGCGGGCAAATGCCGCATCCAGAATCCGGCTCCGGATTGCCTCCGTGGTTCGCTCCAAGGTTTTCATGGTTTCGCCCTGCCTTGCTGGTAAATATTTACTATTTTATTTAATTTTTACTATAACAGAAAGGCTTCCTCTTGCAAAGGAGACCTTTGCACAAATGTACTTGTCCGACCGTCATTGCGAGTCGGCGAAGCCGACGAAGCAATCCAGAAAGGAGCCATTCCCACCGGGCGTGGCCCGGCTGGATCGCCACGCCGCCGGTGGCGGCTCGCGATGGCGCCGGGGTGGGGGAATCTCGGGTTAGGCAGAGAAAGTTTAAACGGCCAGTTGGTTGGCGCCAAGCCGCTTGTAGATTTTCAGGGACTGGTGGTGGCAGGAGAGGACGATCACTTGCCGGGTTGCGGCAAAGGCTTTGAGGATTTTCATGAGGCTGAGCGCCCGTTCGTCGTCGAAATTGACCAGCACATCATCCATGATCACCGGCAACGGCTCCGAGCGTTTTTCGTATTCTTCAATCAATCCGAGGCGCATGGCCAGGTAAAGCTGTTCCCGGGTGCCCCGGCTCATTTCCACGACGCCGCGCCGTTGTCCCGATTCGTTGTCGATGAGAATTTCGTCCTTGTCGAGGGGTTTGAAAATTTTATTGTACCTGCCGCCGGTCACCCGCGAGAAGATATTTTCCGCGGCCCGTATGACTTCGGGTTGCCGCTCGCGCTCGTATTTTTGCTTGGCCCGCTCCAGCATGAAATGCGCGATTTTGCAGGTCACCCATTCCCTGGCGCAAAACTTCAATTGCTCGTTCTTGATTCCCAATTCATTCTGCTTGATGAGAAGCTCATCCTCCGAGGCCAACTGGTTTAATTCATTACGGATTTCGCCCATTTCCTGATTGACGCGGTCCTTGGCTTCCTGCAATTCCTTTAAATACCGGGTCACTTCATCAAGTTCGCGCTGGATTTCCTCGGGATGAGTCTCGTTGATGGATTGCAGGAATTGTTCATAGGCCGCGTCCAACCCGATCCTGGACTGAATGAGGCGGCGCTTTTCGTCCACGGTGTTTTGTAGCAGTTTCTTTTTATCGAGTTGGCGGCGCTTGTTTTCAAAATCTTCGCCATCGGCAACGTCAAGGGATCGAAAAAATTCCTGCAACCCTATTTCGTGTTCATTGATCTGCGACATGAGCCGGTCGATTTTTCCTTCGAGGGCGCTCAACTGAATTTGCAGGCCGGATCGTTTTTCCCGGTTTCTTTCGGCTTCTTCATAGGCGAGGTTGATCAGATTAATGGCCGGCCCCAGATCCTGCTCCAGGACGGGGGTTTGCAGGGCGGGGGCGATTTCGCCGACCAGGCCGCCGGCCTTGTCCAGGGTCTCCCGCATCCTTTCCAGCCTCTGGGCCAACTCGTCCCTTTGGCGAAGCAGAGCCTTGACGCGCTTGATGGTGCCGATCGCCTCTTGCGTGCGGGTGGGAGTCAAATGCTCGTTCAGTTTCTTTTTTCGCAACCAGGCGCGCCAGTCGGCGAATTTTTTATCTTCCTCTTGCTGTGCCCGCTCCAGCTTTTCGACCAAGAGAGGTTCGAACCGGTCCTCCTTGACCAAAGTATCTTTTCTTTTATAAATCATGCGGGCGGAAACCGCGCCCAAAACCAGGGTCACCAGCGAAAACGCCATCAGGGGAAAGATCGAGATCAACCAGCCCCACAAAAGCCCGGCCGCGCCCATCCCCAACAGACCGTAAGAAACCACTTTCAGCCATTCCGGGATATTCATTCCCCTGGACATTTCCTCCGCTTTCTGGCGCTTATGCTCCTCCAGTTTCTCCCTCGCCCGGCGCACGTTTTGCTGGCTTTCCACCAAATCTTTCTGACTGACCTCAATGATATCTTTTTCCGCCGGGGTGATCTCAAAACCAGCCACGGCATCCTCATCCCATTGAGGATCGATCTCATTGATGTCCGCCTGAATTTGCTCCTTCAACAAGTCCATTTTTTCGCTGATGGCCGGCCGGTCCGCCAGGATCGACAGCGCCTGCTCCGTCATATTGCGCAGGCCAACCACGGCTTCCTGGCGCTGTAACAACTTTTCATTGACGGAAATACCGTCGCGTTCCACTTTCAGCTTTTCCCGGTTTTCATTTTCTTCATCAAGCCGGTTCTTCAGGTTGCTGAGTTCCAGTTGCATCCCGCGGAGCGTTTCGCAGGCATGTTCCGGAAAGTCGGGAAGGCCGCCAAACCGCCCCAGTTCTTCCTCGGCTTCCTTTAACTCGACGTACGCCGGATACAAATCCAGCCGGGTCTCCAGAACGCGCCTTTGAGTTTCCAGTTCCTGCGCGGCGCGTTCCTGGCTTGTTTTATCCTCCTTCAATTTCCCGGCCTTGCTCTGAAGGTCGTCGTACCGGGCCAGGCGGTCCTGAATCTCGCCGATCTCCTGCTGAAGCCCTTTGATGTCGTTCAGCAACACAGACATTTCCCGGGTTTTTCCTCGCGGAGCAAACAACTCATTACAGCGTTTGCGAAAACTGTCGGCCATGTTGATAATCGACTTGGCTCCCAGCCCCATTCCCACGCCGTAAATATGGGTCTTGATCTCTTCCCCCTGAAGCGACCCGAAAGCTTGCAGTTCTTCCAGGGTAAAAGCGAATATATTCTGGTAAAGCTCTTTCGAGGCATTGCCGAGAAAAGCGTTTAAATTTTCCTGGCCGTGAAGTTGGCGGGAATCCACCCAAACGGTGACCGTTCCTTTCTGCGGCCCCGAAGTCCGGGCAATGATAATCTCCTCGCCATTGGCCAGTTGGGAAACAAGCCTTCCCCCGTAAGTCCCTCCATTCAGTGGCGGGTATTGATTGACGTTCTGACTTTTGCCGGGAAACCCAAACAAAATCCGCCGAATAAATTCCAGCAGTGTGGTCTTGCCGAACTCATTGGGACCATGGATCACGTTGATTCCGGAAGTGAGCCCCTTGACCTGACGGTTGGCAAAGGCTCCGAACCCGTCGATATGTAATTCACGAATTTGCATGGATTGGCTTGCTTCCCGTCCGAGGAAGGTTAATCGTCTTCCATCAGTTGATCGAGCGTCAATTCCCTTGCTTCCTGGACCAGGCGCATCAATTCCTCCGGCGTCAAATCGTCCAGGTAGCGGCCCCCCGGCCACTCTTCAAACAAAGGTTTCAACGTGTCTTTAATGTCATCCAGCAACGCCCCGTTTTCCGCCTCGTCATAAAGGGAAAGAATGTCGGCAATGAAATCGTTTCCCTGCCGGCGGGAATCAATGTCATACAATCCCCGCGTATCGAGCCCCAAGTCCACCCAGACGCCGGGAGACCGGGCTGAAAATTGATCGTGGATATCCTCCTGCAATTCATCCAGGGCTCCCCCCCTGTGCAATTCGGCATGAAGCATCGAGCGGCCGGTAAGTTTGAAGCGAATCAGCACGTCCCGGCCGTCCATGTCCGAGGAGATTTCTTTGCTTTTGGATCGGATGCTACGCAAAACGTCGTCCAGGCTTGAGCAATGGGTGATATCCATGTCCTGCGAAACGTAGCGGATGACATCGGTCGCCACGAAGCGAACCTGGGGAGGAGCCTGTTCGCGCAGGGTGACCAGGCAACAGCCTTTCCGGCCCTGTTCCTTGAAACTTCGCGCCTGGGAGTTGCCGGAATACACCACGGCGGGATCGTGTTCCCTTAATATCTGATGTGCATGAACATGCCCAAGCGCCCAGTAGTCCATGCCTTTTCCCAAAAGTTGTTTCAATTGGCACGGCGCGTAATTCTCATGGCTGGAGTTGCCGCCCACATTGGTATGCAAAACGCCGACGGCAAATCCCGACGCATGTTTTTTGTCGAACCGCAAGGCCAGGTTCTCCGTAACCTGGCGCTCGGGAAAACCGATTCCATAAACATGCGCGGTAGGTTTGCCCTCGCGGGCCACCTCGCAACGCTCCACCCGGTCGCCGGGGAAGATGGTTACATTTTCCGGATACTGGAGAGAGGCGGAGCGACTGTTCAAGGGATCGTGGTTGCCGTGAGCCACAAAGGCCGGGATGCCGGCCTCGGCAAGCTTTGTCAGGGCGTTGCGGAATTTCAACTGCGCTTGCAGACTTTTGTCCTCCGCGTCATACACGTCTCCGGCGACGATCACCGCATCGACCTGTTCCCGCAAGGCCAGGTCGATGATGTTCTGAAACGCCTGGAAAGTCGCGTGGCGCAGTTTTTCCTTCAACTCGGGGCGCACCTTCGCCAATCCCGAAAACGGCGTGTCCAGATGCAGGTCGGAACAATGTATGAAACGAAACTCAGACATCAGTTAAAAATCATCCTATCCCAAAAAATTTTCACGCGGCCCGGACTATCAGGATTTTACAGCTTGAGCCAGGCCCCCGGCATCCATACGCGGCAGTTTATCCAACTGCTCCAGGATTTTCGATCCGTGTTTCGACCACTCAAAGCGTCTTTTCGACATGTACACTAAATAGTCCGACGGCAATAATTCCTGTTGGTTGGCAGGGTTCAGCGCCAGTTCCTTTTCGCCTGCCCGGCTGATCCCCAAAATTTCCACAGGCAGGTTCAGGAAAATCAGGGACAGTTTCAGGGCGCCAAACGTCAGTTTTTTGTTTTCGGGATTCCATTGTCCCACGGAGGTCCTGCTGATATAAAGCTGACTGCCACCCACATTGGACGAAAGCTGATCGTACACTTTAAAAACTCCCTGGCTCGTCAGCTCCTGCACCAGAAGCCCCATCTGCAAATCCGTCACGCTGACTCCCCCGTCAATGCTGAACAGGCGAAGGTTTTTCAGAGTTTCCGGGCGGCCGCAGTCGATGATCGTTATGATCCTGGGCCAGTGTTTTTCGATCAGGCTGGCGGTCAGGGTATTGGTGTCGTCCATCGCCGGATGGGATGCGGCGGAAAGCAACAGGCAAGCCTTGGCCCGGGACATGTTGATCCTCTCCAGCGTATCGAGGGCGGAAGGCATTCCCATGACAAACCCGTCAATCCGCTCCGAAATCGCCGAGGGAATTTCCCTGTCCTGGCCGGGAAGGCTTTCCGTTAAAAGAACCCGGGGCGTTTCCCTGTACTCCGGACTTGAATCCAGCTCATTCAACAATTCCTTGATTTCCGTATAGGAGGGAACATTGACAATGACCAGGTGCCCTTCGCCGGAATAGTTTCCTTCTCCTTTCATTTTCTTTAGCCTCCTCTGCATGGCTTTTTCAACGATGATTCCGGTAAATACCGCGAAACAACCGATCCCGAACATGGAGGTGACAATGGTGACCAGCCTGCCTTCCCATGTTTTGGCGAAAATATCGCCGTAGCCGATGGTGGTCAGCGTCACATAAGCGGCCCACAGCCCGTCGGTGAAAGTGACGCCTTTCTCATACACCGCGAACACGGCGGCAAACACCGCCACCATTCCCAGCAAAACGAAGGCCAGGACAAGGGGGAACCGCGCTCCCGGCCGCAGGAGTTTTTTTACCAGCCGTTTAAATATCCGGGATTTTCCGATCATTGGGCGCTTTCAAAAAATAACTGTCAAATCAGGCTATTATAGCGGTATCCCGCGCCAAATGAAATTGACGGCGAAGATTTTTCCTTCTCCGAAGGACGAATTCGCCATCCGGCCAAGTCAACGGTATTGACAGTGTTATCTTTCTCTTATAGGGTGTAAACGGCTTCACGGGTGGTTCACCATACCTTCTTATCCATTTCGTCGAACGACGTTTATCGAACGATGCAACCCGGTATTTTAACCTTGAAACGTTTCATTTACGTCCCGGTTTTTTTTCTTCTTTCCGCAAGCCTGTTGCTGACCGGGTGCGGCGGGAAAGAAACCGGCCCCGTCGAACGATTGGCGCAACAGCTTCAAAAGGAGCCGGAGTATGCCATCATTCTCAACGATATGAAGGAGGAGGGGAATTTTTTCCCCACGTATTACCACCAGTACCGCGTAGATATTGGAGAAGAGTCCAAGACCTATCCGTTTGTGGAAGTCAGCGAATCCTATTACAAGAAAAATCAACCGTACCTGGGAATGGTGCTGGCATCCAAAACGGCCGACGGCAAAGTCTCGCATACCCCGTTTCCCAACGGCTATCAATACGTGGGAAACCCTCAATACGGACAATGGAGAACGGATTCCAGCGGCGGCAGTTTTTGGGAGTTTTATGGGAAATACATGCTGATTTCCCAATTGATGCACTGGGCCGGGGGCGGCCTGGGGCGAAATCATTACAATACCTATGCCTCCTACCAGGCAAACGGCCGGCCCTTTATGGGGCCCCGCGGGGAATACGGCACCAACGGCACCATCACCCGCAAGCAAAAACCGAATTTCTACGCCCGCAGACAAATGCGAAAGGCCCGGTCGACGGGCCGGTTTCAAGACAAAATCAACAGAAGAATCGGCCGCAGTAAAAATACCTTCAGAAGCCGCGGTTTCGGGTTCGGGAAATAACCATGTGGCTTGATCAATTCCTCACTTCCATAATCTACCTGGCATCCTGTTTCGCCATTTTTGTCCTGGGACACTTCGGTTTCCTCCTGTTTCGATCGGGCTACAACATCAAGAATGAACTGGTGGAAAAGGACAACGCCGCCCTGGCCTTGACCTTATGCGGATATTATCTGGCGCTGATTTTTTCCGTCGGCGGGGTGATCGACGGCCCATCCGCCGGCTTGTCCGAAGACATGGCGGACATCGTGGTTTACGGCCTGCTCGCCATCGTCTTGCTGAATATTTCGGCAGTCATCAATGATCGGTTGATTCTCTCGAAGTTCAATATCCGCAAGGAAATTCTCGAGGATCAAAATTGCGGCACCGGCGTCGTGGAGATGGCGGTTTTCATTGCGACGGGATTGAATATTTATGGCGCGGTCTTCGGCCAGGGAGGAGACATTTATACCGCCATCGCCTTTTGGGCCGTCGGCCAGGCCATCCTGGTTCTGGTCGGCAAATATTACAACCTGATTACCCGTTACGATATTCACACCCATATTGAGCGGGACAACGTAGCGGTCGGAGTCGGCTTTGCAGGCGCCATGATCGCCATGGGCAATCTGTTGCGGGCCGCTTCCGCCGAGGACTTTGTTTCGTGGGGGACAAACCTGTGGGGATTTTTTTCCTTTGTGGTCGTCGGAGCGATTCTGTTGCCCGCCGCCCGTACCTTTACCGACCGGATTCTACTGCCCGGAAGAAAACTGGCGGACGAATTGACCAACCAGGAAAAACCCAACATGGGCGCGGCATATCTGGAAGCCTGTTCCTATATCGGGTCATCCCTCTTGATCACCTGGTGTTTCTAAACGACGGGGAATCATTCGGAGCCGGTTCCCGGATTTTTCATTACCCCATACCCGTTGAAGACCGTAGCGGGTCGGCCCTTGCTCCACCCCTTGGCGGGTGAACCGTGCCATGGAGAACGCCTCATCTCCGCCCGATACTCGCGGGCTGAATTTCACGCTTAAGTCCTGCATATTCGCCACCGGTTGCGCCGCCATTGTTGCCGAATACACCCTGGCCACCCTGGCCAGCTATTTGCTCGGCAATTCCATTTTCCAATGGACGGTGGTGATTTCCCTGATGCTGTTCAGCATGGGGCTGGGAAGCCGGTTCAGCAGGGAAATCCGGGAACACTTGCTCGACCGCTACGTGCTCATCGAATTTGCCCTTTCGTTTTTTTGTTCCGTATCGGCCATTTTCTGCTATGGCATTTCCGCGTTCACTCCGCACACCAGCCTGGTCATTTACGGAGCCGCCTGCCTGATCGGATTTTTCATCGGCCTGGAACTGCCGCTCATCACCCGCATCAACAACGCCTACGAATCGTTGCGGATCAACATTTCCTCCGTCATGGAATACGATTATTATGGCGCGCTGGTCGGCGGCGGCCTGTTCGCGTTTTTTCTCCTGCCCGTTCTGGGGCTGACGTATACGCCCATCCTGCTGGGGGCAATCAACCTGCTGGTCGCCGGGGTGGTCATCTGGAAGTTCGCGGCATTGCTGGTTCGGCCCTTCGTCCTGCGCGCCGCCTTCGCCGCTTCGCTGACCGCGATTTGCCTGGCCGGCCTCGCCGCCAAACCCATTGTCCTGTTTGGCGAACAACACAAGTACAAGGATAAAATCATTTACCAGGAACAAACCCGGTTCCAGAAAATCGTCGTCACCCAATGGAAAAACAACTACTGGCTTTTTCTCAACGGCAGTACCCAGTTCAGCACCTACGATGAGGAGCGCTACCACGAACCGCTGATCCATCCGGCGCTACAATTGCTGAAGGAACGCGGCAACATCCTTGTTCTCGGCGGTGGCGACGGACTGGCCGTCCGGGAAATTTTAAAATATCCCGACGTGAAACACATCACGCTGGTTGACCTCGACCCGGCCATGACCCGCCTCGCCCGAACCCATCCCGTTTTCCTGAACATCAACCACGGCTCCCTGAACGACCCCCGGGTTGGGGTGATCAATCGAGACGCTTACCAGTTCGTCGCCACCAACAACGAACTTTATGATGCGGTGATCATCGACCTGCCGGACCCCAAGTCCGTTTCCCTGTCCCTGCTTTACTCCGTCGGATTTTACAAAATGATCCGAAGGCACTTAAAGCCATACGGCGCGATGGTCACCCAGAGCGCAAGCCCGCTGTATTCTCCGGATGCCTTCCTGTGCGTCAAAAAAAGCCTGGAGGCGGCGGGATTTTCCGTTGTCCCGTACCAAAATTCCATCCCCACCATGGGCCAATGGGGATGGAACCTCGGAGTCAAAAAACAAACCATGCACGCCGAAGCCGTCAGGGAAAAACTGCTTCGACTCGATTTTAAAAACATCGAAACCCGGTTCATCAATCGGGACGCCATGATCGCCATGACCCATTTCGGCAAGGGATTGTTTGAGCGCGAGGCATCGATCGAACCCAACACCGAGTTCAATCACAAGATCATGGAATATTACCGGAAAGGGAGTTGGGACGTTTACTAGAGGGTTTTTGCAGGGTGGTCGGACACCCCATCCTGTGCTATATTTATTTTCTGCCTTTGCATTCTTCGTTTGAAAAAAAGCCCCCGTAGCTCAGCAGGATAGAGCAACGGATTCCTAATCCGTAGGTCGTGCGTTCGAATCGCGCCGGGGGCACTGAACAAACAAGGGGTTAACCATTATCTGGTTAACCCCTTTTATCATTTCTACTCATTAATCGAGGTATAATACATGTGTTTCTTGCTCAGAATGTGATAATTTTCACCCAGAACCGTTTCCTTATTCTAAAATGTTTGAAAATTAAAAGTTTTCCTCTGAAAAAGAGGCCAGGGGCCGGGTCAATTTCGGAATAAAGGAAGAAACCAATGGAAACGACGAAAAAGCGCTTCAACGGGTTTTACCTTTTGCTGATACTGGTTTTATCGGTTGCCCATCCATTCGAAGAAAACAGTGACGCACAGGAGATCACTCCGCCGGACGTTTTTTCCCGTGTGGCGCTTGTGCGAAATGAGATTGAACTCATTCGACGTTATATGGGCAAGCCAAAAGAAACTCGGCCCGAAATTGAAATCGCCGATGCCGCTCCACGGGAAGTTTATTTCCAGGCTTTAACTCTTTTTCGCAAGATAGATCAGCTTTGTTTTGAGTTGACCCGCCAGCGCGCTGTTATGCCGCCCATCCCCGCCGCTGAAATTCATCCGTCCCATGTACTGGAGGTGGTACAGGCCGGCCTGGAATGCCTGCAGGAAATCAAAAAGGAGATGAATATCACCCAAACCAACGTTGCGCCGGAGCGGGATATGAATAAAACACCTAGCGATGTGTTTCGCTCTGTCGTTCAAGGCAACCGTCAGATTAACCTTCTGCTTGTCAGGGAATTTTCCCCGAGCGACGTCTACCAGGAAGTAACAACAGCGATCAATTATGCGGCTTTTCTTTTGAGGCGATTCCCGGACATAGAAACAAGAATCCCGGACGCCCCGCCCTTTGAAAGCAACAAGGTTCCTGCCGATGTTTACCGCCTTCTCGTCAAATGCTTTGCCCTGATCCGGGAAATTTCCAATTTGTCGGGATTGACAATGTTAAAATGGAACGACACCGAAGACACGGATAAACTTGTTCCGAGTGACGTGTATGACATTGCTTCCCTGCTCATCTCCGAGTTGCATTATATCAACCAGCAAGCCGGAAATAATCCTCCTCCGAAATCTTATTTTCCGGGTCTCAGGTTTCCGTCTCATGTTTTCCAGCGCGCCGGAATCCTTAAAACGCAACTGATGGAATTGCTAAAACAAGTTAAGGCTCAGCCGAACTGGCTGAAAAAATGAAATGACAGGTGGCTCAATGGAAGTCGGGCAAAAACTTGGGAAAATAAAGTTCGGCCTTAAGCACAAACTGTTGCGCTCCCATTTGGGTTTGGCGGGAATTGGAGTAGGTTTGCTTTTGGTTTCTTTAACCTCCACTTTATGGTTGCGGGATAGCACTCTTCACCTGGCTTTGGAAAGCGGGCCTAAATTGGGGTCCTTAAAAAGTCTGGACAAGGGAATCCAACGTTCCCTTGCCGCTTTGCGTGGATGGTTGCTGTTGAAAACCCCCGATCTCCGGGATGAAAGAAAACATACCTGGAAAGAGGAAATATGGCCTCAAGTAAACGCGCTCGAAAAAGCAAACTGGGTGGCAACGGCAGGCAACCAAAATGCCTTGGCAAAATTGAAACGCCTCCTCATCGACTTGTTTGAATGGCAGTGGCGGATTGAGGATGTCGCGGATACTCCAGGCAATGAACCGGCACAAGTGGCCTTGCGACATAACGTAATTCCGGTAGCGGATTCTATCAAGGTGGCCATTACCGCTCTCATTAAATTGGAGAATCAGTTACAGGAAAACGGGAAACGAAAAAGAATACTTTCCTCAATAGCGGAATTTCGCCACTTGTTCAGCCGCGGCCATGCGTTTCTTACCGGTTTTGTAGCGTCTGCCGATCCCATTGATGAAGAACGGTTCCATCAGGATTTAAATTCAGCAGTCAACGTGCTTCAAGACTTGAACGACAGCCAGAATATTTTAACCGTGGAACAGTGGGAACTGCTTCGCTGGATTCAAACCGAGTTTCAAGCTTACGTTTTTTTCAGCAAGGAAACTTTATCCCTAAGAAAAACCGACAACTGGAACGTATCGCAAGCATGGCTGGGCAATCAGGCATTACCGCTTGTGCGGCAGATAAACGATCTTTTGCAGTTCCTTTCGCTTAACCTCGAAAAGGAAATGGCAACAGACGCCGAAGAGGCCGCAACCCTCAGCAATATTTCCATATCGCTGGATTTTCTGTTGATCGTGATCATGATCCTGGCGGCGGTTTTTGTGTCCAGGTATGGCGCCGAACAAATCATCAAACCCATCGCGGCGCTGGCACGGGGCACCAAAAAATTCGCGGACAACCAGTTGACCACGGATATTCCTGTAACCAGCGAGGATGAAATCGGGCTTCTCACCAAATATTTTAATACCATGCGAGCGTCTCTGGTCGAAAGCTATGGCCGCACTCGATCTATCGTGGACTCCGCCGTGGACGGCATTATCACAATCGATGAAAGCGGCACCGTGGAGTCGTTCAACAAATCCGCCGAACAAATTTTCGGCTACTCGGCCAAGGACGTGGTTGGCCGGAATGTGAAAATGCTGATGCCTGAATCCTATTCCAACGAACACGGCGATGAGCTTGTGAATGACCTGAAAGCAGGTAAAGCCGGAATTCTGGGCGTCGGACACGAAGTGAAGGGACAACGAGAAGACGGATCCGTTTTTCCCATGGACCTCGCCGTCAGCGAAATGCACGCAGGTAAAAATCATTTGTTTATTGGCATCGTGCGCGACATCACCGAGCGCAAGCAGATAGAGAAGGAGCTGGCAAGGCACCGTGATTATCTCGATGAACTGGTGAAAAAACGAACCCGCGACCTGGAAGCGGCCCAGGAGGAATTGGTGCGCAGGGAGCGACTGGCGACCCTGGGTGAATTGTCCGCCAAGGTCAGCCACGAAATCCGCAACCCCCTGATGACCTTGCGTATGTTGATTACCAGCTTCGGCCAGTCGGTGCACGGCAACCCGGAGATCGAGAATATGCTGACGATGGCGGAACGCAACATCGTGCGTTGCGAGAACATCATCGAAGAGCTTCTGGATTTTGCCCGCTCCCATCGTGACAGAAAGCAGGAAGTCACCGCCATAGACCCGTGGTTGAATGAACTGATCGACGAACAAACGGCGCCGGAGCAAGTGACGGTCGAAAAAAATCTTGCTTCCGGGGCAAAGGTAAATTTGGACCGGGAGCGGTTTCGCCGGGCCGTAATCAATGTCATGAACAATGGGTACCAGGCTTTAATGGGGAAGTATGACCGGGGGAATGAAGACTCTCGGGAAACAGAAGACTACCTGTTGGTTGTGGAAACCGGGGTTGCCATGGAAAAGCTTGAAATCCGTATCCGCGATACCGGCATCGGCATTCCACCCGATCAGCTGGAAAAAATTTTCGAACCCATGTACAGCACCAAGAGCTTTGGCGTCGGCCTGGGATTGCCGATCGTCAAGGAAATCCTGCAACAACACAACGGTGGAATTGAAATTGAAAGCCAACTCAACAAAGGCACTACCATCCTTTTATGGTTGCCCCTGATCAAGAGTGAAAGCGCATCATGACGGATAAGACCTCGACTTCAAAAGAAGGATCGCCCGCCCGCCGGGTTCTGGTCGTGGACGACGATCGGGATTTGGCGAAATCTCTTAGCTTCGTTCTGGATTTAAACGGGTACGAAACCCTGGTGGTGCACAACGAAAAGGATGCTCTGGAAGCGGTTAAAAAATTTGATGCCCAGGCGGCTTTGCTCGACGTCCGTTTGGGGCAAGCCAACGGTATCGATCTGATTCCCGCGCTCCAGAAAGAGCGTCCTTCTATTCTTTGCATCATGATCACCGCCTATGGCACGGTGGACTTCGCCGTCCGCGCCCTGAAAAAAGGCGCCTACGACTACCTTCGCAAACCGACCAGTTCGCAGGAACTGCTGGCCACTCTGAACCGGTGCTTTGAAAAAATCCGCCTGGAAAATGAAAAGGCGGCCGCCGAAAATGCCTTGCGGGAAAGCGAGACCCGTTTTCGAGCCATTGTCCAGACCGCGGCAGACGGTATTATCACCTTCGATGAACGCGGCATTATTGAATCCATCAACCCGGCGGTAGAACGGATTTTCGCCTACAAGGCGGAGGAAATGATCGGCAAAAACATCCGCCTGTTGATTCCGGAATCAGGCAAAAATGAAAACGACAACCCTATTGGAAATTTTTGCGGCGGGGAAGCCGACAACATAGGCCGAAGACGGGAGGTGGTCGCTCAACGCAAGGATGGTTCGACTTTTCCAATAATGCTGAGCGTCAGCGAAATCCATTTGCATGGACGGCGCCTTTTTTCCGGCATCATGTGCGACATCGCCGACCGAAAGCAAGCTTTATAGGAGGTCGATCCGCTTCGCAATGCATTTGAGCCAAATTCCAAAATTCGGATTCATTCATCCTGCACAGCCTTTTCCCTACTCGTTTTTCCAATTAACTTCTCCCATAACCCGCTCGATTTTTTAAGGGTGTCCCATGGCAGAATATTTTGAAGTTGCAATAATCGGCGCGGGCCCCGGAGGATTGAGCGCCGCGGCCAATGCCGCCCATCACAACCTCTCCCACGTTCTCTTTGAAAAGGGCGAGATCGCCAACACCATCCATGAATATCAGTTGCGCAAACACGTCATGGCGGAGCCGGCAAAACTCCCTTTGCGCTCACACATAAAATTTGAACCGGGAACTCGGGAGGAGACCTTGCAGTCCTGGATCAGGACTGTTCACGAAGCCAACATCAATGTCCGGCAACAAACAGCGGTTTCCAGAATTGAAAAAACAGAGGCAGGTTTTAAAGTATTTTTTGGCAACAAGCATATCACCTGCAAAACAATCATTCTGGCGATTGGAGCGATGGGAACCCCGCGGCGACTGGAGGCGCCAGGGAGCGATTTGCCTCATGTCACTTACCGATTGGCCGATCCGGGCGCGTTTGAGGATGAAGATATCATTGTGGTCGGCGCCGGCGACGCCGCCATCGAAAATGCCCTGGCGCTGGCCGATAAAAACCGCGTCTCCATCATCAACCGGAAGGGCGAGTTCGCCCGCGCCAAGGACGCCAACGCGGCCTTGATCAAGAAAGCCATCGACACGGGAAAAGTGTGTTGTTATTACAACTCCACGGCCGCCAGAATCGAACCCAAACAAATCGTCATCAATACTCCCGACGGTGAAGTCGTTTCAAACTGTACGCACTTGATCGCCCGCCTGGGCGGCATCATGCCGCGAAAGTTTCTGGAGGAATGCGGCATCGAGTTTCCGTCTCCCAACCCCACCGCCGTACCGGTCGTGGATAGCCGGTACGAGTCCAATGTCAAGGGCCTCTACCTGGTTGGATCCCTCATTGGCTATCCCCTGATCAAGCAGGCGATCAACCAGGGTTATGAAGTCATCGAACATATCCTGGGAAACCCCATCGAACCCTCGGACCAGGTCTTGATCGAGGAAAAACTCAATTGCCTGCCCGGCACGGTCAACGAAAATCTGGAGATGATCCGGAACAGCCTGCCCCTGTTCCGCGAATTAAGCGACCCTCAGTTCCGCGAGCTTGTCTCGGAATCGACCGTTCATGTCAAAAAACAGGGAGACCTCATTTTCCAGAGGAACGATTATACCGACACTTTTTTCAGCATTATCTCGGGAAGCGTCAAAATCGAACTGCCGGACCATAAATTTAAGGAAATAGAGACGGGCAACTTCTTTGGAGAAGCGGGTTTGTTGTCGGGCCGCCGGAGGGCCGCGACCATTCGCATGTACCAGCCGGGCCTGCTCCTTGAGACGCCGCGCAAACAAATGCTCAAGCTCATCAGTTCGGTGGAATCGGTCAAGCGGGACCTGGATGAAATTTCCATGTTCCGGGCAACCCAAACCGGCCTCTTCCCCTATGTGACCTTGCAAATCCTGAAAGATATCATCTCCACGGCTTCCTTGAAGCAGTACCAAAAGGGGCAACCCCTGTTCAGGGAAGGAGATGAGGCCAATACGTTCTTTGTGATCCGCAAGGGGTCGGTAAAAATTTCCCGCCTTATCAATGATGTCGATGTGACCCAATCCTACTTGCCGGCGGGACATTATGTCGGCGAAATGGCAATCCTCAATCCCGACCCGACGCCGTGCCGTGAAACAGCTACCGCGGCGGTTGCCTGTGAAACCATTGTGATCAACAAATCCGATTTTTTGGAATCGCTGGAGGATAACCCCATTGCGGCTGAAAAGATCCGCAAAACCGCCAAGGCGCGCCTGATCGAAGATCGCGCCATCGGAGGGCAAAGGTTATCGGGAGAACTCTTGGATTTCATGATCGGCAAAGGTTTGTCCGACGCGGACAACGTCTTGCTCATCGACTCCAACCGCTGTGTGGGATGCGACAACTGCGAACAGGCCTGCGCCGCCACGCATGATGGTTTCAGCCGCCTGGACCGCAAAGGCGGAGAAAGTTTTGCGTCCATTCAAATTCCCATTTCCTGCCGGCATTGCGAAAACCCCTTGTGCATGATCGACTGTCCACCCGACGCCCTGGCCCGCCAGCCCAACGGAGAAATCACCATAAAAGATTCCTGCATCGGTTGCGGCAACTGCGAGAAGAACTGTCCTTACGACGTCATCCAGATGGTTTACGAACCCCTTAAAAAGGAAAAGTTTTCGTTTCTTACTTCCTTTTTCAAGCCAAAGGCGACCGGCGAAAATGCTGTTCAAAAGGCGGCGAAATGTGACTTGTGCACCGGCCTGGAGGGCGGCCCGGCCTGCGTCCGGTCCTGCCCCACCGGCGCCGCCATGCGCGTAAATCCCGCTGAAATGCTCGAATTGACGGAACAGGAAGCATCCAAGGAAAACATTCTCAACTATAAACACTACCGCTGGTTCTGGCTCAACCTTTCAGGCCTTGCCTTGTTGATCCTGTTTTATTTTGTCGATGACCCGGTTGGCGGCAAGGGAGGGAATACCTTGCTGGGGTACATTTATGGAGGTTTGGCCACCCTCGGAATCATTACATTGATGGGGTTTGGCATCAGGAAACGCTCCTACTCTTCTACCAAAGGAACCGTGACGGGCTGGCTGTCGGCGCATATCTGGATCGGTTTATCCCTGTTACTGATCGTTCCCATGCACAGCGGTTTTCAATTCAATCTTAATGTCCATACGCTGGCTTATGGCCTCCTGGTCGCCACGATTGCCAGCGGCATCTGGGGCGCTCACAATTACGTTCGCTTCCCGCCCCAGATCCCTTCCCACCGGGGAGATGATAAAACCACGGACCTCGCGGACCAAATCATGGAGATTTCGTTGGACCTGGCAAGATTGGAACAAAACCAAAGCGATCAATTTCTCAAGTTGATCGACTTAATAGACTTTCCGTTTAAGCCCCGTCTTCAAAGGCTGATAATTTTTAAAACCCGATCAAAATCTTCAAAGGAAAAAAAGCTTAAGAGTCTCATTGCCGACCTGCCTGAAGTGGAGAGGGACAAGGCGCTCAAGGCCGTGAGCCTTGTCAGCAAAAAAAGAGAACTGATGGGCAAGCTACAACAGGATATCAGCGTTAACTTCTGGATGAAAGTCTGGCTTTATTTCCATCTGCCCCTGTCGTTTGCCCTTATTCTTGCAGTCACCATACACATTTTTTTGGTTTTTTATTACTGGTAAAAGTTTCTGGAAATAAAAAAACCCGCCATGAAAATCAAACACGTTGTCGAAACCATAAGCCCGGATGGCCACCGCCAGTCCTTCACCAAGGAATTTGACAAAGAGAAGATCATTATCGGGCGCGGCAGTGCCTCGGATATTTTATTTACCAGCCGCCTCGTTTCCTTCAGACATGCCCGGTTGACGCTTGCCGAAGGCAAGCTTTTGGTCGAGGACCTTGGCTCCACTAGCGGGATCAGCATTAACGACCACGTTGAAACGAGGGCTTTCCTCAAACCTGATGACATCCTGAAAATCGGCGATGTGTTTCTAAAGGTGGTTTTTGAGAATGAGGTCTGGTCGCTTCTCGAAACCCGCCTGGAAAGCGATGCCGAAGACAAAAAAATCCGGGACGCAACCACTCCCGACAAACTGGATTTAACCAACCGCCTGCCCTCCTACGCGGGAATTTCCCTGGCCTTGGTCAGCCTCATCCTGTTGCTTTTTCTGGCCGCTCCGTTAATCAGCGGCAACGAAGTCATCTGGAACAGCGGGCCTATTTCCAGGGCGCACAAGTTTCTTGAAAAGGATTGCAAGACTTGCCATCAAAACGGATTTGAAAGGGTTAAAGACGAAGCCTGCGAGACTTGCCATGCCATGGGCAACCATTCCAAAATCCTGGTGCAAAATCCGCGGTTCAACGAGAAATGCGCCACCTGTCACCGGGAACATGCCTCCCATGCGAGATTGATTGCAAACAGCCCCAAGGTCTGCGTAAACTGCCACGCCGGCATCCGGGATATCCATCCGGAATCAAAATCTCCTTCCATAACCGGATTCAACCAAACACACCCGGAATTCGCCCTGATCCGGCAAGGCCGCGCCGACCGCGCCAACATCAAACTAAACCACAACTTCCACCTCACCAAGGTGGAAGTGGCAGAACCCGTCACCAGGAAAAAGCGGCGCATGAAATGTGAGGACTGCCATGCTCTCGATCCGTCCGGGGCCTATATGAAACCCATCACCTTCAATGAAGTCTGTTGGAGGTGTCATGAGTTAAGCGTTGGGCTGACCGCCCTCGACTTGCAGGCTCCGCATGTTATCCCCGCCTCGGTGAGAGCTTTTCTTGCGACGCCCGATGATTTTCTACTCGAATATATCAATAACGGCGACTCAACAGGCAATCCAAAGGCTCCCCCAATAAGAAAGGAAAGGACCGAGCCGCCTCAAAAAACCAGAGCACAATGGCTCCAGACCTATATGGAAAAAATCAAAAAGCAGGAAGGATTGAATGCAAGAGAAAGCAACATATTTTTTTTAAACAGGGACGCCTGCGTCCGCTGCCATTTTCTCGATGTCGAACCGGTTGCAGGTGTGAACCCCAACTCCTCCCTGACCGCATTCAGCCTGTGGGATCACGACGTCAGAATATGGGATATCGCGTCCGGCAAGGACAAGGCGTTGCTCAAGGGACATAAGGATGTTGTGAATGCCGTCCAGTTCAGCCCGGACGGCAACCGGCTGGTCACCGCCTCCAGGGATTTTACCGCCAGAGTCTGGAACCTCGCCGACCTGGAAAAACCTCCGCTGGTACTCCAGAAGCATACCAGGTCGGTGAACAGCGCGGTCTTCAATTCCGCTCAGGACAAAATCATAACCGCTTCCAGCGACAAAACCGCCATCCTATGGGATGTCGCTTCCCAAAAGGCAATTCACACCCTGGAGAAACATAACAGTCCCGTCCTGAAAGCTCTTTTCAACAAGGATGCAACCCGGATGGCAACCCTGGCGGCCGATTACACCGCCATGATTTGGGACGCGGAAACCGGCAAGGTTCTTGCCGACAACCTCAAACCCGAGTCCCAGGATATTATGGACGTGGTTTTCAGTCCGGACGGCGGCAGGCTGGTCGGAGCGCTTTCCGACGGTTCCATCAAGGTGTGGAGCGCCGTGGATGGAAAAGAATTGCAAACCCTCCCCAGGGGGCAAGGGCCGCGGGATTTCGTCTCCGGGCACAGCAAGGAAGTAACCGCTATCACGTTCAGCCCGGACGGCTCGAAACTGCTTTCCATCTCCAAGGATCAATCGGTGAAGATTTGGCACCTGAGCCAGGCCGTTGTCCAGACCACCCTGGTGGTTTATGATCCCCCCGAAAAGGACGAGGACAAAAAAATCGCGCCTCAGCGGTTTCTCACCGCGGCGTTCAACCCTGACGGGTCAAAGGTGGTTACCGGCTCCACCGACAAACTGGTTCGGCTGTGGGATGCGGAATCCGGCAGGAT
>JBHHYO010000003.1:0-88145 GCA_046757665.1 Nitrospinales bacterium
CATGTAGGCTTGCCACCCTTCGACAAGTTCAGGGTGACAATCTCACATCTTTCTCAGGATTTTTCAGCGCCCTGATAACTTAACCCACTCAAAAAATTCCCACCGTGACGAAAATCCTCACCGGACTCGACGTACTTCTGGCGGACCCCGGGCGTTTCCTCAAGGGGACCCGGCTTGGCCTGGTCGCAAACCACACCAGCCTGGCGGGCGACCGGCGGCATTCGGTATCGCATTTCCGGCAAGACAAGCGGTTCGACCTGAAAAAGCTGTTCGCTCCGGAGCACGGGTTTTACGGAACCGACCAGGACATGGCGCCGGTGGCCGGCCGCACCGACCCGACTTCCGGGCTGACCGTGATCAGCCTGTACGGCGACCGCGCCGACTCCCTGCATCCCGATCCTGAAATCTTGCAAGACATCGACGTTCTAGTTTTCGACATTCAGGACATCGGCGCGCGCTATTACACATTCATTTACACCATGGCAAACTGCATGGCGGCCTGCCGGGAGGCGGGGGTTGCCATGGTGGTCTGCGACCGTCCCAACCCCGTCAACGGACGGCAAGTGGAAGGCAACCTGATACAAGACGTCTGCCGGTCCTTCGTCGGCCAATATCCGATTGCCAACCGTCACGGCATGACGTGCGGCGAGCTGGCCTTGTTGTTCAACGATCATTTTGCCATCGGTTGCGACCTGACGGTGGTTGCCATGCAGGGCTGGAACCGGGAGATGTGGTTCGACGAGACGGGCCTGCCGTGGACGCCGCCGTCGCCGAACATGCCCAGCCTGGCCACCGCCACCGTTTATTCGGGGATGTGCCTGGTGGAGGGCACGCAACTTTCCGAGGGCCGCGGCACCACCCTGCCCTTCGAGCAATACGGCGCACCCTATATCGACGCCCACCGGCTGGCGGAACGCCTCAACCGCGAGAACCCGCCGGGAGTGTTCTTCCGCCCGCATTATTTCAAACCCGCTTTTCACAAATGGGCCGGCGAAACCTGCGGCGGCGTCCAGCTTCACATCACCGACCGCCGAACCTTCAAACCCGTCATAACCGGCATCGCCGCCACCATGGCCGTTGCCGGCCTTTATCCCAAAGAGTTTGCCTGGCGAACGGAGCCTTACGAGTTCGTGAAAGACCCGCCGGCCATCGACCTGCTGTATGGAAACTCTCAACTGCGGAAAATTTTCACGCAACAGCAAACTCCCCTGGCTACCATCGAAGAGTCCTGGAAGGACGACCTCGACGCCTTTTTGACGCTACGAGAAAACTTTCTCCTTTATAAAGAAGACAATTAGCCGGAATTTTATTTCCCGCCGGCGGGGAACCGGAGAGAAAAAACCCCGGCGATTCAATTAAAAATGCCGCTTTTTGAAAAAAATCCGGCAGGTTTCGGCAAAAAATCCGGGAAAACGGCAAAATTCCCTGAAAAAACGGGAATTGTGTCCGGCGGTATTGACAAAACCGTGGTGGGTCTGTATATTCAGTACACTGCCGGTAGAATGCGGTTTTGCGGATCGAGCTTTAATCGAAAGAGTCATTTCAACCAAGCCTCCATTGAATAAGGTGCCTGTTTCAACTCCATTTCGAGAGTTAATAAGCCCTCGTTCTCCTTATCGCCACAGGGCCGCAAGGTCTGTGTCGAAAGGGATGTTTCATGCGTTTTTCGCCGAGTTTTCGGAGAACGGTCCGTCGGGAAAACACAGGGGGAATTCGTTTCCGTAAATTCTAGCGGCGCCCAGGTTTTTGTTTCCACTCCCGGCCAAGCAGGAAATGCTTTGCCGAACTGGCACTCTTTTTTTTCTGAAGACTTTGGAATATTACATCCCGGAAACGGTTATCGAAGAGATCAGGGTGCGTGCCGATATCGTCAAGATCATTCTTGACCATGTCGTGATCAAAAAGAGCGGGCAAAACTACAAAGGCCTCTGCCCCTTTCATCCGGAGAAGACCCCCTCGTTTGTTGTGAGCCCCGCAAAGCAGATTTACCACTGCTTCGGCTGTTCGGCAGGCGGGAATGTGTTCAAATTCCTGATGGAAACAGAGGGCATCACCTTTATCGAAGCGGTTAAAAAGCTGGCGGCCCGGTGCCATGTCGTCCTTCCGGACGCTCCCGGGAAACGGCGGAACCCGGCAGTGGCCGGAGAGCGCGAGGCTCTTTTCCGTTTACACACCGAGGCGGCCGATTATTTTGTTTCCCTGCTTCGCCATCCGGCCAAGGGCAAGGAGGCGCGGGAGTACTTGCGGGCGCGCGCCTTCGACGATGCGACCATCGAGAAATACCAATTGGGCTGGGCTCCGCCGGGCTGGAGGGAGTTGCTGACGCATTTTGAGCAGGCGGGAAAAACCTCCCGCGCCCAACTGGAAAAAGCCGGGCTCGTCAAGCGAGGCAACACAAACCAGGACGCTTTTTACGACCGCTTCCGCGGACGGATCATTTTCCCCCTGAAGGACGCGCAGGGGCGGATCATCGGTTTCGCCGGCAGGGTCCTGGCCGAAAACGACAAGGAACCCAAATACCTGAACTCTCCGGAGACGTCCTTATACGTCAAGGGTCATCATCTGTTCGGGCTGGACCGTGCCAAAGCGGATATCCGCCGGGCAAACCGGGCGCTGATCGTGGAGGGTTATTTTGACCAGTTGCGCGCCGCCCAGGCGGGAATCCATCATGTGGTCGCCACCAGCGGCACGGCACTGACGCCCCGGCAGGCGGCGCTTCTGAAAAACCACACGCTGAACGTCGTTTTGGTTTTCGACGCCGACGCGGCCGGCCAATCCGCCGCCGAACGGGGTTTCGACCTGCTTTTGGACCAGGGCATGGACGTCGGCATCGTCGCCCTGCCCGAGGGGCACGACCCGGACTCCTTTCTCCGCGAGCACGGCGCGCCGGCGTTTTTGCGGCTGGTGGACAACGCCGAACCCTACGTCGAGTACTTCATTCGCAAAGCCGCCGATGACGGAGACACCGGCAAACCCTCCGGGCGCATCGAAATTGCCAACCGCGTTCTGCCTCTGCTGTGCAAAATCAAAAACAGCGTGGCGCGCGCCGAGGCTCTCCGGCTCCTCTCCGAGCAACTGGGGACGGACGACCGGGCTCTGCTCGCGGAGTTGAAAAAAGCGGTTAAAAAGGAGAAACCCTTTATCCGCCAACCGGAATCTAAACCAACAAAGCTGGACACCCCCGAAGAACACTATTTGATCCACCTCCTGCTTTCCGGAGGTGAAACGGCGGAGGCTATCCGCCGGCAGATTCCCTTGGAAGCATTTCAGAACGAGAGGTTGCGCTACATTGCCGGGCTGTTTTACACCATGATGGACGAAGGTGCCCCGGCGCGCGTCGACCGGGCGCTGGACCAGATCGCGGCGCCGGAGGTCCGGACCTTGCTGACCCAAATCAGCCTGTCTCCCTTGCAGTTCGACAATGCCGACAAGGCCGCCGCAGACTGCATCCGCAAAATCAAGCGGAGAAACCTGGAAATAAAAATCAGGGAATTGAAAAAAGAACGCAATGAAGCCGAAAAAACCGGACAAACCGAGCGCTCGCGCCAGCTACATCAATTAGTCCGCGACATGCAAACGTCCCTCGACCGAGACGAAGCCGGCGCGGCCGTTTACTAGAAAATGACAAAGAAGATGACTATTCAACTTAAACCATCAGGAGATTCCATGCCGGCCACAAATCCCGATAAAATCACCGATTACAGCGAAATCAATCAACTGATTTCCCTGGGCAAGGAAAAAGGTTATCTCACCTACGAGGAGGTCAACGACGTTCTGCCTTCGGACGTGGTGGCCCCGGAGCAAATCGATGACCTGATGCATCTTTTTGGGGAAAACGAGATTGACATTGTCGATTCGCCCGTGAAAGGCGAAAAAATCGCCCTCACCCGCCCCAGCGAAAGCGGCAAAGACGAACCTACCCCGGAGGATGATATTCCCGACTCCAAACCCGACGCGATCAGTATCGACGACCCGGTCCGCCTGTACCTCCGGGAAATGGGAACTATCTCCCTGCTGACCCGCGAGGGCGAGGTGGAGATCGCCAAGCGAATCGAAAAGGGCCAGGAGGAAGTCATTTCCGCCGTATCCAATTGCACTATCACGATCAAGGAATTCATGAAAATCAGGGAAGCCCTCAAAAGCAACGAACTCAGCGTATTCGATGTTATTCGGGTTCATGAGCAGGACGACAAAAAAGAAGAACTGGGCAACGGGGAATTGGAAGCCGAGGAACGCAAAAAGGCCATCGCGGGAATCCGCGCCATCAAAATGAAGAGTGAAAAACTGCAACGCCTGCGCAAACGGCTGGAGTCCTCCAAATTGTCGGAGAAAATGCGCGCCAAATTGATCGCCGAGGAAAAAAACCAGCAACGGCTGATCGAACAGGCCATCCGCGAAATCAATTTGAGCGAAGATGAGACGGACCGCATCATCGAAAAGATTTACGAAATCGCCGCGCAAATCCGCGCCGCGGGGAAACAGGAAAAAGCCATTGAAAGAAAACTGGGCGTATCGTTTGCCGAATTGAAACGCTTGTACAAAACCCGGGGGAAAAGCCGCAGTATCAAACTGCCCCGGGGCCGGGAGTTGTCGATCTCCAAATACGAGGAGTACAACAAGATTTCCCAAAGCGCGCGGCGCAAGATCAGGAAAATCGAGCGCGAAACCGATACTTCCAAGGACCAACTGCTCGCCACGGTGCGTTCCATCGCCCGCGGCCGCGTCAAGGATAAAACCGCCAAACGCGAACTGGCGGAAGCCAACCTGCGGCTGGTCGTCAGCATCGCCAAAAAATACACCAACCGGGGACTGCAATTTCTCGACCTCATTCAGGAAGGCAACATCGGCCTGATGAAAGCCGTGGAAAAGTTCGAATACCAGCGCGGCTACAAGTTCAGCACGTACGCCACCTGGTGGATTCGCCAGGCGATCACCCGCGCCATCGCCGACCAGGCACGCACCATACGGATTCCGGTTCACATGATCGAAACCATCAACAAGCTCATCCGCGTTTCCCGGCACCTGGTGCAAGAACTCGGACGCGAGCCCACCCCCGAGGAAATTGCCGAAAAAATGGTACTGCCTGTCGATAAAGTCAGAAAAGTCCTCAAAATCGCCAAGGAACCCATCTCGCTGGAGACACCCATCGGCGAGGAGGAAAACAGCCACCTGGGAGACTTCATCGAGGACAAGAAAATCATGTCTCCCATCGATTCCGTGGTCAAGAAAAACCTCAAGGAACAAACCATGAAAATCCTCGGCACCCTGGCGGTGAGGGAGGAGAAGGTACTCAGGAAACGGTTCGGGATCGGCCTGGATTCCGAGCACACGCTGGAGGAAGTGGGACAGGATTTTGCCGTCACCCGCGAACGCATACGGCAAATTGAGGCGAAGGCGCTCCGTAAACTGCGACATCCGAGCCGGAGCAAAAAACTGCGTAGCTTTGTCGAAGGATAGCCCGTTGGGGCCCATAGCTCAGTTGGTAGAGCCCCCGGCTCATAACCGGTTGGTCCCAGGTTCGAATCCTGGTGGGCCCACTTCGCTCCCGAAACGGTCTGCGGTATAATATTGTTTTACGTTCATCATCGAAAGGAAAACCGTGAAGTCCCTGGCTTCTATAACCACAAAAGATATCGAAACCATCAAGATGGCGCTCAACGATTCCGTCTCGGACATCAATGAGGAACTCAAGCGAAACCCTTCCGAAAGGAAAAAACAGGACCTGCTCAATTACAAGATAAAATACGTCCGGGTCCTGAGCAAGCTCCGGCAAAGCCCGTCGATTTACGCGCTTGCGGAACACGACCTCGATCTGGCCGCCAGCGGATTGAATGATGCCATCGAATTACTGGACAATTATATAGAGTCGGACGACCTGACCGAAAAGGAAACGGCAGAGATTCTGGCTCATAAAAGCGACTGCGAACGACTGCTCAATTTGCTGGCCGGCTGATTCCCCCTGCCCCCTGGCAGAGGGTTGACATCCGCATCTACTCGCCGAGGAGAATCCTCATAATCGTCGGCTGGTTGGCGTAGTAACCGTAGTAAAACATCCAGAAGGTGATTCCCAGCCCTGCCGCCATGCTCAAGGTCCAGGCTGTTTTGCTGTCTTTCTTGATGTTTCTTTTGTCTTCATACATGAAGGCGGAGTGGATCAGCATTCCCATAAAAAATGCGATGGCGAGAAACGACAGCGCCAGCACCAGAACCATGAAGGGGGAAAAATTCACAGGACCTCGATCTTGCCGGCGGGTTTCGCCCCACTGCCATTCCACCCCGCCGGTTCCACGATTATAAAACAAACCCCTTTTCGGCGATTCCCAGGGCCACCAAAAGCCAGGACGCACCGACAACCAGGCCGGTCAACAAAGCCATTCCGCCGGCGACCCAGCACAGAATAATCAAAACGTCTTTTCGAGACCGCCTGTGCGTGGCGAAACTGATCGCGGCCGTGAAGGCCACCAGAATCAAGGCGGAAATCCAATAATAGCGGGGAGGCATAATCCAACGATTCTAAACGAATTCGCCGCGGCCCGCAAGAAACGCCGCTAATAACGGAAAGCGGCGCGTTACGGAACCACTTCCACGCGAATGACGTTGGTCCATTGCGGCACCCCCACCGGCAAGCCGGTGGTGATGACGACCCTTTGACCTTTTTTCACCAGCCGCCTGGCTTTCAGGATGCCAAAGATATCCTTGAGATCGCCCACGAAACTGCTTTTTTTGTTCACCAGAAACGGCGTCGTGCCGCGCAACAGGGTCAGCCTTCGCGCCGTCTCCAGCCGGGAGGTGAACGCAAACAGAGGCGCCATGGGATGCGGCGAGGAAACCAGCCGCGCCGTCCTGCCGGTTTCCGTGAACACCAGAAGAGCCTTGGCATTCAGCAGTTCCACCATGCGGTTGGCGGAATACGTGATGCCGAGGCTGACTGGCGGGTCGTCATCGAAAAACCAGTGCCAGGGCACGATGTGTTGATGGATGCGTTGAAAGTTCTCCGTCTTTCTCGCCGCTTCCGCCATGATCTTCACGGCGGCCCGCGGGTGTTTGCCCACGGCCGTTTCCGCGGACAGCATGATGGCGTCGGCACAGGCCATCACCGCATTGGAAACATCGGAAACCTCGGCGCGCGTCGGACGGCGGTTGGTGATCATGGACTCCAGCATCTGCGTCGCCACGATGACCGGTTTGCTCTGTGCCGTGCATTCCCGCAAAATTTTCTGTTGCACCACAGGAACCTCGGTGATGGGGATTTCCACTCCCAGGTCGCCCCGCGCCACCATCACCCCGTCGGACGCCTGAATGATCTCCTCCAGGCGCTGGACGGCCTGTTTCCGCTCGATCTTGGCGATGATCTCAACATTTTTTCCCGATTTTTTGATCAGGTTGCGGAGTTGCCGGATATCCCTGGCCGAACCGGCAAACGACAACGCCACGAAATCGACCCCCTGTTGCAGACCGAACGCCAAATCCTTTTTGTCCTTGGACGTCAGGGCGGCGGCAGAGATGACCGAGTCGGGCATGTTCAATCCCTTGAAGTCGGACAAGCATCCGCCCTCCAGCACCTTCACTTCCACGTTTTGTCCGGAAATGTTTTCCACCTTCACGCATAAATTACCGTCGTCCAGATACACCAGACTGCCTGTCTTCACGTCCCGGTGAAAATTGCGGAACTGGACGGGAACCACTTTATCCCGCCCCACCACCCGTTTCGTCGTGAAGGTGAGCCGGTCGCCCCGGTTGATCTGGATAAACCCTTTTTCGAACGTTCCCACCCGGATTTTCGGCCCCTGAAGGTCGAGCAGGATTCCCACCAGGACGTTCAGTTCCTTTTCCGCCTCGCGAATCCAGCGTATCCACAGGCGCAACAGGTCGTAATCCCCATGCGACAGGTTCAGCCGGAACACATTGACCCCGGCTTGCACCAGGTCCCGGATCGTTTTCTTTTTTCCGCTCGCCGGCCCCAGGGTGGCGATGATCTTAGTTAACTTGATGGACATGGACGGGCTCCTTCCCGGTCAACCTCGCCGGCAATGAAAATACGGATGATGCCGCTTCGCACCGGGATTCACGGCGCGTTGGTGTAGGCTTGCGGCGTCCGGCCAAACGGCATCGACAACAATCTCATGAAAGTGACGTCGTCCCGCTTTTGAAACGAGTCCACGCCAATGAGGATTTCCGGCTGGCTTTTTTTGGCGTTTTGCAGATAGGTTCCCAACATGCGGTCCCAGATGGACAGGTTGAATCCAAAATTGGAGTTGGTTTCGTTCACCTCCACCGAATGGTGAATCCGGTGCATGTCCGGCGTCACGATCAGCCAACGCAGAGCATTATCCAGCGCCAACGGCAGTTTGATGTTGGAGTGGGAAAACTGGGCCATGCCGTTGAGGACGGCTTCAAAGATCAGCACCGCCAGGGGCGAGGGCCCCAGGGCCAGGATGATGCCCATTTTATAAACCATGGAGGCCAGAATCTCCACCGGGTGGAAACGCAGGCCGGACGAAACGTCCAGGTCCAGGTCCGAATGATGCACGACATGGAAGCGCCAGAACAGGGGGACCATGTGGACGACGACATGTTGCAGGTAAATCATGAGGTCGAGGAACACGACGGTGGCGGCCGTTTCCAGCCAGCCCGGCCCGTCCAGCCAGTTGAGCAGACCCCAGCCCTTGCCCTGGGCGAACTGGGCGGTGCCCACCGCCGCCGCGCCAAGCGCCAGCCGCACCACGACAATGTCCACGCCCGTCAACGCCAGATTGATCCCCAACCGGCGGACCTTGGAGTCCACGATGGGGTGGCGCGGAATCAGCCGCTCCAATAACAGCATCAGCAGAAAAACCGCCAGGAAAATAACAAACCGCAACGCGCCGGCATCCATAAAACAACCGCCTCCATCATCCGTTCGTTGCAACAGTATAGGACAGGGACAAATTCGATCAAGCGGAAATAAAACGTGCCGGGAAAAACCGACGCCGCATCAAGGGTCGCCGCACGCCCGGTCGCGGGAAACATCGGCCAGTTTGCGGCGGTAAACGCCTCGCAGGTCGTTGCCGAGATGGACAAAATCCGATTCGATCATCATCTCGCCGCTGTTCACGAATTCCAGGCCGCGGCGGATTCTCTCGCAGACCGGCGGGTT
This sequence comes from Nitrospinales bacterium, assembly GCA_046757665.1. Taxonomy (GTDB): domain Bacteria; phylum Nitrospinota; class Nitrospinia; order Nitrospinales; family JAJDAT01; genus JBHHYO01. The sequence continues at coordinate 9,137 of JBHHYO010000003.1, forward strand.
CCGCCCGGCAGACGGGCGCAGTAACATCAGGTCGCAAAATTCAATCCCCGCTTCCACCGTGCGGATGAGGCGCGGGTTAAATCTGTACCCCCTCTTTTCCCGGAGAAAGGTCATGATCCGCAAAGCATTCCCGTACGCCTCGCGGGCGCGGGCATAATCGCCGTTGATGGAGTAATGAGCGGCTTTCATCACCTCCAGCGTCTTGTTGCCGATAAAACCGCCGTCCGGCGCTTCATTTTTGAAATAACGGTTTTCAAATTCGCCGATCCACTTGCCGGTATTGGCGCGGCAGGTTTCCGGCGACAGCGGGTGGCTCGCCGGCAGGTTGCGGTTTTTCTCGTTGAGCTGTTCGGAAATATAAAACAGGATGAGCGCCTGGTAGGCGACCGGTTTGGCAAACGGTTGGGCGTTGACGGCCCGTATCAAATGGGAGAACCCCTCCTGCCGCCGGTCCCGCCCGCCCTGCATGAGGAAGTTGCCGATCCCTCCCAGCCGGCTGTTCACGTACCGGTACATCCCCAGGCCAATGTGGGCGTCCACCAGTTGCGGGTCCAGGGCCAGCGCCTTTTCCAGATAACGATCGGCCATGAATCCGTTGGTAAAAGCCTTGAGAGGGTTTCCGACGCCAAACTCGTATTTGCCGATATACCCCGCCGTTCCGCCCAGAATCAAATAGGCCAGGGCTCTCTGGCGCGGCGGGAGGTTCGGGTTGTCGATGAGCCACCGCACGGTTTGATTTGCCTTGTCGATGTTCCTGCGGTACTCCGCCTCGTTTTTTTCAAACCGGAACCGGCGGGTCAGCCCCATGCCGTAAACTCTTTCCACATTGATCGCCGCCAGCTGGAAATAGGATATCGTCAACTCCATTTTTTCCTGAATGCCCAAAGCCCGGCGTTGCAACCGCGAAATCCGATCCCGGAATACCGGCATCCATTTTTCGTCCCGGTAGTGCAACCGATCCACAATAGCCCGCCGCCCCTCCTCCAGCAAAGCCGGGACCCCATCCGGGCGTTCTCCGGCAAGGGACAAGGGTTCGTCTCCCATGGCGACCGGGAGAGCGAACAGCGCCAGAACCAACGCCCGGGAAAAATGTTCCCGAAATTTTCGCATCATGAAGTGGCCTTTGGTCATTTGGGTTTTCTCCTCGTTCCGGGCTTCTCCCCGCAGTATATTAACCGAAAGATTTCGTTAATCTCAAGGATTACGACGCTTGGCCGGGCGCGTCAAAATTCCGCCGCACACGCTGGAAAAAATTTCCTTGCATCCGGGAAAACCTGCCGGAAACTTTCCTTTTGCGGGCGCAGATTATAAAATAAATACAAATAAAAACAACTAGTTACATAAAGTCATCACCGTTCGTCCACAAGGCCCTACCATGGCACGGGAATTGCTTCTTGGGGGATAAAGGAGGTGGGAAAATGTTTATCGACCGATTGCTGTTTTCCGACAAGGTTCCCTTGTTGCTTAAAAAGAACCTGGATTTTCAATCCGAGCGCAACTTGTTGATCGCCGGCAATACCAGCAACATCAACACACCGGGCTACAAAGCCCAGGACCTGGATTTTCAGTCCCAGTTGGATGAAGTTCTGGACTCGGGCAACCAACTCAAAATCGAGACCACGAATGTCAAGCATTTCGGCCCCTCAAAAGACGCGCTGAAAAACCTCGAACCCACGGTGATTGAAGAGCCGGACGCCGCCCGCTCCAACGGCAACAACGTGAACCTGGACAAGGAAATGTTGAAGCTGGCCGAAAACCAAATCAACTATACCGCTACGGTTCAATTGATGAGCAAGAGAGGATCGACTATTCGCGCCGCCATCACGGAAAACGCAACCTGACCTCCGGGCCGGGCTTGAAAGAAAGCTTCGCATAAGTGTACTTGTTTGATTGTCATTGCGAGGAGCGGAGCCGACCAAGCAATCCAGAAGGCTGGATCGCCACGCCGCCGGTAGCGGCTCGCGATGACACCGGAGCGGCGAAAAATCTCGGGTTATGCAACGCCTCGGCTTGAGGAGCCCGGAACGCAGTGCCCAAAAAATCACTCAACCCGCCAGCGGGAACGGCCGTAAAGAAAGTTGACAAAAAAACAGTAAAGCCTTAATTTATAGAAAAAAGAAGGACAACCGGCATGACAGACATCACCACGGAAAGCAATCTGAAAGCCGTTCTGGGAACCGGCGCCCGCAAGTTAAAAAGCCCAGGCCTGGGAACCGAAGGCGGCAAATCCTTCACCGATACGCTTGCCGAATCCCTCAACCGGGTCAACGAAATCCAGCAGGATGCCGACAAGGCCATCGAAAAACTCGTTTCCGGGAAAACCCAGAATATCCACGAAACCATGCTCGCCGTAGGAAAAGCCGATATGGCCTTCCGGATGACCATGCAAGTGCGTAACAAAATTGTCGAAGCCTATCAGGAAGTCCTGCGAATGCAAGTTTAACCGTATCCATAAATCACAAAAAAAATCGCAAGCCAAAAAGCCCCGTGGGACTTCCCAGGGGCTTTTTTTTGTGGGATAATTTTCTTCTGGGTTGACAACTTTATGGAAGCAACACATATTTGAGTTTTACGGAAATTTCCCGCGGCCCGCGCTTTCCTCCGTGGCGGGCCGCCGTGCGGAGCGTTTTTTTAAAACGATCTGTTTTTTTAAAGACCTTTAAATCCCGGAGGTCTCATGAAAACATTCATGAAAGTATTAATGTGTAGCAGTCTGGTTTTAGGATATGCGGCAATCCTGCCATTGCTGGCGGCGGCTTCCGGCGAGCTGTCGGACTTGGACCGGCACGCCAAAAGGGGCATACAGCATGGTCAGAGAGGGTTTGTTCATTTTCAGGAGATGATTGCGCAATTGCAATACATCCAGAAAAAGCGGGCCGAGCAAGCCGGAGCGAAGGAAGACAAGGGGGATGAGGAACTTGCCCTGGCCCTGAGACACGCCAAGGAGGCCTTTGTGCATTATGCCGAGGCGTTGCGGATTGCCGGGCAATCGTTCGGGTTTTTCGACAAAAGCGCCCTGGAGAAGCATGGCGGCGTCCCCCATGAAGAAACAGAGAACGTGGCGCGCAAGGAAGTTTTCAAGCCGGTTCCCATGCCGGTGCGGCCCCAGCGCTCGAGAGCGGGCGGCCCCTTGTTGAAGGACGGCTCCTGAACCCTTGAAGAGGAATGCGTAATGAAAACGCGGACACGTTTTGCGGCGGTCCTGGGGTGCGCGGCGATTTTCGCCCTGTTGTACACCGGCCCCGTCTGGGCACAGGCGAAAGGCCATGCCAGCGTCGGCCTGGGACACGGCGAGGAGGGCTTGCATCACCTGGAGGAAATGATCCGGCATCTGGAGTTCAGCCTGAACGTTCCCGACGCCAGCCCCCAGTTGAAAACCCACAGCGCCGAGGCCTTGAACCACGCCCGGGAAGCCTTGAAACATTATGATGAGGCCCTGCGCCATGCGTCGGAATCCCTGGGCCGCCCCGTCAGGCGGGCCGAAGGTTCGGGAGGGCCTGCTTCCGGAATAACCCCGGACGGATACCTCGACGAGGGATCCCACTGACGCACGACGACACTGCCTCTGCGACGAAAAACCTCTGGCCGCGCGCGAATCCGGCGGGCATCGTTATCGCTCCACCGGCAGGGACCGGTGGGCGCTCCAGTCCCACCAGGAGCCGTCATAATTGCGCACGTTGAACCCCAGGTAGCGGAAAACGAAGAACGCCATTCCGGACCGCACCCCGCCGGTGCAGTAAACAACAACATCCCGGTCGCGGCGAATACCGTACCCTTTCAGCAAATCCAGCAAGGCCGAACGATTTTTCAGCAATCCCCGGCTGGTGAAGAACGCACGCCAGTCGATGTGAATCGCTCCCGGGATGTGCCCCCCCCGCGGGGAACCGTAAGGCGTCGCGCCCTCAAATTCCTTGTGGTCCCGGTTGTCGACAAGCGCCAGCGCGGGCGATCCAAGCCGTTGTAAAATCCAGTCCCGGTCGGCGGCGACGCTGGAGTCAAACCGGATATCCTCCGGCATCAGCGACGAAGGCACGTCAACCCGCGCACCGCCGCGCTCCACGGCGCCCCCAGCCTTCAGCCACGCATCGTAGCCGCCTTCCAGGAGAAACACTTTTTCAAACCCGAAATAGCGGAACATCCAGAAAAAGCGGCCGTCGGTGCGCCAAAGCTCTTCCGGGTCGCCATAAACAATCAGCATTTTGCCGTGATCGATCCCCAGAGGGCGGAGTTTGCCGGCGATCCATTTGCGGTCCCGGATCAACAACCCCGGCACACCGTCGCGGGCGCGGGTAAATTCCCGCCAGTCGCTCAAATTCACCGCGCCGGGGATGTGTCCCAAAAAAAACTTGAAGGACGACCGGGTGTCGATCAAAACCACATCTTCCGGAGGCAGGTTCCGCAACGAGTCGGCCCGCATCAGCGGGCTCGCCGGCGCCGGGTTTGAGGCCCACGAAACAGGCTGTGCCCACACCGCCGCGGCAAGAAAAACCGGCAAAAAAACGGCGGTAATTTTTCTTGACAAGCCGTTGCCGGCGCTTGTAAAATGCCCCCTCATTTTGCAACCAATCCTCCATAAAATCGCGGCCCGCGAGCCTGCGGTTTTGGGGACATATGTGGAATCGAAAGGATTTTAGTTCTTTCCTTCCGCCAATCCCTAGTGATATTATATCCTAATCAAAACCCAAAAAAAGGATCTACAGAAAGACTACCTCGGTTGCCCGGCCAACCGGCGGGGATTATCGACGACACAAGCTTTTGATGTCGAACGATTCGGCAACAAGCGGAAATCAATCTTCCGCGGACACTCAATTTCAACCACCAAAAAACTGTGAGGAGCTATGACGGCCAACGACAAGGATAAAGAAAAGGAATCCACCGAACAAACCGACGCCGAAAGGTTAGAGGCCATTAAGAGGGAAGAAGAAGCGGCAAGCGCTTATTACGGGCAGGCCGAAACGGAGCAAGAAGCTTCCGCCGATGATCTCTACAAGCCTCTGCCTGAAATCGACGACGAAAAAGAGGAAATGAGCTTTTTGAAAACCGTGGCGTTCCTCGGTTTCGGACTGGCCGCCTTGGCCATCGTTTTTATCCTTTTCTTCATGCGCGACCTGGACGAGCGCGTGGTGAACATGAACTCCGCCGTCGCCAAACTGGACGAAAAAATCGAACCGTTCAAAAAAGAGGTTAAAGAAACCGTCGATAAAATCGGCTCGGACGTTGCCCGCCTGGAAGGCAAGCTCGGCAATTACGAACGCACCCAGGCCATTCTGGCGCTGAAGCGGGCATTGATTACCGTTAAAGAAATCACCTCGGAAGCCAATCCGGAAGTGCAATCCAAGTCGGGTGCCGTTGTAGCCGGCATTCAAGCGCTGTTGCAGGAGCTGGGCGGCGAGCCTTCCACTGCGCCTGCGACGGCCCAGCCCGCGCCCGCCGAGGCGCCGCCGTCTGCCGAAACCGCCGCGCCACCGGCCGCTGAGCAAGCTGTCGAAACCGCTCCCGTTGAAGAAACAGCCCCCGCCGAGACGGCCCCTGCTGAAAGCGCCGTTGAGGAAGAACCAGCCGCCGAGCAACCGGCCGCTCAAGAAGACACTGTTGAAAGCGAAGCCACCGAGGAACATGGGGAAACCGCCGCCGAGGAGCAAGGGGAAGCCGCGGAACATGAGTCCGAAACCAATGTCGGCGAAATTGAATTGAGCTCGGATCAGGACGCCCCGGCGGAAACAACCGAAAGCGAGGCCGATGGCGGCGAGGAGTTAATTGAAGACGAATAATGGCGAAATTTCGGATGCAAAAAAACCCGGCGGCCCACGATCCTCCATGCCTGCCTTAAAATTTATTCTGTCAATTTGCCTGCTGATCCTGATCGTCGCGTTCGCGGTTAAAAACACCGTTTCCGTGCCCCTTCATTACTACGACTACCAATTCAGGACACACACGGTCAAACTGCCCCTGTTGCTGGTGGTGCTGATTTCATTGTTCACGGGGTTTTTGACCGCCTGGGGCGTTGGGGTCTTCAAGCAGATGAAATTGAAGTCGCAGTTGAGAAAACAAAACAAAACGATCCGCCGGCTGAGCGGGGAACTGGAAAAACACAAATCCAGGGAAACCTGACGTTCCCCAAACCTTCCCACCCTACCTTTCAAACGGTTTTTTGTCCCATTCCCACCCGGCGGATAACCGCCGTTGTTCCACCCCGAGCCAGGCAAGTCCCCACCAAAAAATTGAATGGAAACCCTCCGAACAAACCGATATAATTTTTCTAAGCTCCTCGGTGTAACAATTCTACTCACTCGGCAATAAAAAAATGATGGCATCCCTCGAACGCTTGAGCAAAACCCTGCAAAATTTCGGCAAGGAAAACCTGTCGGATATCATGCACTTCACAGCTACGGGCCTGAAGACCATTTTCAAATGCAAAATGGTGCGCATTTATCTGGAGGACCTGTACGAAGGGATGCTTATTTGCCAATACGTCACAGGTCAAAACCAAACGGGGAAAAACCGGATCACGCAGTATGTCTCACCGCGAACCTCGATCATTTCGCGGGCATTTTGCGAAAACCACGCCATTTTATCCTGGAAGCCGTCGGAGAGTTTCCCCAAGGGGCCTTTTGAAAAGTTGTCCGGCATAAACGCTTCCGCGGCCTTTCCCATTCTTTTTCAATTGCACCCCATCGGAGTGGTAAGCCTGGATTGGGAAAAAAGCGGAGAATTTCTGACTCCGCCGCAAATCGAACGGGTGCAATCTTTTTTAATCGACAACGGAGCGGTGATTGACCGGGCCAAGCGGTTTCATCAGAAGATAAATTTTTCCAAGCACCTGGACCTGGCGCGCAAAAAAGAAGCCGCCTGGATGATGTTGCGCTCCGCCGTCAAGCTGATCGACAAGCTGAGCCTGGCATCCGTTCTGGTTCCGGTTTCGCCGAAAAGCTCCTGGATTCCCGGCGAAGCGCCCACGGACATGGTGGAGGTTCTGGCGGCCTACTCGAAAAACGAAGAAGACGCTTTTATCTACAGCACCAAGGACAAGATGAGCGTCTTGAACGATCAAAACCTGATCAACCGGGTTTTAAACTACGACCCGGTCCAGGGGCTGGTGGCCCGCGAGGCCGGGCAACGTCCGGTGTACATCGAAAACGTGATGGACGAAAAGTTCACGCGCAAATCCCTGGCCCGGAAAATCGACCTGGTGTCGCTTTATCAAGTTCCCAAATTCGATAAAAAATCCGGCCGGTTCATTTGCACCGTCAACTATTACACCAACGCCCCGCACCATTTCAACCCGTTTGAAAAAAGGCTCCTGGAGGAACATGCCTCCATGGTGAAAAAACTGATTCTGGAAGAGGGGCAAGCGCGTGTGGAAATCCAGGTGCTGAGTGAAATCGAGGAACTGCTGTCCGCCCGGGACGATTCCCTGCAATCCTTTTTGAACAAGATCCTCGACAAGACGTCCGAACTCCTGGGAGCCGACAGCGGCACAATCTCCATCATGAAACACCTTGACGGCAAACCCTGGCTGGTGGTGGAGGAGGACTCGGGGAAAATCGTCGGAGCAAAATCCCACGGCTGGAAAAAAAACAAAATCCCGCCCCTGGCCGTCGGCGGCGAGGAAATCCCGAAAGAACAGCGCTCCCTGACAGGCTATTGCGCCCATACCGCCCGGCCGGTGCTTGTGAAAGATGTGTCGGACCCCGCGCAAACCCTGGGCTTCTACAAAAACCTGTCCTCGTCCATCCGGGCGGAGCTGGCGGTGCCTCTCATTTCCGGCAACAACGTTTTGGGCGTCATCAACCAGGACAGTTTGCAAAAGCACTATTTCACCAAGGAGCATCAGGATATCCTGCAAATCATCGCCCAGCTCATCAGCCAGAAGATGGCCACCCTCATCCGCATCGAGGACCTGAAACAGGAAATCAATTATCTGACCCGGGACATCGAATACCGCGACCCCAAGGTGTCCTCATATTATTTCGGCAACGTCATCGGCAAGAGCGAGGAGATCAACACCCTGGTGAGCCAGATCGACACGGTGGCGGAATCCATCTGCAACCGCATGTTGCGCTGGGAGAGCAGTCACCAGCGGGAAACGCTGACCGGGCTTCCCTCGCTGTTGCTCACGGGCAAGACGGGAACGGGCAAGGAATTTTTTTTCAACAACATTTATTCCCGCCTGACGGAAATTTTTGAAAAGGAAAAAGGCGGCCAGTTCGAGTTGCCGCTCAAAAAAACCAACATCGCCGCCTACAGCGGCGAACTGACGTACAGCGAGCTTTTCGGCCATAAAAAGGGCGCTTTCACCGGCGCCGCATCGAACCGCCGCGGCATCTTTGAAGAAGCCAACGGCGGCGTGGTGTTTCTCGACGAGATCGGCGACGCCGACCCCAAAACCCAGGTGCAGTTACTGCGATTCCTGGACACCGGCGTTTTCATGCGGCTGGGGGAGAACGAACCGCGGTACTCCCGAATCTTTCTGGTTGCCGCCACCAACAAAAACCTGCTGGACGAAATCGACAAGGGATTGTTCCGCGAAGACCTTTACCATCGCCTGAACGAACTGAGCTTCCACATTCCTTCCCTGAACAAACGCAAGGAGGACATCGAAGACCTGGCCGTTCATTTTCTCGGAAAACTGTTCCACACCTATCGGAAGAAAAACACGGACGAACCCAAGCCGTATCTGGGAAAGGACGCGATCGACTACCTGAAATCCCACCATTACCGCGGCAACGTCCGGGAGTTGAAGAACATTCTCCTGCGCGCCCTGCTGTTCCGGGACGGCCCTGCCTTGACCCGCGACAACATCATGATGGCCTGCCGCGTCAAGGAAAAACACACCGCATCGGAACCCGATTTTTCTCCGCACCACATCGCCGAAAAGATACTGGACAAACTGGAAACGGGCGAAAGCAATTTCTGGGCGGAAGTACACCGTCCGTTCAAAAACAACGACCTGACACGGGACACGGTGAAAACCCTCATCCACGCCGCCAAATCCAGGTACCGCACCAACCTGCCCGGCCTGGCCGTCAAACTGCGGGCTTGCGACAACCATATCGACCCGCCGGAAAAACAAAAATTCGTCAGCTTTAAAAATTTTCTCTATAAAACCGTGAAATTCAGCGATAATTGATTTTTACTTCTTGCTGATCCTTTTTCCAGGAAAGAAGAACTATGGAATTCCTCACTTGGACCCTGGTTGCGGTCCTGGCGGCCCTGGCGGGGCTGAATTATTTCAAGACCCGTCAACTGGAACGGCAGATCATTTTAAGCGTGGCCGCGGTCAACAATTTGACTTTCCAGTTCGATGAAATGACGGCGTTTCTGGAGACCCAGCTGGCGCGCGCCTATTACGACCAGTTGCAACGCCGCGGCGGGCTGATTTTCCGCGGCGACACCCCGGTGGACGAGGCGCTCTCCCGCCCCGGCGCCCGCGAGGTGCTGATCGCGCAAAAACTGATCAAGAAAAAGCAGTCGGGCCCCTTCGCCACATCGCTCGCCGAACAGGCCGGGCAGGCCGGCATCTCCCTGGAGCGGGTGCTGATCGCCCTGAACAACCTGGAGGTTTCCTCGTGACGGCGGCGCTGTTTTCCTTCGCGGCCCTCGCGGTCCTGACGTTGTCCGTCATGAAAACGTCCCGGCTGTTTCAGGAGTTTGAAACCCTGAACAAGCAAATCGGCGGGTTGCGGGAGCAGTTCCAATCCACGCGCCTGCGCTTGAGAAAAAAAATCAACCGCCTGGTCGTTTTGCAAAAAGAGTCGGCTGGAGAAACCATCCCCACCGTAACGTTTCAAAAGCTGGGGAAAACCGTGAACGTCCTGTTTCCCGACGACACGATTTATTCCCTGGCCGAGGACGAGGGGTTCGGCCTGACCGGCACCTGCGAGGGCAACGGCGATTGCGCCCTCTGCGCCATCAGCATCGTGTCGGGGGCGGAAAACATCAGCCCCATGGAGGAGGAAGAAGCGGCGATTCTGAAACAGCTCGACCGTCCGGCAGGGTGCCGCCTGTCCTGCCAGGCCCACGTGAAAGGCGATATCGTCGTGAATTTCCTGGAACTGTGAAATATTAAAACTGGCGGCGGCGAGCAACATCGGCTAAAATTGACACGACGCGCCAATATCGTTCGCGCCATCCGTAAAACCGTTTTACCCAATCATTAAATCCTGGAAGGAGAAACCATGCCCCCCACAGCGCTCGTCGCCGAAAAATTTAAAGTCAAGGACCTCTCTCTCGCCGACTGGGGCCGGGAGGAAATCATCCTGGCGGAAAAGGAAATGCCCGGCCTGATGGCCTTGCGGGAAAAATACGGCAAATCCAAGCCGTTGAAAGACGCCCGTATCGCGGGGTCCCTGCACATGACCATTCAGACCGCCGTGCTGATCGAAACCCTTATCGAACTGGGAGCGCGGGTGCGCTGGGCGTCGTGCAATATTTTCTCCACCCAGGACCACGCGGCGGCGGCCATCGCCAAGGCGGGAATCCCCGTCTTCGCCTGGAAAGAGGAAACCGAGGAGGAATACTGGTGGTGCACCGGACAGACTCTTTTATTCGACGGCGGCCAGGGACCCAACATGATCCTCGACGACGGCGGCGACCTGACTTTTCACGTGCACGAGCACCATCCGGAACTGCTTGCCGAAATCCGCGGCATCACCGAGGAAACCACCACCGGCGTGCACAACCTCTATAAAATGCTGAACAAGGGAACGCTGAAAGTCCCGGCCATGAACGTCAACGACTCGGTCACCAAATCCAAATTCGACAACCTGTACGGTTGCCGGGAATCGCTGGCGGACGGCATCAAGCGGGCGACGGACATCATGCTCGCCGGAAAAGTGGTGGTGGTCGCCGGGTACGGCGACGTCGGCAAGGGATGCGCCCAGTCGATGAAGTCCTACGGCGCCCGCGTCCTGGTCACGGAAATCGACCCCATCTGCGCCCTGCAAGCCGCGATGGAAGGCTATGAAATCACCACCATGGAGGACGCGGCGAAAATCGGCGACATCTTCGTCACCACCACCGGTTGCCGGGACATCATCCGCATCGACCACATGGAAGCGATGAAGGATAACGCCATCGTCTGCAACATCGGCCATTTCGACGTGGAAATCCAGGTGGAGCCCTTGAACCGCTATCCCGGAATCAAAAAGCGCGTCGTCAAACCGCAGGTGGACAAGTACACGTTCCCGGACGGGCACAACATCATCCTGCTGGCGGAGGGGCGGCTGGTGAACCTCGGTTGCGCCACGGGGCATCCCTCGTTCGTCATGTCCAACTCCTTCACCAACCAGGTGCTGGCGCAAATCGAGCTGTTCAAGAACAAGTACGAAGTCGGCGTTTACATGTTGCCGAAACAACTCGACGAGGAAGTCGCCCGACTGCACCTGGAAAAACTCGGCGTCAAGCTGACCCGCCTGACCTCGGAACAGGCCGATTACCTGAACATCCCGGCCGACGGCCCCTACAAGCCGGAGCATTACCGGTACTGACTAACGGAGACGGCGGGCTTGCTCAGGCCCGCGTCCAGAATTGGATGATCATCCCCCCGGCGACGATGAAGCCGCCGCCGACCAGCAGGGGAAGCGTGATTTTTTCCTGGAAAAACCAATACCCCGCCGCTTGGCTGGCTACGAAAAAGAGAACGATGTAGACGCCCATCATGCGGTTGAAATTCATGGGCGCCAGATTGATCAACGTGCCGTAGGCCGTCAACAAAGCCGCGCCGAGCAAAAGAAAATAGAAGGCGCCGTGAAGCCCCTTGCGAATCAAGGCGTCGCCGCCGACCTCGAACGCCGAGGCAATAATCAAAAGAGACAAACTCAACCCGGACATAGCGTTTCCTTTATGAAGTTTTGCAGTTGCGAGGCGGGACGGGACAACATTCCCGTTAGCCTCGGGGATGGTCGTCACACTCGCGGACGGCGGCGCGGATCATCTCACTGGAAGGATAGCCCTTCGGAGTTCCATTCCACAGATAAATGCGGCATCCCCGGCCAAAATCGGCCGAGGCCCGCGCTTCTTTTTCAACGTCCCGCCCGTCAATGTGAATCGAGGGCGAGCCAAGAAACCGGCGCTCTACCGCCTGCTCGCCGGAAGTCACGTTGATCGTTTCCACCGGCGCGTCGATGCCTTCCTCCGCCAGAACCTGCCGCAGAAGTTCGAGGGCGGGTTCGTGGTTGGGACAACCGTCAAAATATAAAAACTCGATTTTCATGATATCACTCCTTCCGCAACGATCCGGGAACAACCTCGCAGGTTGCCGCGCCGGCGCCGGACCCGCTTTTTCTCCGGCAACGCAAATAATACGACCAGCCGAAAAGCAGGCCGGCCAGGGCCAGCAGGGGCCAGTGCAAAAACCCGATATCCCGGATGAAGCTTACAGCCCCCGCGCCGAGTCCCAGACCGGCCAAAACGGTGGGGCCCACGCAACAAACAGAGCCGACCCCCGCCGCCGTCAGTCCACCCAAAAAGGAAATATTTTCTTTTCGCATTCGTGCCACCTCACAAAATTCTTTCAATGAATGATTCAAACGTTCGCGCTTCGTATTTCGTCAATCCGTGCCCCGCACAGCCTCTGGCCCCCGGTCGCGATCCGGCGGATAAATGGAGTTGATCACGTTTCCAAGCATTTTGGATTCGTTCAGAACGCGGGCTCCCTCGTCGCCGATAGGGTTCCCCCACATTTGCAAAATACGCAGATTGCGGAAAATCTTCGAACCCGCTATTGCAGTCGCTCCCTCGGCGGTAATTGCGTTCCATTGCAAATCCAGTTCCCTTAGATTTTTGAGTGGAGAAGCCCGCGACAGTATTTTCACACCCCCGCTCCCCAAACGGTTTTTTCTGAGGACCAGTTTTTCCAGAAGCCGCACGGGCGAGTCCGGCAAAGCCTTTATCCCCTCCGGGCCTATATCGTTTTCGGGGACTTCAAAAACCGCAAGCCTGCCGAGAAGCGGCGATCGGATCAAAGCGGCAAACCCCGCGTCGCCAATGTTGTTTTTTCCCAAAACGAGTTCTTCGAGATGTTTCAATGTTTCGGATTGGGCGATCACTCGGGCGCCCGCGGTTTCTATGCCGTTTCCCGTCAGGTCCAGAGAAACCAGCCGGGTCAAAACGCTTGAATGCGCCAGGGCACGCGCGCCTGCCGGGCCAATATGACTTCCCCACAAATTCAGCTTCCTCAATTGCTTGAAATTTTCGGACCGCGCAATGGCCTTTGCCCCTTCCACTCCAATCTGGTTATTGAACAAATTCAAAACCTCAAGATTCTTGAGATACCTGGACTGCGCCAGGGCAATTACGCCTTCATCCGTTATGTCATGTCCTTGCAGAGCCAGGACCTTGACCTTCCCCACCATCCTCGACTTGGCCAGCAACTTGACTCCCGCGTCCTTGAGAATCCCGCTCCTTTCCATGGCAAGATAGGTGCCGTTTTTCTTAAGATCGCTATAGATCAGGGGATTGATGTCCAAAGCGGAAGCCGGAATGGGACCTGTCAGCAGAAACCCCAGGGTGGACAAACCCGCCAGTACCGATTTCGTCATAATGACCTTACCCCTAAAAAGAAACTCTGTAAAAATCCTTGTTTGATTGTCGTTGCGAGGCGGCTCAGCCGACAAAGCAATCCGGAAGGCTGGATCGCCACGCCGCTGGTTGCGGCTTGCAATGACGCCGGGATGGCGGCGCACTAAGGGAAATCGTGAACCATCAGATTCACTTCCAGTCCGTCAAGTAAAAAGCCGAAATTCGCGTTGCCCGCCATGGTCGTAATAATCCCCTTTCGGTCAACCCGGCGAATCCTGTTGTTGATTCGATCGGTAAAATAGAGATCACCTGCCGCGTCAAACACCATGCGGCGGGGATGATTCAACTGCGCCAGGACCGCGGGGCCGCCATCACCGCTGAAACCGGCTTCACCGGTTCCCGCAACGAGAGTGATGATTCCGTTTTTGTCGATTTTGCGAATCCGATGGGTTTGTTCCTCGGCGACATACAATTCCCCCGCCGGGGAAACCGCCAGCCCGGAGGGAGAGCGAATGCCCGCCAACAGCGCCGGCCCGCCATCGCCGAAATCGTCGAAGTCTCCCGTTCCCGCGACGGTCGTGACATTTCCCGCAGTATCGATCTTTCTGATCTTGCTACTGCCGGAATCGGCAACATAAATATTTCCCCGTCCATCGACGGTCAAACCGTTGGGATGAATATCGCCTTCCAGGTCTCCCCATCGCTTTTCGGCCACCCGGGTGATGATGCCGTTTTTGTCGATGCGGCGGATGAAGGGGTTGGCGTTATCGGCCACCAGCACGTTTCCTTCCGGGTCCACCGCAAGGTCCCGGATCGCGTAAAAAGAAGCATCAATGGCAGGCCCGCCATCGCCGCCGGTGCCGACCTTGCCGTTGCCCGCAAACCGGGTGATCTTTCCCCGGGCATCTATTTTTCTTATATTCCAGCCGTTGGCCAAAGGCGAAACGAGATAGATATTATCCTCGCGGTCGATGGCCAGGGCGGAAGGCCGGAACAAGGAAGCGTAAGCGGCCGGTCCGCCGTCACCCAAATTTCCGGGTTTGCCGTTTCCCGCAAACCTGGAAATGTATCCGTGGGAATCGATCTTGCGAAGCTCGTGGTGCATCTGATCGGCGAAGACAATATTTCCCCTGCCGTCGATCACCAGCCCTTGCGGCCCGTTCAAGGTAGCTCCCAGCGCCTCGCCTTGATCCCCTTTCAATAAAAATTTTCCGTTGCCGGCGATGGTCTCAACCCGGCTCCTTTGAAACTTCAACCGCCGAACACGAAAATGCGACCGGTCCACGACGACCAGACTGCGGCTCCCCGGCTCCACTTCCAGGGCAAACGGCAGGTGGAGATTGGTTTCCGAGGCCAGGCCCTGATCGCCGTTGTAATCGGTCTGCCCCGTTCCCATAAGCGTAAAAATAATTCCGTTGGTGTCGACTTTGCGGACGCGGTTGTTGTTTCGGTCGGCGATGTAAAGGTTGCCCGCATCGTCCACGGCGACATCGGTCGGATAGGCCAGGTTGGCCAAGGTCGCCGGGCCATAGTCGCCGCGGGAAGCGAACAAGCCGTCTCCGGCCACGGTAATGATGACTCCGTCTCTGCCCACCTTGCGGACCCGGTTATTGCCCCGGTCCGCGATATACAAATTTCCCGCGCCATCCAGGGTGATTCCAAAAGGAAATTTTAAAAAAGCATCCTCGGCGGGCCCGAAATCGCCGGCAAAACCGGCAACCCCCAAACCCGCGAAAGTCGTGATGATCCCCCTGGAATCGACCTTGCGGATTCGGTGATTGGAGCGGTCGGATATATAAATGTTTCCGTCGCCGTCACAGGCCACGTCGGAAGGCAAGTTCAAGCTCGCTTGCGTCGCCGGCTCTTCATCTCCCGCATAGTCGGCGATGCCGTTGCCGGCGATGGTGGTGATGATCCCGGAAGGATCGACCTTGCGCACCCGGTGATTGTTGCGGTCGGCAATGAACAGGTTTCCCTGTTTATCGAAGGCCAGCCCCGCGGGGAAGTTGAGCGAGGCTTCCACGGCGGAGCCGCCATCGCCGCTGAAACCGGCCTTGCCGTTTCCCGCCACCGTTGCGATAATTCCGTTCTTGTCGATTTTCCGGACGCGGTTTTTGGAGCGGTGGGAAATGTAAATATTGCCTTCGGGATCCACGGCAATGCCGTCCACCAAAGTGAGAATGGCCGAAAGCGCGGACCGCCCATCTCCAACGTCCTTGAAGAACCGCACGGGAGCGGAGATAGCCTCGCCCACAAAAACCAGCAGTGCCAGGGCGCAAATCAGCCCCCTGTTCAAACAAGTTGTCATTTTCATACTGCCCGCCAAATCGAAAGCTTCCCGCGGCAAGCCGTGCAGAGCGTCAGGGCGACCGGCTTGCCGTCTTGCCTTCAGCCTCCATCTCAAAATTCTCCAGGATCGGACAGTCGGAAGTCGGCGCGTTTGTGCGGCATTTCTCGATCAGCCCGGTCAGCGCTTTGCGCATCGATTTCAAGTTCCTGATTTTTTTCTCAACCTCATCCAGCTTGCCCTGGGCCTTCCGCAAAACCGGTCCGCAGGCCTTGCCCTTGCGCACGCGGAGCTTCAACAGCTCGGCGATTTCCTCCAGGGTAAACCCCAGTTTCTGGGCGTTTTTGATAAAGCGGACCCGGGCGGCGTCCGACCCGGTGTAAAGCCGGTAGCCCTTCTCCGAGCGCAACGGCGGGTCGAGCAGTCGCCGGTTCTCGTAATAGCGGAGCGCCTCGATGTTGATTCCGCATCGGCGCGCCAATTCGCCGCGTTTCAAGTATCCCATGATTCCTCCTGCCTCTCTCTCAATAATATATCCCTGTATCTTGATACAGGGTCAAGGAGAAAATGCGCCGGGGGCGATTTTCTCCCAAGTCCGGCGGGCGGTTGCGGTCAGGGCAACCCGCTTTTCAAGTGGAATATCTGAACGCGGTTGTTGCCCCAATCGACGGCATAGAGCCGGTTTTGCGAGTCCAGGGCGAGGTCGGTCGGCGCGTTGAACCGGCCCGGCTCCTCTCCCTTGCCGCCCCACTGGGCGAGATACGAACCCTGATCCGAGAAGACCTCGACGCGGTGGTTGTAGAAATCCGCGACGTACACGCGGCCGTCCCCGCCGACGGCAATTCCGGCAGTGACCCGGAACTGCCCGCCCAGGTACCCGGCGCCCCCCCATTGAAACAGGAACTTTCCCCCGGAGGTGAAAACCTGTACCCGGTTGTTGTAGGCGTCGGAAACGTAAACCCTGTCTTTCGGCCCCACGGCGATGCGGGCCGGATAATTAAAATTGCCCTCGGCGCCGGGATTGATCATGAAGGAAAAAAACGACCGCACCACATTGATGGGCCGGTACTCGCCCCATGCCTGCAAAAAGTTCCCCTGTGAATCGAATTTTTGCAGTCGATGATTGTAGGTCTCGATGACGTACAGGTTGTCGTGGGAATCGACGGCCACGCCGCCGGGGGAATCGAACTGGCCATGCCCTTTGCCGTTGCCTCCCCACTGTTTCAGAAAGCGCCCCTCGGCGTCGAATTTCTGGATGCGGTCCAGATCGTAATCGCTGACATACACGTTGCCCCGCGAGTCCACCGCCAGGCCGGACGGTTTTTCAAATTGGCCCGGCGCGTCGCCCTGCCCGCCCCATTGCCGGACGAATTTGCCGCTGGCGTCGAATTGTTGCACGCGGTGGTTGCGCACGTCTCCCACATAGACCCGGCCCTTGCCGTCAACGGCAATGGCGTAGGGCTCATCGAACTCGCCCGGCCGCTCGCCTTTTTTGCCGAATGCGTCAACCCCGGAAAACGGCGGCGCCCCGCCCGAACAGCCGCCGAGTAAAAGAACAACAAGAAAACCCAAGAGGAGGCAGACCATGCGGAAGCGTTGCATCATTTGCCTCCCTTCGTTGCGGAGCGCGTGATGGGTCCGGGCGTAAATCCGGCGTCGTCCACCGCCCGGTTGACCGCCGCGTCGCTGAGCGTGGCGCCGGGCCTGAGATAGAGCTTGGCCACGCCCTGTTTCAAATGAACCTCGACCCGCGCCACCCCCTTCAGCCGCTTCAATTTTTTCTCGACGCCATAGGTGCAGAACGGACAAAACATGCCCTTCACTTTTACGGTGATGACCTCCTTGCCGTCCTGCGCGAAAACGGGCGGCGCCGCTTGCAGGAGAAAGGCGGCCAGCACGGCGATCCAAAAAACGGATTTTGTATTTGTCATGGAGTCCTTCTCCTTTTTAAAAGGTGTAGCGAAAACTGAACGCAAGCTGATAATCGGATTCCAACTGGTTGCCGTTCAAGTCTTGCACGATCGGAACTTGAATGGAAAACCCGAAAATCGTCTGCTGATCGACGAACTGGATTCCCGGCGAAAGGAACAGCGTGTTGCCGCCGGAGGCCTCGACGGTACTTCCCCCGGCCGCATTGCGCCGGGTGTAGACGCCATTGAGTTCCAGGACGGCATTCCACTGGGTGTAAAGCCCCTCGTCGGGAAACGTCCAGGGCCAGAACCTTCTCTGGTAGGCGAAGTTGTAATTGAATTTGTCGCCGAAGTCGAAATCATTTGCCTCGCGATTAAATTTGTAGACGACGTTGATGTCCACCTCCTGGGAGAGCGAACCGAAGGTGTACAATCCGCCGGCAATAAAATCCACGGAGCCGGACCCCAACTGCAAGGGCGCGGGGAGAACGCCCGCGGAGTCGCGCTCCTCATTGTCGCCCGTCGGCAGTTCCAGCCCGCCGATCACGGAAAACCGCGAAGTCGTTCCCTTGTAATCCAGGGTATAAAACCGGTACTTGCCCAGAAGCGTGGTGTCGCCCACCCCCTGGTTGCTCCGGGTGGAGCCGCCGGCGGTTCGCAAATCCTTGTTGATATAAGGCGCCTTCACCAGCACCGCGGCCCGGGACGTAATCCCGTAAACCCCCACCACCGGCAGGGTGAAAACGTCCAGCTTGCGGTTCCGGCCGGAAGGGTCGTCGGCCTTGCGCACGAACCGCGCCTGAGTGCGCACAATGACCTGTCCCTTGAAGGGAGTGAGGCCGACGTCGCTGTTGATCGGCGCGGCAAAAACCGGGCCGCCGCAAAACATGAGAACTATTAAGGACGATAATAAAAATTTCGGTTTAAACATAATCGGTTCCTTCCTTTTTGGACCTTTCAATATGCAGTATAGACTCTGTATTTAAGTACAGGGTAAAGCATTAACCGGCCGCGTGGGCGGACATTCGGACGAAAGAAAAATGGAGGAACGGCTTAAAGGCGGAAAACGGATTGGAGCAGAAACAGCGGCGGCGTCTTTCCGGCCCGCACATGACCGGACGCAAGGCGGTCCGATGTGGACGATGTCCGCGGCAGAAGCCCGGCGGCGGCGCAATCGGCGGCACAGGGGAAGGCAATGGATTTGACCGATGGAGCCGAGGGCAGGATTTTCGCTACGGCGATAGTGGGAAAACGCTTGACTCCCATAACCGAGGCGCAACGGTCCTGGCAACACTGGACATGCGCCGCGCCGCTTTCGCCGCAATTCTTCATGTCCCCATGCCCGTGCGCCTTCATGGCCGGTATCTTGTGGGAGCAGAAGATTTTGCAACACAGCCGGGCCTCGCCCGAGGCCACGGGAGCCTTGATGGGAAGTATCAAACCCGTTAAAACGAGGCCGAGAGCCAGCTTGTATGCAAACGATTTTTTAATCATAAAATAGACGGAAACCGATTTCACATGTTCGGTTTAAATATACTCCCCGCACGGGGCGCAAAGTCAATCAAAAAAACACCCGCCGGGAGAAAACCGGGAACCGATGTCCGCCGCCTTATTGAAAGGGAACCTTAGCATAACCCGATACTTCGCCGCCCTCGGTGTCATCGTAGCTACCATGCGGAGCGGCTATTGCGCTTTCTGTTGTCTGACAGCAGTCAAAAGTTCAGCATATCTCCCGCGGGCGTATGCCCGCCTGGATTGCTTCGCTACGCTCGCAATGACAGGCAAACAAGGAGACTTGGTGGCTAAAACTTTTTTTCTTTCCTTTGCGTCCTCCGCGCCTTCGCGGTGAAAATGGTTTCCCCGTAGTTTTTCCCCTCCAGGAAAATTATCCGTCGGTATGATTTAGCGGGTGGTTGTCGAAAAATTTTTGCATGAGGGGAACGATGCGCTCGTGGGCGTCCTCGACGACGTAATGTCCGGCGTCCGCAAATTCGTGCAATTCGGCTTGGGGAAAATATTCCAGCCAGCGTTCCAGGTAGTGGTCGTTGAAGCAAAAATCCTTTTTCCCCCAGAGGATCAAAACGGGCCGGTCGGCGAACTGGGTCAATTGCTCCTGCATGGATTTGACGAGGGGGAAGCTCGGCGTTTTTCGCGACATCGGAATGTCCTGCACGAAGCGCAGGATGGCGACGCGGTTGGCGTAGGTGTCGTAGGGGAAAAGGTAGCCGGCCTTGACTTGCGGGCTCATGGGCCGCCGGCAGGCGCGGGAAACCGCCAGGCCCGCGAAGGCGTTCAGGCCGCGGACGGCCAGGGGGCCGAATAGCGGCAGTCGGCACAGGTTGATGCTCCAGGGAATCTCCCGCGACAGGAAGGCGGCGGTGTTGAACAGCACCAGGCGCTTGACGCGGCCGGGATGGCGGACGGCGTACCCCATGCCGATGGCGCCGCCCCAGTCGTGCAGAACCAGCGTCAGGCCGGTCAGGCCCAGATGCTCCACCAGCGCCTCCAGGTTGTCGACGTGCCGCGCCAGGGTGTAGTCGTATTGTTGCGGTTTGTCGGACAGGCCGCAACCCATGTGGTCCGGCGCCACGCAACGGCACTGCTCCCTCAACCCGAGGATGAGGTTGCGGTAATAAAAAGACCAGGTGGGGTTGCCGTGCAACATCAACACGGCGTCGCCCTGGCCCTCGTCCAGGTAGTGGTATCGCAGGGAGTCCAGGGAGAGGGTTCTGGATTGGAAGGGATACAACTCGGCGAACGCCCGCCGTTTGTCATCGGTCACCATTCCAACCCGAGCATCAGGCAGTTCAAGCCGCTGCCGATGCCGAGGAGCGCGGCCTTGTCGCCTTTTTTGAGGCACCCCGCCTCCTCGCCCAGGGCCAGGGTGGCCGGCAGGGAGGCGGCGCCCGTGTTGCCCAGAAACTCCAGGGTCGAGAAGTCCTTTTCCATCGGCAGGCGCAGGGTTTCGTACATGAGCTTGCGGTGCAGGTGACCGACCTGATGGCAAAACACGCGGTCCACGTCGTCGTTGCTCCAGGCAAGCGTGGCCTTGGTTTTCTCCCAGGTTTTTCCCGCCAGCAGGCATCCTTGTTTCATGAGGGTTTCCGAATCGGTTGTCATGAGCGGCGTGGATTCGGCGTTCATGCCGCCGTCGGCGTTGCCGCGGCAGAGGTCGTTGAACTCGGTGGCGGCCCAGGCCTCGCCGCCCAGGAGTTTGTGGTAGGACCGGGACAAACTGCGGTGCGTCAGCAAGACCGCCGCCGCGCCGGAGCCGATGGTCAGCGAGGCGAAGGAGGATTTCACGTCGGCGCGTTTGAGTTCGGGGTTCGAGCGAAGCGTTTCGATGGTGTGGTCGATGAGGGGGCCGCCGTTCTCGCCGGCCACCACCAGGCCGGCGCGGATTTGCCCCAGCTCGATCATGTCGGCGATAATCACCATTCCGTTGAGCACGCCCAGGCAAGCGTTGGACACGTCGAACAGCAGGGCCTCCCGCGACAGGTCCAGATTGTGATGGATGACCGAGGCGGTGGCGGGCTCCAGAAAGTCGCGGCACACCGAGGCGCAAATCAGGCAACCGATTTCGCCGCGGTCCAGCCCGGATTTCTCGATGGCCTTTTCGCCGGCGACGGAGCTGATTTCGCTGGGATAGACGCCGTTGTTCCAGAACCGGCGCTCGCGGATGCCGCTCATCATCTCCAGGCGGCCGTAGGGCAGTTTCAACCGGTCGTAAACCTCCGCCAGCCGCTGTTCCAGCTCCGCCGAGGGCACGATGTTTTCCGGCAAATGGCAGGCCACGGCCTCGACGCAAACATTTTCAAATTTCATAATTGCCGACGCCTTTCAAAAAAGAGCTTTGCATAAGTGTACTTGTTTGATTGTCATTGCGAGGGGCGAAGCCGACGAAGCAATCCAGAAAGGACCCATTCCTACCGGGCGTGGCCCGGCTGGATCGCCACGCCGCCGGCGCGGCGAAGAACCTCGGGCAGGGGAGCACCCGCCGCAAGTCAATTCCGATGCGGAACGTCAACAAACTGCATTTCATAATATTTTTGATAAATTCCACAGTTGGCGAGAAGTTCCTCGTGCGACCCTTCCTCGACGATTTGCCCGCTGTCGATGACGATGATGCGGTTGGCGTGCTTGATGGTCGACAGCCGATGGGCGATCACGAAGGTGGTGCGATTTTCCATCAAGCGGTCGAGCGCGTCCTGCACCAGTTTTTCGGATTCCGAGTCCAGCGACGAGGTCGCCTCGTCCAGCACCAGTATGGGGGCATCCCGCAACAGGGCGCGGGCGATGGCGATTCGTTGCCGCTGTCCGCCGGACAGTTTCACGCCGCGCTCGCCGATGACCGTATCATACCCTTTTTCCAGGGGGTCGACAAACGAATCGACATGGGCCGCCCGGGCGGCGTTCAGGACAGCCTCCTCCGATGCCGCCCCGGTTTCTCCAAAAGCGATGTTGTTGCGAATCGTGTCGTTGAACAGAAACGTTTCCTGAGTCACCAGGGCCAGGTTGCGCCTCAGCGACTGCACGCTGAACTCCTGGATATCGACGCCGTCGATGAGGATTTTCCCCTCGGTGACGTTGAAAAAGCGGAACAGGAGATCGACCAGGGTAGTTTTCCCGGCGCCGCTCATGCCGACGATGGCGACGATTTCGGATTTTTTCACGGCAAGGTTGATGTCCTTCAACACCCAGGCGTCCCGGGAGGGATAACGGAAAGACACGCCGCGAAATTCGATGCAGTCCTCGAATCGGGCCAGCTCCCGCCGGCCGCCATCCACATCCTCCTCCTCCCGGTCGAGGATGGAAAAGACCCTTTCGGCCCCGGCGAGGGCGTTCTGGAAATTCGCGTAAATTTTGAACAACAGGCGGATGGGGCCATACATCATGAACAAGGCGACGATGAAGCCGATAAACGTTCCCTGCGTCACTTGCCCCGTGAGCACCTGACTGCCGCCGTACCAGAGAATCAAGGCGCCGCTGAGCACGCCCAGAAACTCCATGAACGGCGAGGGGATTTCGATGTACTTGACGTTCTTTTTCATGACCTCCAGAAAACGCCGGTTCTGCTCGCCAAGTTTTTGCTTCTGCCGGTTTTCCAGGGAAAACGCCCGAACGATTTTTATCCCCGAAAAGGATTCCAGAATCGTCGAGTGAATGTCCGAGAGAATCTCCTGCCCCCTGTGGCTCAAGCGCCGCAACTTGCGCGCAATGTTGGAAATGGGGAAAACCGCCAGGGGAAAGATAATAAGCGCCAGCACGGCCCAGTCCCATTTCAGATAAAAAACCCAGCCGATCAGCCCCAGAAGCATGATGAAGTTTTGCAGGGACTCCTTGACCAGATTGGTGATGGAGGACTGCATGATGGAAACGTCGTTCATGATTCGGGAAATGAGCTGGCCGGTCGGGGTCTCTTCAAAGAAAACCAGCGGCAGGCGCTGAATGCGCTGGAACATTTTTTCCCGCAGAGACACCACCAGGTCCCAGGAGATTCCGAAAATGATTACATTTTGAATATAGGAAAAAATCCCCTTGACCAGAAACAGCGCCACCAGGGCCAGGGGGATCAGCTTGAGCATCAGAAAATCTTTTTCGAGGAAGATGTCGTCGAAGGTTTTTTTGATCAAGGGAACCGGCGAGGTGGCGATCACCCCAACCACGATGGAACAAAAAATGGCAAACGCCACCTTGCCCCGGTAGGGATGGAGGTATTGAAGCAACCGCTTGTAAAGTTTCAGGTTCATCACAAGGAACTTTACGACAAAACGGCGTTCAGGGCAAATCGGGAAATGGGCTCAAAGCCGGCGGCGCGGGCAACCCATAAAAAAGCCCCCGCCCTTGAGGCGCAAGAGCGGGGGTATTGGCGTTCACGCGGGAAAGGAAACCTTCCCCTTTTTCGATTTTTCAGGAGGAACTCACGCTTTCCTTCTTGGGCAGGAAATCCTCGATCGTCGCTCCGTTGGCGACGGCTTCCGCCATCATTTTTTTCGATTCCTCGATACCCTGCTCGGCCACCTGCAAGGTGATCTCGGTGGCATGAATCGACTCGGCGTATTGCAGGACGCGCTTTTTGGTGCTGTCCCTCATGAACCCCTGGGGCACGAGTTCCAGCCGCTTGGTGGCTTCCGGGGTCCAGCGGAATTTGGACTCATCCACGGGCGCCGGCGCGTAGGGCGAACCGTTGCCGCCCTTGTCGCTACCCTTGGCGGTGGTTTTCTCGTTAAAAATCCTGTCGACGAAAGCCAGGGTGATGACGGGGACGTTTTGGACGCGGGCATTTTTCTCCACGCGGGCCTGGGCTTTTCTGCGGATGTGCCCCTTGGGGTAGTCATCGAGCCGTTCCCAGGCGCGCCGGGTCCACTGGTTTTCCTTGCCGTCGAAGGAGGTGACGATGGTGACTCCGCCTTCTTTTTCGGCATCGGCCTTGAAGGCTTCCTCGTCCACGGGCAGTAACCGCTCGGCGCCGGCGTTGCAGACGCCGCACTGGACGGCGCCGCCGCCCATCACCGCGCCGCAATTGGTGCATTGGAGTTTGGCGTCCGCCGGAGCCTTTCCGGCATGGGCCTTCGCCATTTCATCCTTCAGCATGTCAAGGTTGCCGGCGGCAAGGGGATCTTCTCCCTCCTTGGCCTGCTCCCGGAGTTTTTGGCCGATCATGTTCATCGCCTGCATGGCGCCGGCGGGAAGAATGTTCTCGCAGGCTTCGGTGATGACGCTGGAGGTGATCATGCTGTGGCCGCGCTCCAGGGCATAGCGCAAAATCGCCGCCGTCGCCATGGGCCGGACAAAGCCGGGGATTTTCTGCAACCGCTCTTTCGACTCGGCGGTCCATTCGATGGTTTCCTCGGCGATCATGTCGATTTTCGGCTTGAACACGCGGCTGGAAATCAGGGTGTTGCACGGCACCATGCGGAGCAGGTTCTCGGTGTTGCCGCCGATATCCATATCCTGCGCGCTGTGCACGCCGATGCGGCCGAGGATCAGCAGGAAGGGGTTTTCCTCCCGGGCGTATTGCAGAACTTTTTCGAACACCTTGCCGTCCAGCAGACGGACGGTGCAATCCAACTCCTCCTCCTCGGCGATCTGGCGGGAGATTTCCAGGTGCGCCTGGTAAATCTTCGCCAACCCCTTGTCGATGATGTCTTCATGCAGTTTTTCCTGTTGCTCGAACTTAAACACCTTGCCGGCTTCCTTGGACAGAACGCCGGTGAGGCTGTTGAACATGGCGTAGTGAAAATAGGGATCGAAGGAGGAGATAATTTCCAGGGGACGGCCCAGCAGTTTCGCCAGTTCGATCCCGGTTTTCAGGCCGCCAAAGGCCTGGCCGCTACCGTCCACGGCGACGACGATTTTTCCGCTGGACGGTTTCTCCCCGTGCAGTTCGGGAATGTGCTTGACGATCAGGGTGTCGGTCTTGACGCGGCGGATCACCCGCTCGCAAACCGTGCCGATCTGGCTGTCCTTGATGGCGCCCAGCCCCATGACCCCCATGATGACGAGGTCGTACCGGGATTCATTGATATCCTTCACCATCTCGATCCAGTTTCTTCCCTCCAGGGACTTGCCGACAAAGGGGACATTCTCCTTCTCGCACCGGAACCGGGGAACGTCCAGATAAGAATCGGTAATCACTTCCATGCCCTTGGTGATCAACTGGTCGTGAATGTTGCGCTGTTTTTCGAGTTCCTGCTCATCCTGATATTCTTCCGGCAGGCCGCTTTCCATTTGCCGGAAGCGCACGTCGTGCATTTTGGCGGCGTACACGTGGCTGGCCGTCAGGGTCGCCCCGGTCTTTTTGGCCAGCTCCAACCCGATGTCGATACAGGCGTTGGAATAATCCGAATTGTCCACCGGTAAATAAATATTTTTAAACATATGCCGACAATCTCCCCCCAAGCTGGTTGGGTATGTTTTTATATAACGATGTGCCCTCAAATCTAACCCCCCGCAAATTCCTTGTCCAAAAGCGGGAGAGTAAATTCTAGCAAAATAACGACGGCTGTCAACGCTGTCTGTCCAATGCTCTAAGGATAAACGATTTCGTCCGCCGTTTTCAAAAAAAAATTCATTCGCGGACTTCCCGTTTTCTTATGTCGTTCCGAAACACCAAAACCTTTCCCGGTGCGCGCAACGTATCGGCGCATATTAACGGGGCTTTGCGCGGAGCGGGGGTTGCGGGCCGCAGATAGTTTTGCCGGAGACGGGGATTTGAGTTAAAATAACCGCAAAAACTATTCTCGTTCGCATCGGCAACCAACAAACAGAAACTGTATTTTAAAAGACAATGGAGGATGGGCTTTTCCGGCCGCCTGCCGCCGAACGGGGTTTTTCCCGCGCCCGGCCGCGCCTGCCTCCAAAAGGAGAACACCATGCCGGCAGTCAGCAAAGACGATCTTTTAAACGGGTTAAAAGGAATCATCGTCCTCAACGACGGCAACGCAATCATCGAGGACGCGGAAAAGTTGCGCGGGTCGCCCCTGGACCATCTGCTGGCGGAAGCCGTGCTTAATAAAAATAAAGACGTCAGGGGAATGGCAAGGTACCTTATCAAATCGGCGGCCCGGCAGTTGGGAATTTTCCCCGCCAGCATTCAGGGGTTGTACGAAGCGCGGGGTCGGGGCGAGATGGGCGGCTTCACGGTTCCGGCGATCAACATCCGCGGCATGTCCTACCAACTGGCCCGGGCCATTTTCCGCGCCACCCACAAGATAGACTGCGGCGCGCAAATCTTCGAGATCGCCAAATCCGAGATCGGCTACACCTTCCAGCGGCCGCACGAATATGCCACCGTGATCCTCGCCGCCGCCATCAAGGAAAACCATAGCGGGCCGGTGTTCATCCAGGGCGACCATTTCCAGGTGAACGCCAAAAAGTTCGCCGAGAACCGGGAGCAGGAACTCGCCGGTTTGAAAAACCTGATCCGCGAGGCCATCGCCGCCGGGTTTTACAATATCGACATCGACACGTCCACGCTGGTCGACTTGAGCCAACCCAGCGTCGCCGAACAGCAACGCGCCAATTTCGAGATCGGCGTGGAGCTGACCGCCCGAGTCCGCGAACTGGAACAGGAAGGCATCACCATTTCCGTGGGCGGAGAGATCGGCGAAGTCGGCAAGGAAAACAGCAATCCGGAAGAACTGAAAGCCTACATGGACAACTTCAACACCTGCCTGGAAGCCCTGAACAAGGGCTATAAAAGCATCAGCAAAATTTCCGTGCAAACCGGCACGTCGCACGGCGGCGTGCCCCTGCCCGACGGCTCCGTCGCCGAGGTGAAACTCGACTTCGACACGCTGGAAGTGTTATCCAGAATCTCGCGGGAGCAGTACGGCCTGGCGGGGGCGGTGCAACACGGCGCGTCCACCCTGCCCGCCGAACTGTTCCACCGCTTCCCGGAACTGGAAACCGCGGAAATTCACCTGGCCACCGACTTCCAGAACATGATCTACGAAAGCCCGCATTTCCCCGCCGACCTGAAAGCGGAAATCTACAAGCACCTGCATAGCCGCTTCGCCGACGAAAAAAAATCAGGCCAGACCGACGAGCAGTTCATCTATAAAACGCGGAAGAAGGGGTTCGGCGAGTTCAAGAGCGCTTTCTGGAATTTGCCGGAGGAAGTCAAAACGGAGATCGGCAAGGAAATAGAAGCGCGGGTGGATTTCCTGCTCGACCAGCTCAACGTGAAGAACACCCGCCAACACACCGACCGCACCATCCAACCGGCCGACGTCAAACCCGACCTGCAATCCGAAATCGAGTGGAGTTGAAATAAATAAGCAGTTGCTCAGCCGACCGTCCTCTAAAACTGGCTTGCCTTATGGTTACAAATGCTATACAATTGTAACCACAAGGAGGTGCTCAAATGCCCACGGAACCGACAAATTTAAGACTGGATATAGAAGCCAAGAAAAAAGCGTACGCTATTTTTGCCAAAGTTGGTATTAAACCTGCCCAGGCGGTCAATCTTTTTTTTCGTCAGGTGGAGTTACACAAAGGTCTTCCCTTTGACGTTAAAATTCCAAACGCCGAAACCATTGAAGCCATGGACGAACTCGCCAAGGGCGGTGGGAAGCTTTACAAGAATTCCAAAGCCATGTTTAAAGACCTTGGCATTTAATGTACCAAACACGGCTTTCCACAAAATTCAGGCGTGATATCCGGCGTTGCAAAAAACAACGTAAGGATATGCAACTTTTCAAAGATATTGATGCGTTGCTAACCGCCGGTAAACCGCTACCCAAAAAGAATAAAGATCATAACCTCTCGGGCAACTGGAACGGATACAGGGAATGCCATATAGGACCTGATTGGCTTTTAATCTACCGCGTTAATGAGGATGAAATGGTTGTTGAATATGCTCGTACGGGAAGCCATTCAGAGCTTTTCAGTTAGGAGTGAAGGCGTCAGAAACAATGACGATAGCAGGTGTGACCTTCCTCCAATCCATGAACACCTACCCCCATTGCCCTTCCAAGCCGCCGGATTTGCGGGCGTTGTTTCACCGCATACCTGCTCTGTGCGCTATATGTAAGGGATAAAAAACAGGAGACGGGAGGCTGGAGACGGTCAATGGTCACGCTTCGACGGGCTCAGCGTGACGGGGAGTCGGAAAAAACGGAGATCGGAGACCGGGGAAAAACGGGAACCGCAAAGGCGCCAAGGGCGCAAAGAAAAAATCCCCCCAGCCCCCTTCCAGAAGGAGGAGTAAATTTCAAATGGGATTTTTCTGTGTCCATCTGTGCGCCCTTTTGTAAGTCAGGGACAGGTATCGTGGTTAGATTTTTTGCTTTTCTCCGTGCTCTCGGTGGCTCCGTGGTGATTTCGGTATGGTAAATTTTAATCTTCAAACGGCGGCCTTCGACATGCCAAAACCAGTTCTTATAAATCGTTTTAAATCATTGGGATGCGCCGCAAAATGCGATCCGGTTTTTGGGCGATTTTCCGCGAAATTCGCTGATTTTTTACCTGACCGGAAACCCGGTAAACAGCTTGCGGTGCAAGGGGTTGCCGGGTTTATGACCTGACATTTCGACTATTTCGTTCCTCGTTTTTCAAAAATTTTTTTTCCGCAAAATCGGCCCCGGTCAGGTGCAACCGACAGCACAAGCTTTCGTAAGGGGACGGCGAGGGCGGGATCGGTCAGGTAGTCGAATTTCCCAAGCCGGCCCCGGCTCTAATCGTGGGTTTGTAATTCGGCCAGCGTGTCGGCGAGGACGGTGAACACCGCGGACAGGCTTTCGGAGGAGCATTTGTCCAGGGTGTCGGCCTGGGTGTGCCAGTGGGGATAGTCGAAGTCGATCAGCAGGACCGACGGGATACCGCGCGCGATGAATGGATAGTGATCGTCCAGGATGCTGTATTTGGCTTTTGACTTGAACTGGCGGAAGTTGTTCTTCTGGCGGGCGACGCGGTCGATGATGTCTATCAGCCAGGGAGCGCTTTTTACGGAATGGCTCTCCCGGTAAATTTGCAGGTCCTTGTCGCCTATCATGTCGATCACCACCACGGCGCGGGGCCATTGGGTTTTGTCCCCTTTTCGCAGTTGGCGGGCATAGTGCATGGAGCCCAGGAGGTACTCGGACGATCCCTTGGCGCCATAATCCTCGCCGTCGAAAAAGACCAGGTGGACGGGGTTTTTCGGTTTGTGGTCATGAAGCAGTTGGGCAAGCGCCAGCAGGACGGCGGTTCCGGAGCCGCCGTCGTTGACGCCGGGGATGGGCCTTGTCCGCAGGGTGGGGTCGGGCTCTTCGTCGGCGAAGGGCCGGGTGTCGTAATGGGCGCCGATGAGGATGGGCGCTCCGCTGTCGCCGTTAAAGCGCATTTCAATATTCGCCAGCGGCACCGGCGCCTGGCCGCGCACCCGATGGGTGAAGGGTTGCGGTACAACGGCGTCGGCGAATCGCCTGCCGGTTTGCAGGATGTATTCTTTGAGCATTTGGTGACCCGGACTGCCTGGGTTGCGCGGCCCCATGCCGGCAATGGTTTGCAGGTAGCGCCAGGGAACGTCCCGATACTTTGCCAGGTCCGCCGGTTCGGCGGCGGCGGGCGCAAACAAACCCCGCGACAGCAACAGGAGAACCACCGGCAACAGGACACGGGATGTGATAAACCGCCTCCCGCCCTCTCTGGCAGATGGTCTGCCACCCTTCGACAAGCTCAGGGTGACAACCCTGTTCCCTTCACAGGACTTTTTCAACTCTCTGTCAGGGCCGGATTTTAACGGCGGGAGACCAGGTGGAACGGACATGAAAATAATCCTGAAGAATTTGAGCATGGTCGAAGACGAGCGGCCGCGGCAGGGTGTCTTTCGAGAACACGCCGACGGCTTTGGCGTCGGACGCGGCCCGCGGACTGCCGGAAGCGCCGGCGATGAATACGGTGGATATGTTGTGCCGGCGCGGGTCACGCGCCGGGTCGGAATAGCTGTGAAACTGGCCGATCAGCTGTACGTCCAGGGAGGTTTCCTCCCGGGCTTCGCGGACGGCCGCCGCCTCCAGGGACTCGCCGTAATCGACATATCCGCCCGGCAAGGCCCAGCCGTGGGGCGGGTTACGACGCTCGATCAAGACGATCCCCCCGCCCGGCAATTCTATGATAACGTCCACGGTGGGGACAGGGTTTTTGTAGGCCATGATTCGATGCTTGTCGGAACCTGTTGGAACACCCGCGCTCCCTGGCAAAAGGCCGCCCCCAGCCGCCGCGAATGCGTTGACAACTTTTATTTTACTGGTATTTTGGCGAATAGCAAAGGGTTAAAGATCGGGCCTCAATCCGGCGCAAAAAAAGCTTAAGTTCCTGTGCGAGATTCCGATAAGAAGCTGTGGAAAGGCTCTTCGTTACACGCCGGAGCGCTAAAAAAAGTTGCACACAAGCGGCAATTGTTTTAAAATTCAATAAAATCAGTCGGTTATGACCGGATGATTTTGAAACCATCGCAAGAAGGGCCAGCGACGCTATTTCACCATAAAGAAAGGTCTAGTGGGCGGCATGGAAATTCCAGGCAACGAACTTAGCAGAAAAGTCGGTCAGCAAAAAGTCGTGGGAAAGCCATCGGTCAAAAAAGACGGCGGCGCGCCGGCGGCGGCAGACTCCAAGCCCGTCTCGGGACAACCTGTTGCCGAGCAGGTCAGCGTGTCTTCCAAGGCCAGGGACATTCAACGGGCGCACGAGGTCATAAAATCTTCCCCCGACATCCGCACTGAAAAGGTTAACCGGATCAAGCAAGCCATCGCCGACGGCACGTTCAAAGTGGACAGTGAGAAGCTGGCGGGCAAGATTTTAGAGGATATTATCACGCAGAGCGCCTTCCTCAAGTAACTCCCGCGGACGCCGGAAACGGACGCCAGTCCCTGCGCGTGCGATTTTTTTCCAGCGGGCATTTCCTCCGTATTTCCGTATTTTTCAGATGACAAACGAAAGGCGCGCCGCCTGCTTTTCGGCAAGGCAACGGTGGCGGGGCAGTCTTACGGCTTGTTGGAAAGGGAAATGACTTCCGGGGGGGCGTCTGAAGGCAAATTGCGGATGAATTGCTTGAGTTTGCTGACCAGCAGATTGACATCCATGCCGTGCATCAGGGCGCCGTTTTCGAGGGTATCGAAGTTCACCGCAAAACATCCTGAACAACTCATGTTCAGGTCATTAAAGAATTTCAGGGTTTCGGGGTATTTGTGAAGGATGTCGTTGATTGTCGTGTCGCTTCGGATAACCATGATTCAAATTTGACTTATAAAATTATTACCGTTATATTAGCATCCATTCTCGATCAACACAACGCTTAAGTACAGGAGCAATTGATGTCCAGGAAATGTGACATTTGTGGAAAGGGCCCGATGTTCGGCCACAACGTAAGCCATGCCAACAACAAGACCAACCGGCGGTTCAACCCGAACCTGAAGAAGTTGCGCGTGGTGCTCAAGGGTTCGATCAAGACCAAGAAAGTGTGCACCCGTTGCCTGAAGGCGGGCAAAGTCAAAAAAGCCGTATAATCTCAGCCGGCCGCCAATTTCCCGCCGCCCGCGGGATTCAAATCCGCAGACAGTTTTTTTGGGTTCATCTTGGGGGAGACCTTTTTGCGGAATTTTTTCACCCGCTCGACGTGGATCACCCCTTGCGTTTTGGCGACTTCCTGCAGAGTCCGGTTAAGATGTTCCAGGTCGCAAACCTCGATGGAAAAATCGAAATAGGCTCTTTTGTAAGCGCCCTGTGTAATGGCGGCGCGGGTGATGTTGATATCGCTATTGGCCAGCACACCGCTGATTTCTGCCAGCAGACCGGGTTTGTCTTCTGAAACGATGGAGATACGCATGGGGTAGCAGGTTTTCCGGGCGGAATCCCATTCCACCTCTATCAGTCTTTCCGACTCCCCGGCAAGCTTGCCTATGCTGAGGCAATCGACGGTATGGACTGAAATCCCGCGGCCCCGGGTGATGTAACCCAAGATCTTGTCTCCCGGCACCGGCGAGCAACATTTCCCCATTCGCAACAGCAGGTCGTCGTTGTTGAAGTTTTTGACCTTGATCCCGATATCGCGGCGCTGTTGAGACGCCGTTCTCACTGCGGGTTTCAGATGCGGGGCGTCGCCTGCCTTCTGGCTTGCCAGCTTCTCCTTGGGGATAAGTTTTTCGGCAAAATGCCGGGCGGAGATTTTTCCGAACCCGATGGCCGCCAGCAAGCTGTCGAACGAGTTGAATCCACACGCTTGGATAGCGGCTTCCAAAGGTTTTCCCTTGAGCAGGGAAGCGGGATTGAGGTCGCACCTGGAAATTTCTTTTTCCAGCAATGTCTTGCCCAGCTCCAGGTTGCGTGCCTTTTCACGGCTGTTTAAAAAACTCAGGATTTTACTGCGCGCCCTGGAAGTTTTGACCAGGGCCAGCCAATCGCGGCTGGGCGTTTTTTGCTTGGAGGTGAGAATTTCGACGCGGTCGCCATTGCGGAGCTTGTATCTCAAGGGAACGATTTTGCCGTTCACCTTGGCGCCGAGGCAATGGTGTCCGATATCCGTATGCACGAAATAAGCGAAGTCCACCGGGGAGGCTCCGTCGGGCAGGGCGACCACCTCTCCCATGGGAGTGAAAACGTACACTTCATGGGGATATAAATTTACCTTGAAGGCGTCGAGGAATTCTTTCGGGTTTTTGAGTTCTTCATGGCCTTCCAGCAAGCGGCGCACCCAGACCAGTTGCTGTTCCATTTTTTTTGGCTGGCCACCGCCGCCTTCCTTGTATTGCCAATGGGCGGCGATGCCTTCCTCGCAAACCTTGTGCATTTCTTCAGTGCGGATTTGCACCTCCACCCGTTGCCCGTCCGGCCCCATGACCGTCGTGTGAAGCGAGCGGTACATATTGGGTTTGGGCATGGCGACGTAATCCTTGAATTTGCCGGGGATCGGTTTCCACAGAGAATGGATCAGGCCTAATATGGCGTAACAGTTTTTTACCGTATCCGTCAGCACACGCACACCGACCAGGTCGTACACGTCGTTGAAGTCAATGCCCTGGTCCTGCATTTTTTTGTAAATGCTGTAAAAATGCTTCGGCCTGCCCACAACGGTTCCATGGATGTTGGCCGCTTTCAGTTCCTTGGAGACAAGGTCGCAAATGCCTTGCACGTATTTTTCGCGGGCTCCCTTGGCCTGGGCGATTTTTTGCCGAATCATCCGGTCTTCTTCGGGATAAATATACCGGAACGCATCGTTTTCCAGTTCGGCTTTCAACCAGCCGATACCCAGTCGATTGGCCAGGGGCGCGTAAATTTCCAGGGTTTCCTTGGCGATTCTTTGTTGCGCTTCCCGGGACATGGAATCGAGTGTTTTCATATTGTGAGCACGGTCCGCCAGCTTGATCAAAACAACGCGGATGTCGCGGGCCATGGCAAGGATCATTTTGCGAAAATTTTCCGACTGTTTTTCCTCGCGGGTGGCGACTTCCATTCGTCCGGAAAATTCCATTTTGCTGATTTTGGTGACACCGTCCACCAGTTGAAACACCTCTTCGCCGAATAGTTCCTTGATTTCTTCCGGCGTTGCCGTCGTATCTTCCACGGTATCGTGCAAGAGGCCGACGGCTACCGTGATTTCGTCCAGTTTTAATTTGGTAAGATTGAAGGCGACCGCCAAGGGGTGGGAAAGATAGGCGGCTCCGGATTGCCGGCTCTGCCCTCTGTGGGCCTTCGCGGAAAACACATAGGCTTCCAGGATGATATCCAGGTCCGCCTCTGGATGGTAACTGAGAACCGCGTTGGTGATGTCATCCAGTTTCAACATATGTTATGCCCATTGTGGCGAAATTTTCCGTATCGGTTTTCCGGTCTGCAAAAAAACCTGCAGGCACGCCGAATGGCCGGAATAAACGCATTTTTTTCAATGAGTTCCCCATAAACATAAATACTCCGGAACTTTGTAGTTGTCAACTTTCTTTTTTTCCGGTAAATGTTTGACGGCAAACGCCTCTGCCGCCGAACGAGCTTTTTCCGACCCGCGGGTTTGCAACCGGTCGGCGGCACAACTGGAGAAATAATTCAATAAACATGAAAGTGCGCTCAAAACATATCAGCCCGCGTTCCCTGGACGACCCGATCCGATTCATCAAGGGCGTCGGGCCCAAAAGGGCCACTTTACTTCAAAAACGCAATCTTTTTACGGTCCGCGACTGCCTGTATTTTCTCCCTTACCGCTACGAGGACCGAAGCCACATGCAAAAAATTTCCCAACTGGTTGCCGGAGAGCAGGCGACCTTCACGGGAACCGTCGTCAATGCAGGTTCCTTTTCCGCCGGGAGTAGAAGAAAAATTTTTGAGATGATCATTCAAGACGATTCGGGCGTTATCCGCGCCAAGTGGTTTCGCTTTAACGAACCCTACCTGCGTGAAAAATTCAAACCCCGATCGACGGTCATTGTTTCCGGCAAACCCGGCATCAACCGCTATGGCGGTTCCGGCCTGGAAATCATCCATCCCAATATCGAAATCTTTTCCTCCGGCGACGATCCGAGCCTGGAAATGGGCAGGATCGTTCCGGTTTATCACAGCACGGAAGGTTTGCACGCGAAAAGCCTGCGGACTATTTTTAAATATGTGATCGATCATTATTGCGATCTGATCGAAGAGATTCTTCCCGACGACATTCTTCGACGCAACCGGATGATGCCGCGGCAAAAGGCTGTTGCAGAGGCTCATCTGCCGCCCAACGGCACGTCCTTGACCCGTCTGCAAAATTTCACTTCGCCCGCCCAGCAACGCATTATCTTCGACGAACTGTTCCTGATCCAGTTGGGTCTGGCCTTCAAAAGGAAACACCGGACCAAACAGACACGCGGGCACAGCTTCAAAACCCGCGGCCCGACCATCAAAAAATTTGTCAAACGGTTGCGGTTCGAGCTGACCCGGGCGCAGAAAAAGGTTCTCAACCAGATCATGAACGATCTGGAGAAGGACACACCCATGAACCGGCTTCTGCAGGGAGACGTGGGTAGCGGCAAGACCATCGTTGCCCTGATCACCCTGCTGACCGGCGTGGACAACGGTTATCAAGGCGCCTTGATGGCCCCGACGGAGCTTTTGGCCGAACAGCACTTCTTGAATTTGCAAGCCGATTGCCAGGCCCTGGGCGTCGGCATCGAGTTGATAACTTCCGGCATCAAGGGAAAAACTCAAATTCTAAACGATATTCACGCCGGGAAAACCGCGATTATCGTGGGCACCCATGCGCTGATTCAGAAACAGGTCCGGTTCCACAATCTGGGCGTGGCAGTCATCGACGAACAGCACCGGTTCGGCGTATTGCAACGCGAGGCGCTGGCCAGGAAAGGGTTGCACCCGCATACGCTCGTCATGACCGCCACCCCCATTCCCCGGTCGCTGGCCCTCACGCTGTACGGAGACCTGGATGTTTCCATCATCGACGAATTGCCGCCGGGCCGGATGCCCATTGATACGAAACTCAGTTTCGGAAACAAACGCCACGAGGTTTACGAATCCGTTCGCCGGGGAATTTACGAAGGCCGGCAAGCCTACGTCGTCTGTCCCTTGATCGAGGAAACCGAAACCCTCGATCTGCAAACGGCGGTGGAGGTGCGGGAAGATTTAGCCTCCCTGTTTCCCGGCTTGACGGTCGGCCTGATCCACGGCAAGATCAAACCCGACGAGCGTAGCCGTATCATGTCCCGGTTCAAGGCCGGCGACATACATATTCTGGTTTCCACCACCGTCATCGAAGTCGGCATCGACGTTCCCAACGCCACGGTAATGATTATTGAACACGCCGAGCGTTTCGGCTTGTCCCAGCTTCATCAGCTTCGTGGCCGGGTGGGCCGGGGCGGCCATTCGTCCCAATGCCTGCTGATCGCCTATTATCCGCTGACCGACGAAGCCAAGGCTCGCCTTCAAGCAATGCTGAAGACCGGCGACGGCTTTCGGATAGCGGAGGAGGATATGAATATCCGGGGGCCTGGCGATTTCATGGGCACCCGCCAGTCGGGCCTGCCTGAGTTGCAGGTTGCCGACCTCGTCCGCGATATTCGCATCCTGGAAGTAGCCCGCAAGGAGGCTTTTGCTCTTATAGAACGCGACCCCAACTTGCAAGACCACGGCAACCACAAGCTCAAGGACGATTTCCGCCGGTTCATGGGCAACCGGCTGGACCTGATGGACATCATTTGAGCGCGAAAAAAAATTCCTGCTACGGATTTATGAGATAATCGGGTAGAAGAAAAACGGGAGCTGTTTCATCATGAAAATCATCGTCTGCGTCAAACAGGTTTTAGATACCGCCGCGAAAATCCGCATTGCGGACGGCGTGGTGGAGGCTGAAGAAATCCCGCGCATCCTCAACCCCTACGACGAGTATGCCGTCGAGGAGGCCGTCCGCATCAAGGAAAAAATGCCGGACACCGAGGTTACGTTGCTCACGGTCGGGCCGGAAGGTTTCCGCAAGGTTTTGCAGACCGGCCTGGCGATGGGCGCCGACCGCGCGGCGCACCTGCTGGACAAGGCTTTTGAGGGGTTGGACCATTATGGCGCCGCCCGCGTTTTGGCCGATGCCGTTCGCTCCATGCCTTTCGACCTGATCCTGTGCGGACGTCAGGCGGTGGATGACGACATGGCGCAGGTGGGGCCTGCATTGGCGGTACTGCTTGGCATTCCCTTCGTATCCGTCGTCACCGACTTGTCCCTGACAGCGGACGGAAAACGGGCCGTCGTCACCCGGCAGATTGAGGGCGGGTCGGAAACCCTGGACGCACCCTTGCCGCTCCTCTTGACCTGCCAAAAAGGCCTGAACGAACCTCGGCTTCCTTCTCTCAAAGGAATCATGGCCGCCAAGAAAAAAGAAATCCAGGCGCTGGATGCTCAGGCCATTGGGTTCGACCCCGCCACCCTGGGGCCAGGCAAGGCGAGGCAGGTCGATTTGTCCTTGCCCCCGCAAAGGAAAAAGGGCATTATCTTGGAAGGCCCCGCGGAGGAATCCGCCGCCAAGCTGGTAAAAATTCTGCGCGAGGACGTCAAAGTCGTTTGATGAACCGCAAAATCAGCCCTCGAACAAACGCCATGGTCCCATGATCACCCAATTAAAGGAAACCACCCGAAAATACAAAAGCGAGATCGGCCTCGCCGCGCTTGTCATTTATATTTTCTTGCTCGGCCTGGGCACCGTCGGCGAGCTTTGGGACATCGAATGGATTCTCGACCTGCCCATTTTCCGTCCCCCCGGCAAGTATTGACCCGACGGGCGGCCCCTGCCCTGTCCACCGGTTTGTTTAGCGGAAGGATGCGATGAGCTTCATACGACTCGAAATTCCGGGACGGGAACGATGAATTTGCCGCCGGCCTCGCGCCATTGGGTTTCGCGGACATAGAATTCATCGAAAAACGCCCACGGCAGTACCAGAAAATAATCCGGGCGCTCCCGCCGGGCCTGTTCCTCGGAGATGATGGGAATCATCGTTCCCACGGTGTACTTTCCCCATTTTTCCGGACTGCGTTCGGCGGCGGCCTTGATCCAGGAGTGGTCGAGCCCGTAATACTGCAAGATCGTGTTGCCCTTGGTGGAAGCGCCATAGACGTAAACCGTTTTTCCGCGCCCGACTTCCCGCTTGATGAAGTCCACGCACTTTTTTTTGTTTTCCTCGATGCGGCGGGAAAAGGCCTGGTAGTCGTCTTTCGTGTAGCGTTCGTCGAATGTGATTCCACCGCCCCGGTAATGCCGGCAGTAAATCCGGTAACTGCCGCCGTTGACATCGTTTTCTTCCAGCTTGAACATTTCCAGGCCATTGTGTTCAAAAAGGTAGCGCAGGGATTCGAGAGAATAAAACTCCAGATGCTCATGGCAAATGTTGCCGACGTCATTTTTTTCCAGCATGGGGCGCAGGCACATCAACTGCGCCACGAACACGCCGTCATCGGCAAGCACCCGGGTTACGTCGGCCACAAACTGGTTGGGATTCTCCATGTCGTAGAACATGCCGATGGCGGTGACGACTTTCGCCTTGCCGAGCCCATGGGCGCGGGCCAGGCTGTCGTACGCTTCGTAACTCCAGAAATCGTGAATGACGAAATCGGCGTTCTGCTTCAATTGGTCGATCAGGTTGTCGGCCGGTTCGCAACCCACCTTGCGGATGCCCTCCGCGGTAAAGGTTGTCAGCATGGTGCCGTCGTTGGCGCCGATGTCCAGCACCACGTCGCCCGGATTCAAGGGCGTCATCGCCTCGACGCTTGCCGTGATATCGCGCAGGGCGTTGCGCATGGTGTCCGTCACGCCGGACCGGTACCAGTAAAAACGCGAGTACATGAGTTCCATCGGCGCGGTGTGCCGCAATTGCAACAAGGAGCAGTTTTCGCATAAAATCATATCCAGCGGCGCCTTGATGCCTTCATCCTTACTGCTCACAAAGGTAGAGACGTACAGGTTGCCCAGCGTGAAGATTTCCTCCAGGCTTTCCGATCCGCACAGCCGGCAGGTAGTGCGGGTTATTATTTTTTTTTGATTCATCGGATTCCTCTGGTGGAGCGGCCTTTTCCGCTTCCGCGGTCGATTGTGGTTGAAAGCCCGTTGCGGCTTTTGCCCGCCTATCTGATTTCCCGACACTTGGCGGGGCAAATGGATTAAACTACAAGGATTATCGTTACCCTTGGACGCTCGTCAAGGTTTTTTTCTCAGAAACCGAAAGCCGCTTGTTGCGTTCTCCAACAAAGCTTCGGTGAAAATCAATCCCCAAGGCTCGCTTGCCGGATGAAAGGTCCTGTCGTTTCACTTTCAATTAAAACCCGGGTTTTGTGCTTGTTTGTGCTGACCCTGCTACCAATGGCGGCGTATTTTAACTCCCTGCAGGGATCGTTTCAATACGACGACGCTCAGATACTCGAACAACCCTGGACTTCCGATTTCGACCATTTCCGGAGAGACGTTGTTTTTCTGTTCGGCAAAGAGGGGCTGGACTTAAGCGCAATCGCCCATCGCCCCGTCCTTCTTTTGACCTTCGTCATCAACAACGTTCTCCATCCTCGCCAGGTTCTTGGCTTTCATTTGGTCAATCTTCTTCTCCATGTATTGGTGACGGTTTTGGTTTTCATGATTGTCGGGCTGTCAGGGGAGCTTCTTGATCGTGCCAGCGGCGCGGCGCGTGGCCAAGCAGAGGCGGCATCCCGATCCGGCGAGCAGGGAAATCCTTGCCGCTCGACGGCTATGCCGTTGACGACGGCGCTCCTTTTTGCCCTGCATCCACTGGCCACCGATTCGGTATCTTATATTTCTTCCCGATCGACGCTTCTGGCGACGTTTTTTTATCTTGCGGGCTTGTATGCGTTTCTTCGCGTATTTTCTCTTCCAAAGGGCCGGGGCCGCTGGATTCTCCAAACCACTTTGGCGGTGGCCGTTGCCGTCTTGTACTATCTCGCCGTTGCTTCGAAACTGACGGCGGTGACGTTTCCCGTTCTGCTGGGCGTCTGGTTTGTCTTGATCGTCAGTCCCGGATGTTTTCCCCGCCTCCATGCCCGTTTGCTCAGCCCGGGGATGCTGATCGTTTATGCCATAGTACTGCTGGTTGCTTTAGGCGTGGCTCTCGGCTTCAAGCCGCGGGACAAGGGACTGGACATGTACGGACAGTGGGGCTACTTTTCGACGCAACTTAAAGTAATCTTGTTTTATTACCTGAAGCTGTTTTTTCTCCCCTTCAACCAAAACGTGGACATTGGATTTCCTTTTGCCGCCGGAACGGACCTCAAAACTCTTCTGGCCATAATGGTTCTGTCCGGCATGGTGGTTGGGGTACTGCTGAAAGGCGGCCCGTTACTCAAGGCGGGGACAGCCTGGTTTTTTCTGACCCTTGCCCCCACGTCCAGTTTTATTCCGCTGAATGACCTTGCGGTGGAACACCGGATGTACCTGCCCATGTCGCTGGGGCCATGCCTGATTGCGGGGCTTTGGGCTTCTAAAATGGCCCGGCCGCGCCGATTGTGCGTCTGGATGCTCCTTTTCCTGACGGCGGGAGTTTTGACCACCGCCCGAAACCGGGTCTGGCTCAGCGAAATATCCCTGTGGCAGGACGCAATGGCCAAGTCGCCCTATTCTCCGCGACCCTACAATAATCTAGGGAAAGCCTACTACGAAAAAAATGAGAAGGAGCGC
Organism: Nitrospinales bacterium; assembly: GCA_046757665.1. GTDB lineage: Bacteria > Nitrospinota > Nitrospinia > Nitrospinales > JAJDAT01 > JBHHYO01. The sequence continues at coordinate 49,476 of JBHHYO010000003.1, forward strand.
TCCATGGCGTTTTTCCTCAAGAGTACCCGCTTGTCTTCAAACTTCGCCGAGCCTCACTACAACCTGGCTAACGTCTACATGGATTTGAACCGTTTTGCGGATGCCGAGCGGGAATACCAAACCGCTATCCGCTTGGACCCGGAATATTACGCCGCCTACCTGGGTTTGGGATCGATCTATAACCAAACCGGACGATACGAAGAAGCTGTTAAAAATTACCACCTGGCCAACGACGCCTGGAAACTTTACCGACCGGGCAACTATGCTTTGGCAAAACTAAACCTGGGCGAAACTTACGGTAAACTTGGCCGTCTCGAAGAGTCCATAAAAGAATCGCGGCAGGCCCTGGACGTTTTCCCAAAAATGCACAAAGCATATTTCAACCTGGGAACGGCATACATGAAGCGGGGCGACCTCGAAAACGCCGAGCGATCTTTCCTCGCCTGTCTGGATATTAACAGCGATTTTGAGCAAGCCCAGTTCAACCTGGCTCATCTTTTTCAGTTGAAAAAAGACTGGGGAAAATCAATCCAATGGTTCGAAAAATTTTTACAAACCCAGGGGCCCGATGCCAAGGCGTATTTTGGAATTGCCTGGAGTTATCAACAAATGAAGCAGTGGGCTCAAGCCCGAATGTTCTATGAAAAAGCCCTCACCGCCAGGCCGGATTATCTGAGCGCCCAAATCAATTTGGCTAACGTGTATATTCAACTGCAACAGTTCGACCAGGCCCTGGCTCATTTTGCCAAGGCCCTGGAGCAACAACCGGGACAGTTCCGGATTCACGTTCAGATGGGACTTCTGTACTGGAAAACCAGGCAGGATAAAATCAACGCCAGGGCTCATTTCAAAAAAGCCCTTGAACTAGCTCCCGGAGCCCCAGAACAAAAACAGGTGGCCCAACTGATCCGGGCTTTATCGCAATCGTGAACAAATCGCACCCAACGCCATGCTAGGTATGCCCGCGAAAAAGTTTTCCGCCATGCTCATCCTTGCCGGCCTGGCGTTTCTGGGGTACTTGGGAACCCTGCACTCTCCGTTCCTATATGATGACGCACACGCCATTGTTCATAATCCCCACATTCAGGAACTGGAGAAGTTTCAGGAAACCGTCGGCATCGGCAACATTCTCAACCGCTCCTTCGTGTTGCTGACCTATGCGTTGAATCGGGAACTCGGCAGGCTGGACGTTTTCGGTTATCATTTGTTCAATCTGGCGCTTCACGTTTTCGTGGGTATCGTTCTGTTCTTCCTGACCGCGGAACTACTGCGCCTGGAACCGCCCGAACGCCGAGGCCGATTACAAAACCTGCCGCTCCTGGTTTCGGTCATCCACGTGTTCAACCCCATGGCCGTGGAATCGGTCACCTATCTTTCCAGCCGGTCTTCTCTTCTGGCAACCTTGTTTTTCCTGTTGTCGTTTTATTATTGGGTACGTTTTTTGGGGCCGGATGCCGAAGTCCGGCTCTCGAAAGAAAATTTTTACTGTCTGCTCCTGATCGGCGGATTTTTTTTCCTGGGTTGCGCCAGCAAGGAAACCATCGTCACCATGCCTCTCATGGGCGTTGTGTATCTTTGGCTCAAATCTCCGGGCTTGCCAACCGGCAAGAGCCGGACCGCCGGGATATTTATTCTGCTACCCCTTGTTCTCTATCTCGCCTACCGGACGGCCATGACAGGGAATCCTTTCGCCCTCCCCGCTGACTCGTCTTCCCATACCATGGACAGAGTCCTTTACCTTTTTACCCAGGCCGGGGTCATGGTTTTCTATTACGGATTGAAGTTACTGCTACCGGTCAACCTGAATTTTGAACCGGACTTGAAAATGGTTTCAGGAGCGGCGGACCCGGTGTTTCTGGCGGCGGTTGGTGTCATTCTGCTGATTGGCTGGTACGGTTGGCGTCAGGAATCCCGCCTGGTTCGGTTTGCCCTGATCTGGATGTTAGTGACCGTTTTGCCGACCTCGAGTTTTATTCCCCTCAAACAGTTGGCGGCCGAGCACCGCGCCTACCTCCCCGGCCTCGGTCTCAATATCCTGGTCGGCGTCTGGTTTTTAAACTGCGCCCACCGGACTTCCTGGATAAAACCTTTGGCGCTCTGCTTTCTTGTGTTGATGTCTACCCTGACCGTTTTCCGGGGACTGGATTACCGGACGGCGGTCTCACTTTGGCGGGACACCGCAAAAAAATCTCCCGGAAAAGCGCTGGTGCATAATAACCTCGCCACTGTCTTGATCGACGAAAATTTATATGACCGGGCGTCGAAGGCCATTGAAACCGCGTTGAGTCTGGACCCCCAATTCACCCTGGCTCTTAACAACCAGGGTCATATGTATTTCAAAATGGGCCGATTTGAGCAAGCTCGGGAAGTATTCGACAAACTCATATTTTTTGGCGCTCAAGATGCGAACACCTATTACAACGCCGGGATGGCCCGCGTACGGCTGGGTCAAACCAGGGAAGCCCTCCCCTTTTTCCAAAAAGCCGTGGCAATCGACCCCGATTCCGCCGCCTTTCGATTTAGCTTGGGGAATGCCTATAAAAAAGAAAAACTCTACGACCGGGCTCTGAAAGAATTCAAGCTGGCCTTGAAATACCAGCCGAATTATCCCGACGCCATTAATAACATCGGAGTGATCTTTTGGGAGCTAAAATCTTTTGAATTGGCGGCGGCGGAGTTTCGACGAGTTCTCGCCATTCAAAAAAACCATATGGGAGCTACTAAAAACCTGGCGTCGGTCTATATGTTGCTGGGAAAATACCGGGAAGCCATTCCCTATATTAGGCGCTCTATCGCCCATGACCCGGAAGATGCCAATGCCAGGGGTTTGCTTCATATCGCGGAAACCTTGCAACACGAGGAACCGCCCGGTTGAAAAGCGATAGAAGATTGTGATAGTTTTGGTGGCAAACATGCCGAAGTGGTGAAACTGGTAGACGCGCTGGACTCAAAATCCAGTGGGGGCAACCCCGTGTCGGTTCGACTCCGACCTTCGGCACTTTTCAAAGAGAGCTTTGCATAAGTCGAGATTCCTCGGCATCCCTGGAGTCATCGCGAGCCGCGACAAGCGGCGTGGCGATCCAGCCGGGCCACGCCCGGGGCGCTTTTCTGGATTGCTTCGCCTCCGCGCAATGACAATCAACCAAGGATATTTATGCAAAGGTTCCTTCCCGCGGGCGTTGCCCGCCCCTGTCATGGTGAGCCAGTCGAACCATGACACCCATTGCGCTTTTCGATGTTTGATTGCAGTCAAAAGTTCAGCCCACTTCCCGCGGGCGTTGCCCGCCTCCGGTCTCCGTTTTTTGTCCCTCATATATAGCGCCAGGTGCAGGTATGCGGTTGCAATAGCCTTTTTGTTCCGGCGGGTTGACGAGGCATAGGGGGGAGGTATCGGCCCGGATTTTGATATGCCGTCCGCCTTTTGCCGCTTTATTTTTTCGCGGTTTTGGGCTATTTTGATGTTCACGGCGGCATTTGCCGGTCACGAGCCGTGATGCGCCTTGCGTATTCACAAAATTTTCAACGAGATCCGTCACGAGTCATGAACCATTCCGCACCCGCGAAAACCCGCAACCCGGAGCCGTCCGCCGATCCCCTTGCCATCAGCGAGGCGGCAGGCCGCGGTCCGAACGCGGAAGCGCTGGACCGCGCCATCGACCGGTCGCGCCGCTTTCTGCTTTCCCAACAGGATGAGGACGGATTCTGGGTTGACGAACTGGAGGCCAACGCCACCATTACCGCGGAGCTGGTGTTTCTCATGCACTTCACGGACCGGGTGGACCTGGAAAAGCAGAAAAAATGCGTCCGCTACCTTCTTCATCAACAGCGGGCCGACGGCAGTTGGGCGCTTTTCCATGGCGGCGCGGGCAACGTCAGCACCACCGTCGAAGCCTACATGGCCTTGAAAATCGCCGGCAAGCCTCCGGACCGGCCCGAAATGGCCCGGGCGCGAGAGTTCATTCTGGCCAGCGGCGGCATCAAAAAAACCCGCGTCTTCACGAAAATCTTCCTCGCCATGTTCGGACAGATTTCCTGGAAATGGCTCCCCGCCATGCCGGTGGAGTTCACCCTGTTGCCGAACTGGTTTTTCATCAACATTTATGAAATGTCGAGCTGGTCACGGGGCGTCATCGTTCCCCTGCTCGTGGTTTACGCGCACCAGCCCGTGCACCGCCTCGAGGACGACCGGGGCGTCCGGGAACTGTTTACGGAAAACGACCGCGACCTGTCGATCCCCTACAGCGGCACGGGGCTTTCGTGGCGCAACTTTTTTGTTTTTCTCGATGGCGTCATCAAGTTTCTCGGCAAATCGCCCTGGAAACCACTGCGCCGCCGGGCGCTGAAAAAAGCCGAGCAATGGGTGCTGGACCACCAGGAGGAACAGGGCGATTGGGCGGGCATCCAGCCGGCCATGTTCAACGCCGTCCTGGCCCTGCACTACCTCGGCTATCCCAAGGACCATCCCGCCCTCGTCAAGGGTTTCGAGGCCATCGACCGGTTCATCATCGACAAGGGCGACCACCTGGTGATGCAATCGTGCATTTCGCCGCTGTGGGACACCGCCATCGCCTGCAACGCGCTGATGGACGCCGGTTTGCCCGCCGATCACCCGGCGCTGGTCAAATCGGGTCAATGGATGTTCAGCAAGCAGGTGGTCAAGCCGGGCGACTGGAAAATCAAAAACCCGCATACCGAACCCGGCGGCTGGGCGTTTGAGTTTTTCAACGAGTGTTACCCGGACACCGACGACACCGCCGAAATACTGATGGCCCTGCACCGCATCGAGAATCGGGATACGCGCTTCAAGTTAAGGGAGTTTCAGCGGGCCTTGACCTGGCTACTCAGTATGCAAAGCAAAAACGGCGGCTGGGGGGCCTTCGACCAGGACAACGATCTGGAACTTTTAAACAAGATTCCCTTCGCCGACCATGGCGCCATGCTCGACCCGCCAACGGCGGACGTGACCGGGCGCATCCTCTGGTTGCTGGGAATCCTGGGTTACAAAAAGGAACATCCGCAAGTCCGGCGAGCTATCGCCTTTGTCAAGCGCAACCAGGAAGCCGACGGCAGTTGGTACGGCCGGTGGGGCGTCAACTATGTTTATGGAACCTTCCTCGCGCTGACGGGACTGCGCTCGATCGGCGAGGCCATGGACCAGGCTTTCGTCCGCAAGGCGGTTGACTGGCTCGAGGCGCACCAGAATGAAGACGGCGGCTGGGGGGAAACCTGCGACACCTACGAAGACCCCAGCCTGCGCGGCGCCGGCGCAAGCACCGCCTCGCAGACCGCCTGGGCCGTCATGGGACTGCTGACCGCCGGGCAAGCCAACGGCGAACCGGCGCGCCGCGGCGTCGAATACCTGATCGCCCGGCAAAACGAGGCCGGCACCTGGTGGGAAGACCAGTTCACCGGCACCGGCTTTCCGGTCCACTTCTTCATCAAATACCACATGTACCAGCACTATTTCCCGCTGATGGCCCTGGCCCGCTACCGCGCCGCCATTCGCGACGGCGCCGTCGAACCGAGAAAAAAACCACACGACGAAAAAAAGTCTGTTTGATTGTCATTGCGAGGCGGCAACCGAAGCAATCCAGAAAGGATCATTCCCACCGGGCGTGGCCCGGCTGGATCGCCGCGACACCGGAGCGGTAAAGTTTCGGGTTAGGCAAAGGTCTCTTTTAGAAGTGGCGCAACATTTCCACGGCGAACCGGGTGCGGTTCAGCGGTTCCGTGGCCGACGCGATGACCTCGCCGGTCGCAATATCCACCATGACCAGCTGGACGTCCAAGTTGGTGCCCAGGTCGGTGATCTTGCCGTTGACCAGGGCTTGCGCCTTGAGGGCTTCGCCGATTTCCCGGGTTTCCTCCTTGGCGTAAAACAGCGCTGGTTGCAGGTCGAGCCGAGTCAACACCTCCTGCACCTCGCCTTTTTGCGCGACGCGGAACGACTGGTCATGCGTTATTTCCTCCACCAGCCGCTGGGCGAAATAACTGCCCAGGATCGGCGTCCGGTCCTTTTCGTCCACCAGGTCGATCACCGCCACCTTGTTGATCTCGTATTCCTCCACTTTCCCGGCGAGTTTTTTCACCAGAATGCGCGCCCGGTTGCGGTAGTATTCCGAGTCGCTTTCCGACTTGAAAACATTTTTCACCAAGTTGGAAGGCGCCATGTAAACCTCACAGGCGGAAAGAAAAATGAAGGCGGTCAGGGCGAAAAGAAATTTGGTTTTCATAAGGGTCCCGGTTGTTCGTTGGCTGAATTGAGATGCACGTTTCATGTCGAATCTGATTAATGCAAAACAAATGCCAAAGACCAGCCCGCAATCGCCCCTAGCCCAATCATCATAACTTATTGTAAAATAATGTGTTATTTTTTAGTTCGAGAAGAGGCTCCGGGATGCCGATGGCGGTTTTTTCCGCATCGCCCTGCAAATTTCTCCCTAAAGCCAAAAGTTTGACGAGCGGCACGGGCGATTGATGGGGACAGTGGAGCGCAGTTGCGGGTCAGTTGAGTTGAGCGAGGGGTGGCTCCGGTTTTACGGGGGGGATCGGGGTTTTGCGCCGGGCCTTCGACGGTTTTTTCCTGGGCTTGAATTTGTTGACGAAACATAAGCGGATCACTTCATCCATGTTTTTCACCGGATGGAAACTCAGGGCCTTGCGGATTTTCGCCGGGATTTCCGACAGGTCTTTTTCGTTGTCGTGGGGGACGATGACGTGTTTGATTTTGGCTTGATGCGCGGCCAGGGTTTTTTCCTTCAACCCGCCGATGGAAAGCACCCGGCCGCTCAGGGTCAGTTCCCCGGTCATGGTCACGTCCTTGCGCACCGGGTTGTTAGCCAGCCGCGAGATCAGCGCCGCGGCCATGGTGATCCCGGCGGAGGGGCCGTCTTTCGGAATCGCCCCCTCGGGAATGTGGATATGAATGTCCATCTTGCTGTAAAAGTTACCGGGCAGGCCCAGTTCCGCCGCCTTGGAGCGGACGTAACTGAGAGCCGCCTGGGCGGACTCTTTCATCACCTCGCCCAGCTTGCCGGTCAGCAACAGCTTGCCGGTGCCGGGCGTGGTGAGCACCTCGATGGATAACAACTCGCCGCCGAACTCGGTCCACGCCAACCCGGCGGCGACCCCGACTTCCTCGGTGATTTCGTCCGGCGATTTCTTGAACTTGGGGACGCCGAGATACTTTTGCAGAGCAGACGGCTTGATGAACAAGGCTTCTTTCTTGCCCGTCTCGACCACTTTTTTCGCCACCTTCCGGCACACGGTGGCGATCTCCCGTTCCAGGTTCCGCACCCCGGCCTCGCGGGTGTACTCCTGAACGATCTTTTTCAAGGCTCCCGCGGTAAAGTGAATGTTTTTTTTGGCCAGCCCGTGTTGCTCCAGGTTTTTGGGAATGAGAAACTGCCGGCCGATCGCCAGCTTTTCATCCACGGTATAACCGGGAAGGCGGATGATCTCCATCCGGTCGTGCAACGGCTGGGGAATGGAGTGCAGGACGTTGGCGGTGCAGATGAACAACACGTCCGAAAGGTCGTAATCGACTTCCAGATAATGGTCGTTGAAGTTGACGTTTTGTTCGGGGTCCAGCACTTCCAGCAGGGCGGAGGCGGGGTCGCCGCGGAAGTCCGCGTTCATCTTGTCCACCTCGTCGAGAAGAAAAACCGGGTTTTTGGCGCCGGCGCGCTTCATCCCCTGAATGATCTTCCCCGGCATGGCGCCGATATAGGTGCGCCGGTGGCCGCGGATTTCCGCCTCGTCGCGAATGCCGCCGAGCGACACGCGCACGAATTTCCGGCCCATGGCGCGGGCGATGGACTTGCCCAGCGATGTCTTGCCCACCCCCGGCGGACCCACCAGGCAAATGATGGGGCCCTTGATCCGTTTCACCAGCTTCATGACGGCCAGGTGCTCGACTATCCGCTCCTTCACTTTTTCCAGGCCGTAATGGTCCTCGTCGAGAACCCTCTCGGCTTCCTTGATCTTGATGATTTTGTCCTTGGGATTCTTCTTCCAGGGAAGGTCGATAAACCACTCGAGGTAGTTGCGCACCACCGTGGCCTCGGCGGACATGGGTTGCATGAGTTCCAGGCGCTTGTACTCCTTCATCGCCTTTTCATGAATCTCCCTGGGCATCTTTGCTTTTTTGATTTTTATCACCAACTCTTCATGGTCGGTCTTGATTTCGTCGCGTTTCCCCAGCTCTTTCTGGATGGCCTTGATCTGCTCATTCAGGTAAAACTCTTTCTGACTGCGCTCCATCTGCTTTTTGACGCGCCCATGGACCCGCTTTTCGATCTTGAGAATTTCCATCTCGGACTTCAGGGCGCCCAGCAGTTTGGTCAGCCGCTCGACCGGGTTTACGGTTTCCAGGAGGTCTTGTTTTTCCTTGGTATGAAACACCATGTAGGAGGCGACGGTGTCGGCGTACCGGTGGGGTTCCGTGATGCTCTCCGTCGTCGACACGGTTTCCAGGGGAATCTTCTGGTTCAGCTTGACGTATTCCTCAAACAACCCGCCAATCGAGCGCATCAGGGCCTTGATGTCGGGAGTCACGACGGTGTCTTCGGAAATTTTCGAGATTTCCACCTCGAAGTAATTGGGGTTTTCCAGGTATTTGTGAATGCGTCCGCGCTGGATGCCCTCCACGAGCACCTTCATGGTGCCGTCGGTGAGCTTTAAAATCTGCAACACGTTGGCCAGGGTGCCGATCTCGTAAATGTCCTTGGGCGCCGGGGCGTTGGCGTTGGCGTGGCGCTGGGCGGCCAGGAAGATGTGCTTTTGCTCGGCCATGGAATGTTCCAGAGCCCGCAGGGATTTCTCGCGCCCCACAAACAGCGGAATGACCATGAACGGGAAAACGACAATATCCCGCAACGGCAATAGCGGCAACACCTGTTTGTTGGCGGACATCAGCTGGCCTGTTTTTGTTTGGTGAAGAGCAGGATCGGTTTTTCGCTGTGCAAAATCACTTCCTCGGTAATCACCACTTCGGCGATATCCTGGCGCGAGGGCAGTTCGTACATGGTTTCCAGCATGGCCTCCTCGAGGATGGAGCGCAGACCGCGGGCTCCCGTTTTGCGCTCGTAGGCCTGCTCGGCAATGGCCCGCATCGCGCCGTCGGTGAATTTCAGCTTGACCTGCTCAAATTCAAACATTTTCTGGAATTGCTTGATGAGAGCGTTTTTCGGTTTGCTCAACACCTCAATCAAGGCTTCCACGTTCAGCTCGTTCAAAGTGGCGACAACCGAGAACCGGCCGACGAATTCCGGGATCAAACCATATTTCAACAAATCCTCGGCCTGAACTTTCACCAGGGTTTCGCCGATGTTTTTCCGGTCGCGCGCCTTGATTTCCTGGCCGAATCCCATGGATTTTTTACCGATCCGGTTGCGGATGATCCGCTCCAGGTCCACGAACGCGCCGCCGCAGATGAAGAGAATATTGGTGGTATTGACCTGCAAAAACTCCTGATGGGGGTGCTTGCGGCCGCCCTGCGGAGGAACGCTGGCGTTGGTTCCCTCGATGATTTTCAGCAGGGCCTGCTGTACGCCTTCACCGGAAACGTCCCGCGTGATGGAGGGGTTCTCGGATTTGCGGCTGATCTTGTCGATCTCGTCAATATAAATGATGCCGCGCTCGGCCTTTTCGACGTCGTAGTCGGCGTTCTGCAACAATTTCAGGATGATGTTCTCCACATCCTCGCCGACGTAGCCCGCCTCCGTCAGCGTTGTGGCATCGACGATGGTGAAGGGAACGTCAAGAATCTTCGCCAGGGTCTGCGCCATCAAGGTTTTGCCGGAACCGGTGGGGCCAATCAGCAAGACGTTGCTCTTTTGCAGTTCCACATCCTCCAGATCGATTCCCGAATCGATCCGCTTGTAATGGTTGTGCACGGCTACGGAGAGAATTTTTTTGCACCGTTCCTGGCCGATGACATACTGGTCCAGGTGTTTGTAAATATCCTTGGGTTTGGGAAGATGCTTGAAATCCTCCTTTTTCTCCTGGGCCCATTCCTCGATCATCACCTCATTGCAGAGTTCGATGCACTCGTCGCAAATATAGACCGTAGGTCCGGCTATCAGCTTTTTGACTTCCTCCTGGCTTTTGCCGCAAAAGGAACATCGATAGTTCCCCGAACCGGCGCTTTTTTTTGCCATTTATGCCCCCCAAGCCATGTTGAAAAATGGTTTCATGGTATTAACAATTCCTGCCGCTTGTCGATCAGTCAAAGGACTCTTCAATTTTTTTCGGACTTTGCCGACGGCGTTTCGTCCCTGCGGGCGATCACGTTATCGATGAGGCCGTATTTCTTTGCCTCCTCGCCGGTCATGTAGTTATCGCGTTCCGTATCCGTGTGGATTTTTTTCGGGTCCCGCCCGGTATGCTTGGCAAGAATGGTATCGAGCGCGTTACGCACCTTGGAAATCTCCTTGGCCTGAATCTCGATATCGGAATGCTGGCCCTGAAAACCTCCGGAAGGCTGATGGATCATGATCCGGGAATTGGGCAGGGCAAAACGTTTGCCCTTGGCTCCCGCCGCCAGAAGCAAGGCGCCCATGCTCGCCGCCTGGCCGATACAAATGGTTTGCAAGTCCGGCTTGATATACTGCATCGTATCATAAATCGCCAACCCCGAGCTGACGTTGCCGCCCGGACTGTTGATATAAATGAAAATATCCTGCTCCGGTTCGTCCGATTCCAGAAACAGGAGTTGAGCAATAATCAGATTGGAAATGTGATCATCAATGGCGGTCCCCACAAAGATAATCCGGTCTTTAAGCAAACGTGAGTAAATGTCATAAGAACGCTCCCCCCGGCTGGTCTGCTCGACCACCATGGGGATTAATTGGTTGTAAGTATTGCTCATAGGCCTCTCGTGTTGGGGTGTCTGGGGGAAAAATGCTTCGGGCGGCGAACGCCGTCCCGGGAAACCGGCGGAATCCGCGGAATCACTTTTACGGCTAACTCTTTAAAAATCAACTTAATCAATGGGTTTGACCTCTCATTTAATTATCGGCAATTACCTTTTCCCTGTCAACCATTTCTTCCTTGATCTTGATTTTCTCCATCAGGCGGTCCAAGGTTTTTTCACGAATCATGCGGGTTCGCAGGCGGGCCACGGTGCCGTTTTTCTGCCAGTCCCTCTGGGTTTTTTTCGGGGTGTTGGCGCCGATGACTTTGAGAAAACTTTTGATTTCCCGGTTGAGTTCGTTTTCGCCGACTTCGATGCCGAGGTCTTCGGTGAGTTTGCCGATAATGATTTCCTGTTGCAGGATTTTGATGGCCGCCTCACGGTGGGCGCTCTCGTCTTCAGCGGAAACCGGCAAGGCTTTTCCGGGCGTCCGGCCCGATTCGCTCTCCGCGCCCGAACGGCTTTTGGCACGCTCCGCCATGAAGCGGATCTGCTCCTGCACCAGGGTTTCCGGCACGTCAATGGGATTCATTTCCGTCAGGGTTTCGGCGAGCCGTTTTTTCACCAGTTTTTTGGCGGCCTTGTGCTCTTCCTCTTCCAGCAGGTCACGGATTTTGGTTCGCATCGCCGCCAGGTCCGCGAATTTCCTTTCCGGGTCGGCGGTGCGGGCAAACTCGTCGTCCAACTCGGGCAACTGCTTTTCTTGTATTCCCTTTAGCGTCACCTGGAAATCCAGCGTTTTGCCGGCGATTTCCCGGCCGGGATAATCGTCCGGCGCTTTAATCCGGATGTCCCGGGTTTCGCCGATGTTCATGCCGACGAGCTGTTCCTCAAACCCTTCAATGAACCGCTTCGCCCCCACTTGCAGGATATGCTCCTTGCCTTCCCCGCCGGCAAAAGGCTTGCCGTCCATCGTACCCTTGAAATCGATTTTGACAAAATCCCGGTCCCGGACCGGCCGGTCCGTCACCGGAACGCTTTTGGCGGCACGGTTTCTGTAATGCTCGATCACTTTCTCCACGTCCTCGTCCGTCACCCGCGCAATTTTCATTTCCATTTCAATGCCGGCGTAATCCTTGATCGCGATTTCAGGAAAAACTTCCACCATGGCGGAAACCCGGATATCCGTGCCCTCCTCGGCCTGCACGTCGATATCGGCGGGCAACCCGGCGGCATTGATCCCCTTCTCCTCAATGGCGGCATGAAGGCTTTCGGAAATCAACTGGCTCAAGACCTCCTTCCTGGCATCCGGCCCCACCATTTTTTCGATGATGGATTTGGGAACCTTGCCCTTGCGGAAACCGGGAATTTTCGCCTGGTTCCCAACCCGCATCAGATAGGCATCGACTTTTTGCCGATAGACCTGATGGGGGATTTGCAGGGTCAGCTTCTTGGTGCAGGAATCAATGTCTTCGATTTCTATTTTCATATCCGATGGTTCGGCGGTATGCGAGAGGGGGGATTCGAACCCCCACGGTTGCCCACTGGATCCTAAATCCAGCGCGTCTGCCAGTTCCGCCACCCTCGCTGGTTAACGGCTTGCGCCCCAAGCCGGCAAAAATTTATTTTTCCATCTTTTGCGGCGATTGTCAATTTTACCGCCGCCGCCGAAATCCGGGAAAAGGCCGCGGCCCAACGGCAACCATCCGCAAACGTTCTCCAGCGATAACCGGTGTCTTTTACCTGTCTCGAGCTTTGATTTTCCTTTTCGTCGGGGCGAGGAAGGAGTCGGGCCGGTAAAACCCCTTGGACAGGGTGGTGTTGGGATAAATCCAGCTGTGCTTGCCCACCAGGGTGCCGGGACATGTAACGGTATTGCAACCCAGTTCCACATAGTCTCCCAGAACGGCGCCCAGTTTTTCCATCCCGGCGCTCATTTCCTCCCCGGACAATTGCAAGGTGATGGGATGAATGAACTCCTGATCCTTTTCCTCCGCCGTGCGGAATTGCAGATTGGCCAGGCGCGACCCGGCGCCCAGGTTCACGTAGCTTCCGAGTATGCTGTCGCCGATATAATTGAAATGGCCGGCTTCGGTGTGGTTCATCATGATGGTGTTTTTGAGTTCGGTGGCGTGGCCGATGACGCAACGGTCTCCCACCAGGGCGTTGCCGCGAATGTAGGCCCCCTGGCGGATTTCGCAGTTTTTGCCGATGACCGCCGGCCCCTTGATGATCGCCGTCGGTTCCAAAATCGTCCCTTCATCCAGGAAAATGCCGAGCTTTTCGAAATACACCGGCGCAACGGTCTGCGTCCAGTCGTTGATGAGAAGACAAGACTCCCGGTATCGGCCTTGCCGCGCGGAAAATTCCTTCTGCGTCGTACCCTCCAGAACACCGGCCCGGTTTTCCCCGCCGGAGATTTCGGACAAAATTTTATCAAGCGCCTCGGCAAGGCATTTCAAGGGGTCCCAGATGAATTCGATATCCTCGAATATCTCCTTGTGAGCGAAATCATCCAGATGGTCGAAGTATGTGTCCTGGTTATTCATGACTCATTATACCAAGATACCATTTCCCCCGCGCCGCCAAACGGCAACCGTCTTCGTCCGCGCGAATCAGAAGTTGTTTTTGCATTTCAGCCAGGAGGCGGACGGCGACCGCCCGCTCCAGGCCGATTTGGCTCCCGCGCAAACATTTCCCCCGACACCGGCGCAAGAAGTCCCGTTCCCACCGGTAAAAGGGATTGCCCGGGTCTTTCATGGAGGAAAACAGGAGACGGACGACCTGTTCTCCGAGAGATTTCAATTTCCCGGCGCTTTTGTTCGTACCGCGCAGGTTGACGCCGATCTTGTTTTCCGTGCCCGAATTGCGGACAAACACCGCCGCTTCCGGTGGCGTTGCGCCTGCCGGGCGCCGCGCACCGGACGGTTGAACAGCAAGCAACATATAAAGCATGTCCGGGTCCTCGGGAAACGCCACGGTTCGACAACGCATCCCGCGCTCCCCGGCCCAGGCGGAAACCTGCCGTTTCACCAGCCGCCACACCCGGGAGTTTTTGCAAAACAGTTCCTTTTTGACGTAATAGGCATAATGCGTTTGCTTGAATCCCGGCGCAAAGGGAGGGCGGAACCATCGGGAAGGCGGCGTGGTACCGCGGCGGATCAAATGCGCCTCCGCCGAAAACGTGTTCAAGGCGCTTTTCAATCCGTTACCGGCAAACACCTCGACCCGCTCGCCCGTTTCCCGCTCCAGCCAGGCCGATGTAACGTTGTGCCCGGTCTCCTCGCCGCCAACGGCAAAAAACGCCGACACATCAGCAACGCTTTTCGCCGGAACCCTCTTGTCCAGGGCCGTTTCGATGGCTTCCAGCCGCCTGACATCGAAAATTCCGCGCCTTTGAATTTCCCGAAACTCCCGCGCAAGACGATTGACGGCGCTCTTCTGCTTTGTGGAGACCGCATTTGCCGGAGAATTTTTCATCTGCCGGGCGCAAACATTCAACCGGTTTTCGATAAACGCGGCGGCGATACGCGACAAAATCCACTTGTCGCCCACCGGCGTAACGCGCGGCTTCAACCCCAGCTTGCCGGCGGCCGACGCGGCATTGAAATCGCTTTCCACGGTGTTCAGATAAATAAAGTCCCGGCGCCGGCCGGGGTCCCGCTCCAAAAGGTAACGCGCCTGAAGAAAAGCCGTCTCGTCGCCGCTTCGCACCAGAATACTGTCCTTGAACGGATCATACTCCAGGAGGTAAAACCGGTCGCCGTCGGCGTCGAACACGGCCGCGCAAACACGGCATTTCCCCTGGCGGATGGCGTTTTGGCGTTTTTGTCCCAATCGCAAAAGTTTGGCAAGCGCGGTGTGCTTGCGGAACGCGCCCTTGCGAACCGCCTCCGGAGCAATGGAACTGTGTCCCTCCAGGTCCGCCACTCCGCCATGCAAATTCACGTCGCCGTTGAGCCGGTTGTTGACTTCAACGACTTGTCCGAACCCGGCCCGGTGAAAAATTTCCGCGGCAATCCCCGTCAAGGATCCATTGGCCGGGTCCACGACCAGCACAATATCCTTGAACGATACCGAGCCTTGCCACGAGTTTTCCGGGTCCAGGGAGAAACGCATGAAAAATTCCAGGGCGTCCGTCCGGCAGAAAATCCGTTTTCCCCGGAGCTTCTTTTGGACAATAGAGGAATAGTCTTGGGTTAAGATAGCGCCGGTCAGGTCGGCGTCATTGCGCGGCAGACTTTTCAGTCCCCGGTAGGAGAAAAACGTTTTGATGCCGTTTTGGTCCCGGGGGTTGTGGGAAGCGGTGATCATGAATCCCCCGCCGGCTCTCTTGTACAGCATGTACAACGGCACGAGGGGCGTGGGGACCACCCCCACGACCAGCGCCGACGCGCCCGCCTTGCGCACTCCATTGATTACCGCCTCGTTGAAAACGCCGCGCGTGTCGCGCGGGTCCCAGCCCACCACAATGGTGTCGCCGGGTTTCAGTTGCCCATCGGCCATGCACCGGTCAACATGGACGAAGGCGTAAAGCTCCATGAATTCCTCGGTAATCACCCGCCGGTCCAAAAAAGCTTCCTGGGGAGTGCAACCTTTTATGGCGGAAGCCGGCCGGGTCTCGCCGCGAACTCCATCGGTTCCCTGAAACCGGAAACCGGCGGGAATGTCGAAAGTTTGTTTTGCCATAACTGGAGGAAAATCCGGAGGTTAAAAAAAAACAGTGGCTGATCTTAGCACAATGTATTAACCTTTTGCATGTCAAAGACATATCACCAAGGGAGAGCTTATGGCTTACAAGGCAAAAGTAAAAAAAGAAAAACGTGAAGTGATTATCCGCACCAGCCAGGAGAAAATCGAGGGCCATGTTTTTATACGCGCCGGACTCCGTCTCATGGATATGCTGAACAAAGATGAAGAAAACTTTGTCGCGATGTCCGATGTCAACGTGTATTCCCTGCACACGGAGAGGCTGATCTTCGAGGCGGAGTTTCTGGTGCTCAGCAAAAACCAGATCGTGCTTATCGCCGAAAGCTACAAGATTCCTCGAACATAAAATCCGCTTACAATAACAAAGAGAGAAGAGGGCGCTCCACTTGACCCCTTTTGACTTTTCTATTTTTTCCGCAAGCTCCGACGAGACTTGACTTTACTTGCGGACAATCCTAAAGCGCGGCCGTTGACGGCGAGCTTGCCGTTTTTGAAGGTAACGGCCATTTTATAATTACCCCCCTTTTTCTCCAGCAAACCAATCCCCTCCCACCGGTCCAAGGGAAAAGAGGCAAACCCATTTTTCAATGCGGGCACGGGAGCCGTCAAGGCGGCTTCGGCGTTCAAGGATTGAAAAACGGAAAACGGATTGGCCGGCAAGTCCAGACTGCCGGCATCGACGGAGATTTTTCCGTGACCGACGATCTCGCCTTCCGGCGTTTTCAGGCTCAGTTGCGCGACTTCCAGTTCCGGCGATTTTTTCAGCACGGCGCCCAGCAACGCCATCAGGTCCTGTTGTTTTGCGATGCCGGGACGGGACATCGCAGACAATTCCGAAAACTGGCCGCGTATTTTGCCGATCGAGGCGGCATCCAGACGGCGCACCTTGAAAGTCGCCGACCCCGGCCCATACCGCATTTTCTCAAAACCCGCCAACCGGGTTTTGACTTTGGCGGTGAAGTCCGCAAGCCCCGCCGCTTCCCGTCCGGAAAAGTCAAACTCCATGCCTTCCAGAAAATAGCTCCCGCCAGAGTCTTTCAATGAAACCCGATCCAGCGCCAGCGTCGCCGAGCGGCGGACAACTCCGCCGGAGTTTTTTTGCAGGGTTGCAGTGGCCCGGAGCGGACTGAGGGCCAACGTCCTCTTCCCACGGCTTTGCCGAAAAGGCCGTACCGTAAGGGAGCCGCGGATATCGGCCCGGTCCGCGGAAAACGACACTTGCCCCTCCAACCCTTGCCAACTCACCGTTGCGGGCTGGGCGGCGGAATTGGCGTACGCAGGCATTTTGAAACGGCTTTCGCCGCTACCGTCCAGACGAATTGTCGTTTGCACTTCAAGAGCGGGAACCGCGCCCGGCGAACTTTTCCCCGGACCGGGTTCGGGGGTGATTCGGCTGTCCACTCGTACCTGAGCCGTGGCATCCGCAAAGTTGCCTTTCGCGATTTCCTCGAACAGAAGAGGCCCGTGGGTGATCTCATGGTGCATATTGAATTTAAAAACCGCGACTTTGAGCAGGTTATCCGCCGAGGAACGCAACCACCCGCGCTCGAAATTTTTGTTGATCAAAATCGTATCACCGCTTTGGTAAACCTTTGCCGGGAGTTCGCTGAATTTCAACTCCACCTGCATACCGACCCAGTAGGGCAGTGCCGCCGCCACGGCAAGCAAGAGGAACACCGGGATCAAAACCCACCGGACGGACGAGGACGATTTGGCGCGCGGCGCTTTTTCCCTCGGAGGAGGCGCGGGTTCCGCCGCCACCGGTTCCTGGCGCGTGGCGGGTTTCTTCTTCCTGAATCGGTCCAGCCAGGAGGCGCGCGGCGCTTCTTCCTTTGGGGGCCACAATTCTTCATGCGCCTTGACTACTGTTTCCTTCGGTTCGGCGGGCGGAGCCTCCTTCCGGCGCACGGGGACCGGAACCCACTCCGTCTCGAACCCCAACTGCCGCAGGTACGTCTCGGCCTGTTCGACCTGCCGGTCGGCGATGTTCTTTTCAAACTCCCAGGGAACGCCCTCGGAAACCTGCTGTATCACCTCCGCGGCGCGTTCCGGAGTCATGCGAAACACCTTGGCCAGACGGGTGCCGGCATTGTCCCGGTCGAGCCCCGACCACTGAGTTAAAATGATGCGCTGGCTCATCTAGTGATTTTTCCGGTCAAGAAACAATTTGTAATTCATGGCGTACTCTGCATCTATGACGGAAATCTTGCCGATCGACGGGTTGCCCGGCATATCCTGGTACAAATGGGCGTAGGGGTCTGCATCGGCAATCCTCAGTTCCATCAATTTGGCGTTCATCGGATCGTGGCGCAGGCAGGCCAGAGCATATTCATCCAACCCGAAACCCTGCGCGATTTTCCCCAGGGCGGTCTCCGGCGTATCGCCTTCCGCCATCAGTTTTTGAATTTCTTTTTCGATCTTGCGGTTCCGTTCCATCAGGCGGGCGTGGGGATAGTCCGGTTTGGACATGATCATGAAATCCAGATGGCTCCAGTAATTGTTGACAAAATCGTCGAAATACACCTCGACACCCTTGCTGAGACGCAACTCATCGGCCTGCTCCCGCGAAGAAGACAACAGGTCGTTATAAAACTTCACCATATTATGAACAACGTCGTAAACCACCATCCAGTGGTAAGAGTTCATGATTTCCAGGTCGCGGCTGTTTTCCATGGCGGTGATCAGAACGACCAGCATGGAATGCGCGTTTTCCATGTCCATGAAATGGGACGTCCAGGAATAATGATCCTGATACCAACGCGGAATATCGTCGGGGAACTCTTTCCGCCGGGAATCGGCGGGCGGACGATAGTTGTTGTCCACGTAGCTCAACAGGTCGTCGAGGTCCTTGTAAGCCAGGTCCAGCGCGGACCGGACTATCGTGAAAGGAAACAGACTGCGTTGATAGTCCATGTATTCCTTCAGCCCCGGGTCGATCTCCTCCCGGGAATGTTTGTGGCCTTTTTTGCGTATGTCCTTGGCGAAAACCAGCATGAGAGATTATTTGGCCGATCGAATGGATTCGCCGATTTTTTCCAGTTGCTTGCACGTCGTGCTGAGACCTTCCAGACGGATCGCTTGCAACTCGTTGCACAGCTTGAGAAAAGCTCTGAGGATATCGGTCGAGGTGATGATGCCCACCAGCTTCCCCTTGTGCAAGACCGGTAGCGCGTCGAATTTCCGTTTTGCCATAATGGCGGCGGCGGCGGCCCGTTGGTCCGGACCGATGGAAACAACCCTGCGGGTCATGATGTGTTTGACTTTCTTGCTCGGAAACGTAATCGAGCCGTCCGATTTATCAATCAACCTCTTTTGGGAGCCCAATATCTTCTTCAAGTCCCGGTCGGAAAGAATACCGACCAGGTCCCCATTTTCCAAAACCGGGATATGGCGTATGGCCTCGAAATGGAACAGGATAAACACCGAGTCGACATTGTCGTTTGGACTCAGGGTAATCACTTTTTTGGTCATCAGCTCTTTAACTTTCATGGCTCCTTGTCGGTTGATGGTTACGGGAAAAGGTTCGGCAACGTCCGCGGACGGCGGTTTGCAGGCTTGAAAGGCAAAAACGGCATGGGGCGCTCCGCTCAGGATTTGGGCTTGCTGATTCGGGCGAATAATTCCAGAATACCGGCTTTCTGTTCGGCGGTCATATTCTCCGCCATTTTGCGGATTTCCGCAAGTTGTTCGGGCGTCAGCCTGGCCAAATGTTCCTGTGCCAGCTCCTGAATATTTTCGATATTGACGATTTCTTTCAACCGGGAGAAATCCCGGCCGCCGCCCGGCTCGGTCGCGGGCTTTTGGGGGTCGGGCATGTGTTTTCCCGGCGCACGGAAAACCACGTAGTTGCCCTGGATTTCGCCGATAATTTGTTCGTTGCCCAGGTTCTTGAGAACCTGGTTTAACCCGGCGCCGTTTTTTTTACAGCAATCGTAAAGCGCTTTGAAAGGCAGACGGACGATCTTGTCCGGAAAACCGTTTTTGACAATCGACTGCTTGATGCGTTCTTCAACCGGTCCGGTTTCCATGGTTCTCACGTTAAAAGGCGATCAACTCCCATCAGGCCAGAGGCCGGGGTCTCCGGCGAACGACGCCGGGGAGGGTTGAACGGTTGGCGCCTAATTGTAGTATAATCCGTCTGCCGGTTCCCACAAAAAACAAACCTGCATCCATCCGTTTTTGCGGATACGCCGCGACGGCAAGCTTGAAAGGAGGTTCATGAACGCCGCTCCACGCCGGACTGCCAAAACCGCCGAACCCCTTTCGGTGCGGGTTGCCCTGGCGCAGGTCAACGCCGTTGTCGGAGATTTCAAATACAACGCCGACAAGGTGAAAGCCTGCCTGCGCGAGGCCCGGCGACGGCAAGCCGACGTGATTTTGTTTCCGGAAATGGTCCTGACCGGGTACCCGCCAGAGGATTTACTGCTGAAACGGGATTTCGTATCGCGGAGTGCGCGGGCTCTGGAGCGCGTGGTTCCCTTCTGCAAGGGGTTGACGGCGCTGATCGGTTGCGTGGAACCCGCGGGCAAGGCGCTCTTCAACGCCGCCGCCCTGGTGGCCGACGGCAGGCTCATCGGCCGCTACCGTAAAATGCGCCTGCCCAATTACGGCGTGTTCGACGAAAAACGTTATTTCAAGGAAGGCGCCACGCCCTGCCGGTTCGTCCAGAACGGCGTCACCTTCGGCGTCACCATTTGCGAGGACATCTGGGAGGAGCCCGAACAACGCCTGGACGTTGACGTGCTTCTGAACATTTCCTCGTCGCCGTTCCATACCGGCAAGGGACGCCTGCGCGAACGCCTGATCAAGAAGCGGGCCAGGCAGTTTGACGCCTATGTGGTTTACGCCAACCTCGTCGGCGGGCAAGACGAACTGGTGTTTGACGGACGCAGTCTGGTGGCTGACCCCGACGGCAAACTGATCGCCCGCGGCAAATCGTTCGAGGAAGAGTTGATACTGCTGGACCTGCCGGTGCCGCGTCCGAAACTCGCCCGCGCCGGCGGCAGGAAACGCAAACCCCTGCCCGGCGTCAAAACCTGGCGGATCGCCCGCCGCCCACCGGCCGCCCAAAAATCCCTGCCGCCCAGGCCCATGCGCGCCCCCGGCGGCATCGAGGAAGTGTTCAAGGCCCTGGTCCTGGGCACGCGGGATTACATCGTCAAAAACGGGTTCAAGACCGTGGTGATCGGCTTGAGCGGCGGCATCGACTCCGCCCTCACGGCGGCGGTCGCCGTCGAGGCCCTCGGCGCGTCAAACATCGTCGGCATCCTCATGCCGTCGCCTTACTCGTCGGCGGGCAGTATCGACGACTCCCGGCAACTGGCGGCCAACCTGAACATCCGCGCCTTCACCCTGCCCATCAAAGCCGCCATGCGCGCTTACGAAAAAACCCTGTCGCCGCTGTTCCGCGGCACGCCGCCCGGCATCGCCGAGGAAAACCTGCAAGCCCGGATACGCGGCAACCTGCTCATGGCCCTGTCCAACAAAATGGGCTGGCTGGTGCTGACCACCGGCAACAAAAGCGAAATCAGCGTCGGCTATTGCACCCTGTACGGCGACATGGCGGGCGGCTTCGCCGTCATCAAGGACGTCCCCAAAACCCTGGTGTACGAACTCGCCGAATATTTCAACCGGCAAAAAGGCACGGACGTCATCCCCCGCAACATCATCGAGAAAGAACCCTCGGCGGAACTGCGTCCGAATCAAAAAGACACCGACTCCCTGCCGGAGTACCCGGTTCTGGATGCCGTCCTGCGGCGCTATGTGGAAGAAGATAAAGGCGTGGAGGAACTGAAAAAACTCGGCCCGCCCAAAAAGGAAATCGAACGCATCGCCCGCCTCGTCGACCGCAACGAATACAAACGCCGGCAGGCCCCGCCCGGCGTGCGCATCACCCCCAAGGCCTTCGGCAAGGACCGCCGCCTGCCCATCACCAACCATTTCAAAGGCTAGAAATTCCCAACCGTTCAATCAACTTGAACTATGTTCAGCAGAATGAACAGTTGCTACGTCCCGGATGTTTGCAGTTTCTCCGGTTTCAGCCGGTAGCCCATGGCGTGCATGATGGCATTGATACTTTCCAGTCTTGGATTGCCCTCTTCGGAAAGCGCTTTTTGAATGCCGTTGCGGGTGATTCCGGTTTCTCTCGAAATTTCGGAAATGCCCTTCACGCGGCAGATAACGCGGAGGGAGGACAGCAGGGCCGCGGTGTTCCCATCTTCCGCAAATTCGTCAAAAATCTCTTTCAGGTATTCGTCTATTTCATCCGGATGTTCACGGAAATAGTCCTCCTCGAATTCCCGGAACTTTCTGTATTTTCTTTTAGCCATGCTTTCGATGCTCCTTCCAGTATTTCCTCGCCGTCTTAATATCCCTGGCCTGACTGCCTTTGTCGCCGCCACATAACAGCACAATTATATTCCCGGCCTCCTCGCCAAAATAAACCCGATAGCCGGGGCCAAAAAAAATCCGCAATTCCATCACAGCTTCGCCGACAGGCTGACAATCGCCATAAAGTCCGTGTTCCAGTTTTCCAATACGTCTTAAAATAACCCGGCGGCCTTTTCGGTCGCGCAAGCCTTTCATCCAATCGGTAAATGGCTCGTTCCCGCTTTCATCCTGATAAATGGTAACGGTTTTCGGCTTTACAGCTCCGGCCATCCCCGATCCTTTCTATAAAGATACTATTGCATACTATATTATGCAATTAATTTCAAGGGTTCAATATTCTGAACATAGTTCAAATTGATTGAACAGACGGCGCAAACGAGGCAACCTGGACATAAATCCTCTTAAAGAACCACCACGAGAAAATAAATTGATCCCCCTGAGGAATCCCGAAGACAGAATTCAAAGGTCCCTTTGACCTTCCCCGTTTCAAGCCGATGTGATAAAATTCAATCCGAATCCAGCAACATTCACTCATCGGGAAAACCGGGTCAAACTCCCACGGGGACAAGCGGAGGGTGTCATGAAAAAGAAAATCGGTGTGGTGCTTTCGGGATGCGGCGTTTATGACGGCGCGGAGATTCATGAATCGGTGCTGACCCTGCTGGCCATCGACCGGGCGGGAGCGGAAGCGGTCTGCATGGCTCCCGACGTCGATCAGATGCACGTGGTCAACCACCTGACCGGCGAGGAAGCGGCGGGGGAAAAACGCAACGTGCTGGTCGAGTCGGCGCGCATCGCCCGCGGCCAGGTTAAGGACATCAGCGCGGTGAAAGCCGACGATATTGACGCGCTGATCTTCCCCGGCGGGTTCGGCGCCGCCAAGAACTTGTCCGATTTCGCCGTCAAGGGAGAACATTGTAGCGTCCATCCGGAAGTCGTCCGCCTCATCCGCGAGTTCGCCGCCAAGGAAAAACCGCAAGCCGCCTGTTGCATCGCCCCGGCGATGTACGCCAAGGTCTTCGAGGGACAGGGCGTCCATCCCACCCTCACCGTCGGCAACGACAAGGAAGTCAGCGGAAAAATCGAAACCATGGGCGGCAAGCACCAGGAATGCGGCGCCGAGGACATGGTGTTCGACGAGGCAAACAAAATCGTCTCGACGCCGGCCTACATGACGGGCCAGAGCATCGGTCAAGTCGCCGCCGGCATCGAAAAAACCGTCAACAAGCTGGTGAGCCTGCTGTAAATCCGGGGCCTCCTATGCTACAATTTAAATCTTGTTGCCTGGAATTGCGGACTTAAACCAACACCCAAAATTCGTTCGATGAAAATACTTTTACTCAGACCCCACGCCGACGACCGGGACATCTCCCGGGTCATGCCTCTGGGCCTGATCGCCGTCGGCTCCGTTTTGAAACGCGAAGGGTACGATATCCGCATCCTCGACCTGCGGTTGTCGTCCGACCCCGACGCGGACCTTAAAAACACTCTGGCGGAGTTTGCCCCGGACGTGGTGGGCATCGGTTTGATGACGGTGGAAAGCGACTACGCCTTCGCCGCCGCCCGGCAAGTGAAATCCCTGAAACCAAACGTCACGCTGATTTTCGGCGGGCCGCACTGCGCCCACGAGCCGCAATTCATTCTGCACGACCCCAACGTCGATCTCATGGTGGTCGGCGAGGCGGAGTTGACCGTCGTCGAGTTGCTGGCCGCCCTCCGGGACAAAAAGGAACTCTCCGGCATCAAGGGCATCGCGTTTAAAAAAGACGGCCAATACGTCAAAACCGCGGCGCGGGAAAAAATCACCGACCTGGATTCGCTCGACCAGAACTACGATCTTCTCGAGGTTCACCGCTATTTCAATTTCGACTGCTCGCACGAATACCTGCCCGCCACCCACAGTTTCATGCCCATCGTCACTTCCAGGGGGTGCCCGTTCACCTGCATCTATTGCCATGATATTTTCGGCAAGGACATCCGCTACCGCTCCCCCGAGGCGGTGATCGACGAAATGCAACACATGCAGGAAGCCTATGGCGTGCGTGAGTTTCACATCCTCGACGATTCGTTCAACATCGACATGCCGCGCGCCAAGCGCATCTTCGACATGATCGTCGAACGCAAAATGGACATCAAAATATCCTTTCCCAACGGTGTGCGCGCCGATTTTTTCGACGACGAAATGATCGAGAAAATGAGCGCCGCCGGAGTGTACCGGCTGGCGTTGGGAATCGAGTCCGGCTCACTCCGCATCCAGAAAATGATCTCCAAGAGCCTGGACATCGGCATCCTCAAGGATGTGGTGAGCAAGCTCGCCAGGGCGCGCATCAGCGTCAACGGATTTTTCATGCTCGGTTTTCCCGGCGAAACCATCGACGAAATGAAACAAACCATTCAATTCGCCTGCGACCTGGACTTGAGCACGGCGTTGTTTTCCCTGGTCATCCCCAATCCCGGCACGGCACTGCGGGACATGGTTCTCGAGGAAGCGGAGACCCAGAATGCGAATTTTTCCGATTACTCCATTAACGCCGTCAACAGCAACGCCAGCCGGCTGGAGCCCGCGGAATTGATCAAATTGCAAAAACAAGCCTACCGGCGGTTTTATTTCAATCCCCGGCGGGCGTGGCACATCTATCAGACGACGCGCTCCAAAAAATTGCTGTTAAGCAAATTTTTATCCCTTCTCAAACTGACGAGTTCATGGTCGAATCGGTTGAGCTATCAATCGTAATTCCTGTTTTCAACGAAGAACCCGTTCTCGATGAACTGTACCGGCGGTTGAAACCGGTTTGCGAAGCTACCGGCAAATCCTATGAACTGTTGTTCGTGGACGACGGTAGCGGCGACGGCTCGTTCGAGGCGTTGAAGAAATTCAAGTCCCGGGACTGCCGGGTGCGGGTCGTCCGTTTCACGCGCAACTTCGGCCAGCAGGCGGCGGTGCTCGCCGGGTTTCGTTACAGCCGCGGCGCGGTGGTGGTGCAGATCGACGCCGACCTGCAAAACCCGCCCGAGGAAATCCCGAAACTCCTCGACGCCTTGCGGGCCCCTTACGACCTGGTCGTCACGCGGCACAAAAGGCGTCACGACGAGTTTTGGCGCGTCGCCGGGTCGAAGCTCCTGCAATGGTGCGGCCAAAGATTTCTCGGCCGGTCGTTCCGCCTGAACCTCAGTTCCTTCCGCGCCATGCGGCGCGGCGTGATCGAAAAAATCGATGCGTGTAGCGACCGGTCGCGTTACCTGGCCGTCCTCGTCAGTTGGATGGCCGTACCGTCCGTGGAAATCGAGGTGGAGCACCAGAACCGCGCCCGCGGGGAAACCAAATACGGGTTTTTCGACCTGCTCAAACTCGCCTGGGACCTGGTCGCCGGTTACTCCAGCGCGCCCCTGCGCTTCGTCACCTATCTCGGCCTTCTGGGCGCAGTGCTGGGGCTTTTGCTGATGCTGTTCCTTTTGTTCCAGCGGTACGTGCAGGGCATCGACATCGAGGGATTCGTCGTGCTGGCGGCGGTGTTTTCTTTTTTCGCCGGCGCGCAATTGTTGTCCGTCGGCATTCTCGGCGAATACGTCGGCAGAATTTACCTGCAAGTGCAGAACCGTCCCGATTACATTGTCGACAAAGAGATCGAATAATGGAAATCAAAAAGCTGACCTCCCTCATCATCGAACCGACCAACACCTGCAACCTGCGTTGCACGTTCTGTTTCGTGACGGAGGGCATGGCGCGTCCGGAAGGATTCATGGACCTCGACCTGTTCAAGAAAGTCGTCGATGACTGCCCCGGCCTGGAGCATCTGTGCATGCACAACTGGGGCGAGCCGCTCCTGCACAAGGACATTTTCAAGATGTTCGATTACGCCGCCCGCGCCGGAATCCGCCACATCGTCATGAACACCAACGGCACGCTCCTGACGCACAAGATGATCGACAGAATCATCGACAGCCCCCTCAGCATCATCCGGTTTTCCATCGACGGTTCCGCGGAAACCTTCAAGAGAATTCGCGGCGTGGAACTGGATAAAATCGAGCGCAACATTCTCGAATTGAAAAAGCGCAAGGAGGCGCGGCGGCCGGAACTCGGCATGGGCGTCGTATTCACCGTGGAGGAAGACACCCAGCAGGACGCGGACGGCTTCATCGCCCACTGGCGGGAGATTGTCGACCACGTCCGCCTCCAGCCGAAACTGGCGCAAAGCCCGCGCCACGAAGTGTGCCCGGAACTGTTCGGCAAGGATTACGGCAAGCTCGTGGTGCTGTGGGACGGCACGGTCATCCCCTGTTGCGTGGATTACAACGCCACCCTGGCCATGGGCAACGCCTGGAAGGACTCCATTCCGCAACTGTGGCGCGGCGCCGCCATCGACCGGTGGCGGGCGCAACACCTGGCCGGCGAGTTCCCGTCCACCTGCGCCAACTGCAACGAATGCGACACCGGCAAAACCCAAAAACGGTTTTTCTATCCCGAACCGGCGGCGGAAAAAACTTAGTACTTCGTTGCAAAACGTTTCTTCACGCTTCGACAAGCTCGGCGTGACAGTTTGGTTGTCGTCCCGAGCCTGTCGAAGGACAATGATTCATGCCCCGCACCGATGAAAACGACATCAGAAAAAAAATCCTCGAGGAAAACCGGCGGGTGCACGCCCTGGAGAACCGCCTGTACCTGAAACGCCATCCGGAGCAGACCAATTTTTACCAGGCCCGCCTGCTGAACGAAACGCTCGACACCGTGGACCGCCACCTGGGCGGCCGCGAGGCGCGCATCCTGGAGCTGGGGTGCGGCACGGGTTACCTTCACCTGCCGCTTTTGCAACGCGGCCACCACGTCACCGGCGTCGATCTGTCTCCGGAGATGATCGCCGTCCTGCAACAAAACATCCCCGACGGTCAAAAGACGCGGTCGCAACTGGTGGTCATGGAAGCCGAGACATTCGTCGAACAGGATGAAAACACTTACGACGCCGTGGTCATGTCCGCCCTGCTCCATCACCTGTTCGACTACCGGGCGGTTGTCAAAGCGCTTTGCGCCAAGGTAAAACCCGGCGGACTGTTTCTGGTTTTCTTTGAACCGTTGAAACAGGAAATCGACGCGCCTCTGCGTTATGCCTTGCACAAGGCATTGGCGAACCTGGACGAATACCTTTACCGGAGGAAAATGCGGGCCCTGCGGATTCCGCTATTTGAGGAGGACTATGAACTGTCCGACTACCAGCGGCGTTTCGGCGGCATCGACCCCAACCTCCTCGCGGAGACCCTGACGCAGGCCGACATGCGGGTCGTCGAAACAAAAAAATACTGCGCCCGCCGTTGCGGAGCGAGCGCCTGGATCGCCAACCGCATCCTGCGCACGTCGAACACCTTCAACCTGCTGGCTAGAAAAACCGGAGGGGAATAAAAAAGCCCGGCCCGCTTGAGGCAGGAGGCCGGTCAGTTCAAGTGCACCGAAACCACCTTCGACACGCCTTTCTCCTCCATGGTGACTCCATAAAGGACGTTGGCGAACGACATGGTTTTCTGGTTGTGGGTGATCAGGATAAACTGGGTGTCACCGGCAAGTTCCTTGAGGATTTCCTGAAACCGGACGACGTTCAGTTCGTCAAGCGGCGCGTCCACTTCATCCAGGAGGCAAAACGGGCTGGGGCGCACCTTCAGCAGGGCGAAGACCAGGGCAATGGCCGTCATGGCCTTTTCCCCGCCGGACAAGAGAGAAAGGTTCTGCATCTTTTTGCCCGGCGGCTGAGCGGAAATTTCAACTCCGGACTCCAGGGGGTCCGACTCATCGCAAAGAACCAGCTGAGCCTTGCCGCCCTGGAACAGACGCGCATAAATGGCCTGAAACTGCTCGTCCACCTGGTGGAAGGTTTCCAGAAACCGCCGCCGCGTGGTGCGATTGATGGTTTCGATCGCCGTTTGCAGAATGCGAACGGACTCCGCCAAGTCATCCGTCTGCCGTTTCAAAAAACCGTGCCGCTCGTTTGTCTGCTCGAACTCCGAGACGGCGGCCAGGTTGACCTCGCCCATCTTTGCTATCTTGTCCTTGAGCGTCCGCAGGGCTTCCTCCGTCTCCGCCTCATCCACCTCGCCGTCATACAGCGAAAGCATTTCCTTCACGGACACGTTGAAATCCTCGAACGCCTGCTCCGCCAGATGAGAGGACTGAATTTTAATTTCAGAGCGTTTCAGGTCAAGTTTTGACAGCGCCTCCGTCAGTTCCTGGACCCGTTTGGAAACGGTCCTGGACTCCTGTTCTTCCCGCCGAAGAGTCTCTTCTTTTTCGCCGAGGTTTTCTTCTTCACCGGCCAGTTCCTCGGCCAACCGGTCTTTTTCGCGGGCGCATTGCAGGACTTCTTTTTCTCGAGATTCAATCTCTTCCTTGTGCGCGTCGATTTTGGCGGCGTTGCCTTGCAAGTCCCGCTCCCTCTGCTCGATGCGCCGACGCAAACTATCCTGTTGCTGAAGCAGACGGTTGATATCCAAAAGGAGAATGTCCCGGCGGCCTTGCAGGGAAGCGATCGCCACCTTGACCTCGTTGGCCTGGGCGGATTTCTCCTCGAGTGCTTCCTTGAAAACCTGCAAGTCCTTGCGAAGCGTTTCCAGCCGTTCTTCCTCGCCGGTTTTTTCTTCTTCCGCAAGGGCGGTGTCCCGCGCCAGGGCCTGCTCCTCCGCCGCCAATTCGCCGAAGTTCGCGGACTCTCTTTCGTAATCCAGGACGGACAGCTTTTCGCGCAAGCGTTCGGTTTCTTTTTTTAGTTGCTCAAGGTCCTTGCGGGAGTTGGCCTGGGCGATTTCGGCCTCATGGACCGCGGGCCGGATTTGGTTGATGTTTTCCTCCAGGCCGCTCAACTGGCCGGTCAGTTCGCCGTGCAGGCGGTCGAGCGAGTCCAGTTCCTGTTTGAGCGCGGCGACTTGAACCGCAAGATCGTCCATTTCCCTTTTCCGCGCCAGCAACCCGGCGGAACCGCCCGAACCCTCGCCGCCCGAAATGACTCCCTGGGAATCTATCACCTCGCCGTTGCGGGTCACCACAACTCCCCGGAAATCCGGGCGGGTGTGCAAGGTCATGGCGGTTTCCAGGTCCTGGACCAAAACCACGTCGCCCAGCAACTGCTCGATCAGGGGCCGGTATTCTTCCCGGCATTGAATCAAATCCTTCATCTTTCCCAGCACCGCCGGATTACCGTTGAGGTGGATCGGCACAACCGGTACGGACTTGGGATGAATGGGGATGAAAGAACCGCGGCCGGAGCGATGTGATTTCAGATAACCTATCGCCTCCACGCTGTCGGCATAGGAATTGACGATCACGCTTTGCAACTTTTCGCCCAGCACCGCTTCCACCGCCGGCTCGTATTCGCTTGGCGTCTGAAGCACGTCCGCCAGCACGTCGCGCAGTCCCCGCAACCGTCCGCCATTGCCGTTTTGCGCCATCAGGGACTTGACGCCGTCCTTGAAACCCTCGAACCGGGCGCGCAGGTCCTTGATCGAATTTAAAAGGGAATGTTGAGAGAGGTACCGGTCCTTGGCGGCCGCCAGGCGTTCGGAGTGCTCTTGAAGCTTTGCCTTGCAGGCTTCGCCCTGCCGCATGAGGTCTTCCTGCCGGGCTTTCAAGGATTCGAACCGCCGCAATTTTTCGCCGTAATCCGTTTCGGCATCGGCAGTCGCCCGGCAGGCTTTTTCCAGGGTTTCCCGCGTTTGCTCCTCTTCGCCCCGGAGCTTTTCCGCCTGGCTTTGCAAAAACTGTTTCCGCGTTTGCAGAGCGGCGGTTTCGTTTTTCTTCAGGGAAATCCGTTGGTACAGTTCCATTATTCTTTCTTCGACGGCGCGGCCGGTTTCTTCTTTTTGCCGCAGGAGAATCTTGTCCTGGTCCAATGCCTGGATGAGGCGGCCGCAGTTTTCCTCTTGGGCGGCGATCTCTCCGGAAACCCGGCTCAACTCCGCGCGCCGGTCTTCCGCCTCACCGGAAAGGGTCTCGACTTCTTCCTGCATTTGCGAAATTTCCTGAGTAGCGGCAGAGGAATCCTGCGCGGCGGTCTCGATCTGCGAACGCCGAAGCTCGATCTGGTGTTCGCCGTCGCCGATCCGCGATGCAAGCTCATACATCCGCTCGCGCTTGAGGTTGACGGCATTTTTCAATTCATCAATGGCGATCTTGAGGTTCGCCACCTCGTTATCCAGGGAACTGACGCGGGCCGCTTCGAGCGATTTGTCTTCCTGGATGCGCTGGTACTCGCCCTCAACCCGTTTCAGCTCCTGCTGGTACAGGCGGATTTTTTTCACATACAGATTCAGGCTCAGTTCCTTGATCTCCAGCTTGAACCGCTTATAGCGATCCGCCTTGGCCGCCTGGCGTTTCAGGGATTCCGCCCGGCGGCCCAGTTCCTGAACGATATCGCCCAGACGCAACAGGTTTTGCCGGGAAATTTCCAGCTTGCACTGCGCCTCGTGCTTGCGGTGCTTGAATTTCAGTATCCCCGCCGCTTCCTCCAGCAAATGCCGGCGTTCTTCCGGTTTTGAAGTGATGATGTCCTGAATCTGGTTCTGTTCAATGATGGTCATCGACCGGCTGGTGATCCCCAAATCCAGAAACAAATCGACAACGTCTTTCAATCGGCAGGGAATCCCGTTGATGTAATATTCGCTTTCCCCGGACCGATAATAGCAACGGGTGATTTTGACCTCTTCCGCAAGATTCTGCACATTGGCGATACGCAGGCCGGGCGGAAGGTTGCCGATAACCAGATTGATTTCCGCCCGGTTGACCGGTTTCCTCGTTTCACTGCCGTTGAAGATGAGGTCGGCCAGCTTGAGGCCGCGTAATAACCTGGAGTTTTGCTCGCCGATTACCCAGCGGATGGCATCGGAAACATTGCTCTTGCCACAGCCGTTGGGGCCGACGATGGCCGTAAACCCCTTGGTGAAATCCAAATGGGTTTGCTCGACAAACGATTTAAAACCAACCAGTTCCAAACTTTTTAGAATCATATTGTTACAGCCGAAAGATTTGTCATGCGAGCAGGCCCGGGACAGGCCGCACACTCTGTTTTCGCAAAAAGGTTATCCCAACCAAAAAGGGTTGTAAAGCGAATAATACAATTTCTGGTGTATTTTTTTTAATAGACCACCATATATTGTGGGTATCTAAAGAAATGGATCAGCAAGCGAACGGGAGAAAGCCGGACAACATCCATCAAGATTGACAAAAAATCATGCTATACTGGTTGACCTTTCGCGGGGAACAGCGGAACCGGAGATTTCGATGATCAAATACTATCATTATAATAAATGCGGCGCCTGCCGGAAGGCAAAAAAATTTCTCGACGAGCACAATATCCGATATCAGGAAACCGATATCACGCTCAATCCGCCGCCCAAAACTGTTTTGAAAAAAGCCCTGCGGGCAAAGGGCATCAAAAAACTCTTCAACACCAGCGGCGTCGAGTACCGGGAAAAGAAGATCAAGGATAAAATCGCCGCGATGACCGAGACGCAAGCTCTGGAACTGCTGGCCGGCAACGGCCGATTGATCAAACGGCCGATCGCCGTGGATGGGGAGCGCCTGACGGTCGGCTTTGATCCTGATGAATACCGGAAAGTCTGGGTGAAAAAACAGGGACGCCCCGGCGCTACTTTATGAAAGCAATCAACATCCTGTTTCTCGCCCCCAACTGGCGCGTGTCCCTCGTCAATGCCTTTCAAAAAACGTTGCGGGATTTGCCCTGTCCGGGAAAACTGTCGGGAGCCGACAGCGACCCGCATTCCCCCGCGTTGCAAGTGGTGGATCGCGCCCACGTCATCCCCCGCTTCGAGTCGCCCGAATGCCTGGGCGAAATTCTGACCCTGTGCGACCGCGAAACCATCCATGCCATCATCCCGCTGACCAACAGGGCGGTGGAATTTCTGGATGCCAACCGAACGGCCTTCAGCCAACGCAACCTGCATCTCCTGATCAACGACAAGGCCGTCATCGAAACCTGCCACGACAAACTGAAGCTGGCGCGATTTTTCCGCGAAGCAGGCATCACCTCCCCGGAAACCGTTCCTGCCGACTCGCCGAAACAAAAAATCTCCTTGCCCGCATTTGCCAAGCAGAGGCGCGGCGAAGGCGGGAAAAACCGGATGGTACTGCAAGACGAACGCGACCTGGAGTTTTGCGCCGCGAAATTCCCCGGCCACGTGGTCCAGCCGCTCATCCGCGGCATGGAATACAGCATCGACTGGTTTGCCGACCGCAACGGCACGCCGCGGGTCATCGTACCCCGCGAGCGTCTGGCGGTCCGCGCCAGCGAGGTGATGGTCAGCCGCATTCGCCTGCATCCGGAAATCATCGACGCCGCCCGCCGGGCGGGATTGCAACTGGGCTTGCGCGGGCCGGCCACTCTTCAGGGAATTCTTGACGAAGCCGGGCGGTTCCATTTTACCGACGTCAATTTGCGGTTCGGTAGCGGGTCAATTCATAGCATCGCCGCTGGCGCCGACATCCCGCTTCTCATTTACCGGGAACTGTTGGGCGAACCGCTTCCCGACAAGGCCGACTCGGTGCAGGACGGCGCGGTCATGACGCGGTTTAGCGACGCTTTTTACATCTGAGCGGGGCAACGCTTTCCGAAATCCGCCCCCACGCTCCAAATTCCCGCCGGATGGGAAAAACACGGGGGAAAACAAGTTGACAGATCGCCTCAAATATAATCTAATCTTGCGGGGAGACGCGAAATGAAAAAAATCCTGTTCACCTTACTTGTGTTGTCGTTCCTGTCTTTCGGCCCGGTCATGGCGGCGGAAACCACCGGCAACGCAAGCACCATCAAGCGGCTGGAAGCGCTCGTCAAGAAAAACCCCAGAAGCGCCAAACCGTACTACGATCTCGCCAAGGCCTATTCCCTGTCCGGGCTTTACGCCAAGACCATGAAACCGCTGGTGCAGGCGATCCGCATCAACCCTCGCTATGACGCCGCTTACCTCCTCCTGGGCATCAGCCTGGTGAACGAGGGCCATTTTCATGAAGCCATCAATCCCCTGTTGGAAGCCGCCAGGTTGAACCCCGATTTCGCCGATGCCTACTCCTTTCTCGCCAAAGCTTATCTCGGCATAGACAAGCCCCAAAAAGCGATCGCCTATCTGAACGAGTCCTTGAAGCGGAATCCCAATAACCTTTACGACCAGTTGGCCGCGGCTTCAATTTACGCCGCCAAGGGGTTCCGTCTCGAAGTTATAGAACACCTCAAAAAAGCCGCCGAGATCAAACCGCAATCCAGCGACATTCTCTACAAGCTGGGCAAAGCCTACGGGGTGGCGGGACGTTACGAGGAAGCCGCGGCGAATTTGAGCCAGGCGGCGAAATTAAATCCCAACTGGTACGGCGCCTACTATTACCTTGGAATCGCCTACGCCAATCTGGGACAGAACGACAAGGCCGTCGATGCCTTTTACAAAACCCTGCAAATCCAACCCGACCTCGCCGAGGCCCATTACAACCTGGCCGTCGCCCTCCACAACATGGGGCAAACCCAGGAAGCGGACAAGCATTATAAAAAAGCGTTGCAACTCAATCCGAACCTTGGATAAAACGACATCTCGACGAAACGGAAAACAGGTCCCGTTACCGGCTAGGTTTTGAACAAATAACGCAGTCCCTCCACGCCATCCTCGAGCACGAATCCGGTAATTTTCGCAAACCCGTCCAGAATCAGCAAGCTGTTGATATTCGCATCGCCGGACGACATGTCCCTGATCCTTTCCGCCAGCCCCATGTTGACCGTCTCCACTTCGCTCAGCGTATCGGCCAGTTC
Source organism: Nitrospinales bacterium (assembly GCA_046757665.1). Taxonomy (GTDB): domain Bacteria; phylum Nitrospinota; class Nitrospinia; order Nitrospinales; family JAJDAT01; genus JBHHYO01. The sequence continues at coordinate 83,214 of JBHHYO010000003.1, forward strand.
CTGCCAGTCTATGGGCGGCGGCGTTTTCTTGTCCTTGCTTTCCAGATATTTCCCCAGCAAAAAAATGGCGGCGGAACGAAACGTGGTTTCCTCCGGCGACCCAAAAGGCAAATGAAAACGAACCATCGGGCGCAACTTCGACAAAACCGGACACCCGCAAGTGACGTTGACGATTCCGATCATGCTCGAAATGCCCGCTTGCAGACTGGTTTCCTTGAAATAATAACGATCCTCCACCTTGACCAACACCTTCACCCTTTCGTAAGATAAACTTTTCGCAAAACTGTCCAGGATGACGCGGTATTCCTTGGCCACCGGACAATAAGCGTGCTCCTCTTCTTTCAACGTACAGTTGGAACATTTATGAAACTGCAAGCGGGTCCAGTCCGGCATACCTTTTTCCTCGGCAGAGGATTTCAAAGCCAGACTGTCCTTATCAAGGACAAAAAGAAAATCCCGCTTCCTTTTATCCGCAAAGCGAAATTGATATCGAATAGTAAGGTCTTTCCGCAACATAGCCCGGTCTTCAAGTTTGTTTCCACTAAACTTAATATTGGTCTATCATAGTCGTCAGGGTTTTTAAAGACTATATTGACACCCTGGCGGTTTCCACAAACCGGCCCGGAAAAGAGCTTCCATGAATGAAGACGGTTTGAAACGAGCGGCACAAAAGATCATTTTCGCCCTGGACGTTCGCGATTCGCACGAAGCCGTACGCTACGCCAAAATGCTGGACGGCCTGGTCGGTTGCTTCAAAGTAGGACTGGAACTTTTCATCAGCGAAGGGCCGCGGGTGTTGCAGGCGATCCGCGAAAACAGCTCGGCGGAAATTTTTCTCGATCTGAAATTGCACGATATCCCCGCAACCATGCGCGGAGCCTTGCGGTCCGCCACCAGATACGGCGTCCGCTTCATCACCGTGCATCTGGACGGCAACGAATCCCTTCCGGAAATAACGCCCGGAAGTGACGGGCCGGAGGTCCTGGCGATCACCGTTTTGACCAGTCTGGCCGAAAAGGACCTGGGCGCGATGGGATTCCGCGAGGGATTGACAATCCTCCAACTGGCCTTGCAACGGGCGCAAACGGCACGGCAAGCGGGTTGCGCCGGGGTCGTCTGCTCCGGCCGGGAAGTCACCGCCGTCAAGGAAGCCTGCGGCGGGCATTTCAAGGTCATCGTTCCCGGAATACGTCCGGCCTGGGCCGCCGTTGCCGGAGACGACCAGGCGCGCACCGCCACGCCCGCAAGCGTCATCGCCGCCGGAGCCGATGCGATTGTCGTCGGACGGCCCATCCGCGACGCCTCCGACCCCAGGGACGCGGCCAAAAAAATCGCTACGGAAATTGAGCGCGTGCAAGACGTGGGAAAATTAAGATGGCTTTGATTTCTATGAATCAGTGGGGGGAAATCCCCCCCCTTCCTTGAAAGGGGAGGAATATTTTAAATTTCCCATGGTCGCTATCCAATTCATTTATATCCTCAGCCTGGTGGTCTGGATCGGCGGCATTGTCTTTTTTTCCTTTTTCACCGCCCCCGCGGTATTCAAAACTCTGGATCGGCAGAAGGCCGGAGAAGTGGTGGGCGTCATCTTTCCCAGGTATTATGCTCTCGGCTACGTTTGCTGTATCCTGTCCATAACCGCCCTTCTGATTGCCGGCGGCGGCGTTATCAGCCTCCAACTCGTGTTCCTGGCGGCGATGGCGGGGTGCACGTTTTATTCCGGACGGGTCATCGGCCCCCGCGCAAAAAATCTCAAGGAAGAAATCAAATCCCAGGACAACCCGGAACAAAAGGATGCCTTGAAATCGCGGTTCGACAAAATCCACACATTGTCCGTAAGGCTGAACGGAGCCGTGCTGGCGCTCGGGTTGGGAGTGCTGTGGCTGACCGCCGGGGGCATGAAACTTTAAAGGTCGCGCATCCATGAACATCCTGGGCATATCGGCATATTATCACGACTCGGCGGCGTGCCTGGTGCGCGATGGCGAGATCATCGCCGCCGCCCAGGAAGAACGATTCACCCGCAAAAAACACGACTCCGGGTTTCCCCTGCAAGCCGTCCGCTACTGCCTGCAAGCCGGAGGGATCACCACCGCCGACCTGGATTACGTGGGATTTTACGACAAACCGTTTATCAAGTTCGAGCGCATCCTGGAAACTTACCTGAGCGTCGCGCCCCGCGGAATCGGCTCCTGCCTCAAAGCCCTGCCGCTCTGGTTGAAGGAAAAATTGTGGACCCGCTGGAACATCCGCCGGGACCTGGAATACGCGGGCCCCGTTCTGTTCGCGGAACACCACGAATCCCATGCCGCCAGCGCGTTTTTTCCATCGCCTTTCGAGGAGGCGGCCATTCTCACGATGGACGGCGTCGGCGAATGGACGACCAGCAGTATCGGCATCGGCCGCGGCAACAAGATCGAACTGGTCCACGAATTGCATTTTCCGCATTCCCTGGGTCTGCTCTATTCCGCCTTCACCTATTACCTGGGATTCAAGGTCAACAGCGGCGAGTACAAAGTGATGGGCCTCGCCCCCTACGGCCGGCCCAGGTACGCCGATTTGATCCGCGACCGCCTGCTCGACATCAAGGAAGACGGCTCGTTCCGCATGGACATGAGCTGTTTCAATTACCTGTCTGGCCTCACCATGACCAACGCCAACTTCGACCGGTTGTTCGGCGCGCCGCCACGCGGGCCGGAATCAAAAATCACACAGCGCGAGATGGACATCGCCGCTTCCCTCCAGGCGGTGACCGAGGAAATCATGCTGAAGATGGCGCGCCACGCGCGCCGGCTCACCGGCATGAAACACCTTTGCCTCGCCGGCGGGGTGGCGCTCAACTGCGTCGGCAACGGTAAAATCCTCAAGGAAAAAATTTTCGACCGCGTGTGGGTCCAGCCCGCCGCCGGAGACGCCGGCGGGTCCCTGGGCATCGCCCTGTACATCTGGCACCAGGCGCTACAACACTCCCGGCAAACCAATCAAAGCGATACCATGAAGGGCGCCTACCTGGGCCCCCGGTTTGACGCCGCGTCCATCCGGGATTTTCTCGAAAAAAACCAGGTCCCCCACAAGGAACTGGAAGAAAATGACCTCATCCGCTCCGTCGTCGCCAACCTGAAGCAAGGGAAAGTGGTCGGTTGGTTTCAGGGACGCATGGAGTTCGGCCCGCGCGCCCTGGGCGCCCGCAGTATCCTCGGCGACGCCCGCAACCAAACGATGCAATCGACCATGAACCTGAAAATCAAGTATCGCGAATCCTTCCGCCCCTTTGCCCCCTCCGTCCTCGCGGAAAAAGTTCACGAATGGTTCGAGATGGACTCCGAAAGCCCCTATATGCTTTTGGTGGCGCCGGTCCGGGAAGATAAAAAAACCCCCATGACCGAAGATGAAAAACGGCGGTTCGGAATCGACCTGTTAAACGTGCCCCGGTCGCAGGTGCCCGCCGTCACCCATGTCGATTACACCGCCCGCATCCAAACCGTGCATCAAGGCACCCATCCCCGGTATTACAACCTCCTGAAAACCTTCGGGGAGGAAACCGGCTGTCCCGTTCTCATCAACACCTCCTTCAACGTGCGCGGCGAACCCATCGTATGCACGCCGGAGGAGGCGTACCGCTGTTTCATGCGCACCGAGATGGATTATCTCGTCATGGAAAATTTCATCCTCGACAAACGCGACCAGAAACCCCTCGACCAGGACACCGACTGGCGCAACGAGTTTGAACTGGACTGAAAATAATTGAGCGTCCCGTCAATGCCTGCCGAGACCACAACTTCAAAACAACTTCCCCGCCAGGCTCCGTTTTATGCCCGTTCCCGATTTTTGTTGATCGCGCTGGCGCTTGGCCTGGTGTACAGCTACGGCTGGCGGGTAACGGAAATCGATCCACGGGAATTGATCCGCGATTTCCACCTCGTCAAACCCCTTGTCACTGCCTTGGCGCACCCCGACCTGGTAACGGCAAACACGGAGTCCGCAACTGTCGAAGCTTCTTTTCTGTTGAGACCGTCCTCGGTGCCGCAAAAAACCATTCAACCACCCGGGACATCCCGCCCCGCACTTCTCCTTTCCCGACAGGAAGGAAAAATCGGCGATGCTCTGGTCGTGGAGGGATTCAACCTCAAGCCCGACAGCAAGGGAAAGCTGGTCTGGGTGAACTCCATCGACCAGGAGTTTCCCCTGGCCGCCATTAGCACCGACAGCAAGGGAAAGTTTTACCGCGAAATCCGCGTGCCCGAGCTGGCCCGGGGAAAGGAACAACGGGTCAAGGCGGTATTGACCTGGAAAACCGGCGGCTGGCGGGTCAGCCATACACTCAAGCTGGCCGTCGATAAAATGATCGAAACCGTTTTCCTGGCGCTGATGGCGACATCGCTGGCGGTTCCGGTCGCGGTGCCGCTCAGTTTCCTCGGCGCGCGCAATTTGATGTCGCCGCATCCGCTCGGAATGGCGGCGTATTACGCCGTGCGCACGGTGTTCAACGTGTTGCGTTCCATCGAACCGCTGATTCTGGCGATCCTTTTCGCCGTGTGGGTGGGAATCGGCCCGTTCGCCGGAGTGCTGGCGCTGGGACTGCACTCCATCGCCGCCCTGGGAAAACTGTATTCCGAGCAGATCGAAAGCATCGACCCGGGTCCCGTCGAGGCGGTCACCGCCACCGGCGCCACGCGCTTGCAAGTGATTTTGTACGCCGTCGTTCCGCAGGTAGTGCCGCAGTTCCTGGCCTTCACATTTTACCGGTGGGACATCAACGTTCGCATGTCAACGATTATCGGATTCGTCGGCGGCGGGGGAATCGGTTTTCTGTTGCAACAGTGGATCAACCTGCTCCAGTATAACCAGGCGGGAACCGCCTTGCTGATCATCACCCTGGTGGTCATCACCCTCGACACCATCAGCGCCAAGGTACGCGAAAAGATGATCTAG